>JAUCGB010000137.1 GCA_030377895.1 Anaerolineales bacterium HSG24
TGTATCTGTAATGGGGGCATAGAGTAGTTGGGGGAGTACAGAATATGATTGCTAATCCAATTGACGCGAATGAGTCACTTCCAAAATGGTATCTCTTTTTGATTCAAGAGTTCTCTTACGAGTGATAATTCGCGGGCTTTTTGATTAGCGGTCATATCCCCGAACCATTCCTGCGCCGTATCTGTAATCTGGGAGATAAAAAGTCGGGTTTTTACTACCCAAACAAACTCATAAGACATTGAGTTATCTGATTCAAACCAAACAAAAACCCGGTTTCTAGTTAGCCCAAACAAAGACCAAGACTGGTTAGCTATAAAGTCACTATTATTGGTTGACTTTACTTTCCGCTAAAATTTATTGCCAATACGTAATATATTGCCCGAAAACAAATCGTTATATATAATACTGTCACCTTGTAACGTCTTGTAGCATCTTGTTAACAAAATGGCACATGGTATACAGACTTATATGCAATGTATTTTCAAATTGATACTACTACATGAGGGTTCATATTGCAAGTTAGCAGAAACTAAAGGGTGAGGGAGACAGTAGTTTGGCGAACAATTAGTTTTGTTTCTAATTGGGTACAATCGGCGTTATAGTTGGGAGTGTTGATGAGGAGTAGTTCCATGCCCTGAACGCCCGATTCAAACAGATGTTGTCGGACGGTTGTAAGCTGGGCAAAATGAGCTAGTTCAATATCATCATAACCAATAACAGATAAATCACTTGGGACGTTAATATTTAACTCGCGAGCGGCTTCGATAATACCTAAAGCTAACTCTTCGGAAGCGTTTCCGAGAAACGCCAACAGTATACTCTAGTACTAGGCATTTGTCAAGCCCTTTTGTAACCCCTTAGTTGTAGAGTCTCCGACATATTGATATTGACATAACGAGGCGTTTGCCTCGTAAAAGAGTTCGGAGGTCGAATTTCGAGCATTATTTTACCACATGTCTTGAATTGACCGCTTTAATTTAATGTTATGTCAATATCAACATGTGACTCTGCATTTTATAGATGATAACCCTACGGCCCCCAAGCAATTTGGGACATGAGCCAATCTACACGATTTAGCTCGCTCCAATTGACCAGTTTGGTGGGCGTGCCGCCCGTAGCGGCGATGGTGTAGATGGCCCACATGCCCCCCTCGTCAGATACATAAGCGATGGCGTTTCCATCCGGCGACCAAACGGGTAGGCCGTCGTTACCGCCGTAGGTGGTGATCTGTTTGGGGTCGCCACCATCTCGGCCCACAACGTAGATGTCCCAATTGCCGCCTTGAGTGGACATGTAGGCGATTCGGCTACTGTCAGGCGAGAAGTGTGGCTTGCGGTCGCTTTCATGGGTAGTGATTCGCTCGGTTGCCCCGCCTAAAAAGGCGGAGATATAGAGGCCGGGGTTGTTCCCATCGGGCGTGGTGGCTTGGATAACCAGCGCACCGTCTCTGGCCCAATCGGGAGTGCGACCATCAACAATAATCTTCGATTCTGTCAACCCGTCGGTAAATCCTTGATGCACTTTCCAAATGTCTGTGGCCGGTTCTTGAGCGTTGTAGATAAATTGACCACCGTCTATCCCAAATCGGGGCAAAACATCTTGTCGAAAAATCGTAATTCGTTGGGCTTTACCAGTATGGAGGTCGTACAAATGTAACCCTTCTGCATCTCTAGCCTCAGAACGAGACATTAAGAAGCGTCCATCAGCGCTTATGGCTGGCATAATCATTTGGGTGCGGATAACTTTCGGCTCCCCAGAGGCCGAAATCGAGAACAGTAGCCATTGATCTTCATCTTTATTGTAGGCGGTGTAGTAGATGTTACCGCCAACCACAACCGTTGAGGTGGCTTCCTCAGTTTCTGCGGTCTCCGTATCGGTCGCCTCTGTTGAGGTTTCATCACCCGTTTCAGAATCGGCGGGGACAACCACTTGGGAGGTGATGTCACTCTCGCTCCCCCTGGCCGGGGTAGGCGTGGATTCAACCTCGGTTGATTCTACTTCTTCGTCCGTATTTTCAGAGCCTGCATTTTCAGGCTCACTATCGGTAGCAGAAGTAGACGAGGTATCTTCCTCATCAGCCGTATCTTCGTCGGTGGTTTTCGCTCCTTTTTTATCCAGACATTCTGCGCCACTGTTATCTGCTTTAGCTCGTAATTTTTCACTCGGCGACAGAACGACTGCCTGAGCATATTGCAGTTCTGCCTCACACCAATCCCCTTGCAGAGCTAAATCGTCGCCCAACAGTTCATGAGCCAATACGATACGCTCATCAACATCTAAATAATTGGGAGCAAGTTCATACAAATCAGTAAAATAGTCAACGGCCAAGTTTTTGTCTCGTTGTTGAGCTTCTTGGGCATCGTTATAAAGGGTTGCTCGGTCACGCTCTGCGCTGGCTTTGGGGTCGTTGGGACGCTCGGCTAAGGCACGCTCAAAGGACAAGAGCGCCTCATTAATCTGCTCTGGGGTGCGTTGCTTTAGCCCTAGCTGATAGTTGGCCGTGAATACCATTTCCGACACTCGGTCTAGCTCATAACTTGAGTCGATGGCCCGCAGTTGAGACAAGGTCTGTACCGCTTCAATCCATTTCTGTTTGATAATATGTTCTTCGGCCTGTTTTAATAAGGCTGACGTGCCAGTGGTGGCCGCATCAATCACAATGGAGGTTGGAGTCGGTTGCGCGGCGAGTAGCTTCTCCGCTTCTATTTTAGAAATGAGGGCGGCTTCAAAATTGGGGTCAAAACTGAGGGCGTAATCAAACTCGCTGATGGCCCGCTCATAGTTCTCACTTTCCAAATGAGCTATGCCTTTATCGTAATGAGTCTGGGTTTTAGAATCAACCTCCGCCGCGACCTCCTGATAACCATTATAAACGCCAAAGGCTCCAATGGTGACAAAAGAAAATACGGTACAGGCTACGATAAGCAAACAACCTAGCGAGAAACGCAAAAATCGATAGAAGGGGGATGGCTTTGTCTCGCTGACCAGATCAACCCCGGGTGGGGCATGCGGGTCGGTATACGGGTCGGTATACGGATTGTATGGATCATCATAAGTGACGACATACTCCTCGTCTACATACTCATCGGCGTAATCTTCTTCATACCCTTCTTCATACTCCTCCTCATATTCCTCATACTCCTCCTCCTCGGCGTACTCCTCTTCTACTGGATAGTAGGGGTCATCAACGTAGTCGGCTTCATCGCCATATTGATAATCGTCAGCCGGATAACTGGCCTCTGGATCGATGGGGTTCGGATTCGGTTGTCCACAATGAGGACACGCGTCCTCTATATCTTCATAAATATTGTGACATTGGTCACACTCAATCGTAAACTGTTCATTCATGCTGGTTTATTTCCATTTTGGACTGTATTTTGTCTTATCCAGATGCGGATTAGCTGGATGCCTGCGCTATCGCGTTTTTTGGCTATAAACATAAGGCGAAACAGATAACGTGGGAATAAATCCCCACGCTAAAAGCTGAAGACCGCTAAAAGCGGCCTATTTAGCTGGCTTTAGCCTGCTTTGGCTATCAGCATCGGGATTTATTCCGATGTGTTTTGTCGCACCTTAAGTTGGTAACCCGTTTTTTTACTCAATCGTATAAAAAAGTATTAACTCGCTTGTATCATCGGTCAACTCAAGGTGTATTGCTTGAGACGGGTCAGCCGATACCGACCATGTCATTGGCTGATTTACCTCAGCGTTGAACGGCTCTTGGCTGATGATGGTCTCGCCCGACAGCACAGTCATTAGCCCGTCGGTTGGTTGAGCAAATAGAGCCGTTATCATGTGGCCCGTCTCGGTTTTGTGGGTTGATATGGCGACATGCTGATTGGCCCAACTCAGCCCGCCAAGACTCGGCAACGGCCACCACTGCTCCGACCAGCCGACGGTTTCATTTGGGCCTATTATTATATCATTCTCTGGCCAGAATCCTTCGTTGATTCCGCCCCACATCTCAAAATATTGAGAGTCATCATCAGTATAACTGCGGTCTGGAAACTGTTGACCAAAGGCGAACAGTTTGTTACCGGCTACCGAGCGTGACCCAAAGGGAAACAACCGAGCCACGCCCAAGTCGGTTTCGGGATTATACGCGCCCATGAACGGTGCGTCTAAATACGGGGCGAAAAAGCCTAAATAGTTCGACCATTGCTCATAATATCGTAGGTCTCGCCCTTCAACAAGCGGCCAACTAAGCTGACCATGCTCCGGTGGCACGGCCCATCCCTCTGCCCCGCGACTGTGAACCGTGACCGAGTGAGTCGGTACAATAAATTGGGTTTTTGGGGAGACCGAATCGGGAGCGAGGGCTAATACGGCATTTAACCAAAATTGAACCGGAACCGGCTGATCAGTGTTGTTCGTCAACATTGGCTTGACCATAAAACTCGCCCGATGAGCCGATAACGTCACCTCAACCGTGACCCCGACTCGGTCAGGCCCACTGTCTTGCAGGGTGATGGTCGCGCCCGTATCGGTCTGACGCACCTCATAGCCCCAAGGCTCGGCCCACCGATAGCCATGCTCCTGCACCGGATAAGCCCACTCCATGCCACCGACAGCCAACCAATAGTTGACATTCATGCCCTCAATTGGCTCAAAAAACGGTCCATAGACAGAGGGTTTTATCACTTTGTTCTGATAAAAAACCTCTTGCCCGGGTGACTTAACTACCGCACTGTACAACCGTCCGCCCAACGTCGGCATAAAGGTCAGCCGGAGATAGGGATTCTCTAATACGACGGCGTTATAATCGACCATGCTTGGTTCAGGGTTCGAGGCATCGTATGCCCGTCGGTCAAGGTAGGTCAATGGCAGGTTATATCGCTCTTCATGCCTAGGAATCAAAAACTGTTGAAAAGGATAGGTCGGTAGGCTGATAGTAGTTTCATAAACGGTTACGGGTAGGGGAGGTGTCGCGGTTGGCGCAAGTGTCGGGGGTCTGGTTGATGTTGGCGCAAGTGTTGGGGGCCTGGTTGATGTTGGTGCAAGTGTTGGGGGCCTGGTTGATGTTGCCGACGGCATCGGCGTGGCAGTGCTTGATGGCATGGCGGTGGGGGAATATGTTGGTTGAGCGGTCGGCGTGGCCGTACTCGTCGGGACAGAAGGAGCTATGGTCGGCGAAGGGTCTGCCACTAACGTCGGGGACGGCGTTGCTAGGGGAGATGCAGTTGGGCGAGCTTGACAGGCTGTCATTAAAAGTGCGGCCAAGAACAAAAAAGCACTGGCAACACAAAGGAGAACTTTTTTCATCACAACGGCGTATGATACACGCGGTTAGGGCGTTATCCAAATAGGCGCAGTCACCTTAAGGTCTTAAGGAATTGAATACCCGATGAGCGATGAGCCAGTTTCCATGCCCGCCATCGTATGTTCGTGGGCGAGGGAAAAATTGCGACAGGCGCGGAATCTGGTACAATGGAGAGGCTATCAACTTAACGTGCGACAGATAATATCGTAACACAGTCTTTAGACTGTGCGGCACAGGCTGAAGCATGTGCTACATGTCTCGGCTTACGTTGATAGTCAATGGAGGCCTTGATCTTCGTTTGGGCCATGTCACTCTGAATGTAGATTGAGAGATTCAGCGATTCGGCAATTGAGCGATTCAACGAGTCGCCGAATCGCAGAATCATTGAATCGCAGAATCGTTAAAACTATAAGACAATGTCGTCACCAATTTTAGACCCACAGGTCAAAGCCTATATAGACAGTGAATCTGAGTTTAAATATGTCCGGCTACGAGGCTTTCTGGAACGGTTTATGGGGTTTTTTACCGGACACAACATGCACTTGCTCTCGTTTGATGAGGTAGTCGATAAGTTGCGCCTGCACGAGAGCATCTTTCAGGGGTTGCAAGATATACCCATTGCCAGTATCACCGGAAGCACCGGACGGTACGAAGAGTTCACCCGTCACTTTTTTCCTCGCACCGGAGATAAGCGCAACAAGGAGCGCTGGCGCAGTATCTATACTCTAGCCGTTACCGGCAAAGGGTTTCCGGCGATTGATGTCTATAAAATAGACCAAGTCTATTTCGTTAAGGATGGCAATCATCGAGTTTCGGTGGCTAAAGATTTGGGCTGGAAAACGATTCAAGCCAACGTCACAGAACTGCCAACCCCCATTACCCTGACACCTGACATCAAGCCGGATGAGTTGCTGATTAAAGAGGGATGCGCCTTTTTTCTGGAGCAGACCGAACTCGACCGCACTCGGCCCGATTCTAAACATCATATCGACTTAACTATACCGGGTGGATATCAACAACTTTTATGGCATATTAAGCTACACCGTTACCTAATACGACAACACCAAGACGATCACTGCTTTGATAAGCCGCCGGATGATAGTTTTATATGTACGGCCCAGCATTGGTATGATAACGTCTACCTACCAGCTATCGAAAAAGTCAAAAAGAGTAACATGATGCAACATTTTCCGAAACGGTCTGAAGGTGATCTTTATTTATGGCTGATCCGGAATCAAACGGATTTGCGGCAAAAGTACGAGTTTGATGATTTTCATTTTCCCGATATTGTGGAGAAGTTTTTTCATATCTTTGAGGAAATTGAGGAGTGATTTGGCGATTCAATGATTCAGCGACTTAGTGATTCAGTGATTCAACGCACACGTTTCACGACTATAAAATATGTCCCGATTTGATAAACAATGGCAATCTATTGTGTTGTGGATAGTTGCAATTTTAGGGATTGTTGTGGTGACACTCTTTTATCAACCGACTGCGGCCAAAACAGGTTCGCTTTTGATTTGGATGAACAACAAGCTCTATCGCATGGATATTGACACCCTGACGATTGAGCCGATTGCTCCGGCCAGCCGTAACGAAGCGATTAGCGTCGCGCCGGGCTGTCTGCATCAAACTGAAACGCCATGTTGGGTCACGGTCGAGAACCGGCTATATCGAGTCACGCCCCACCAGAATTCGAGCATGGTCTCGCTGACCATGCCCAATGAACAATGGCCCGACTCAGCTGTCAGTTGGTCGCCCGATGGTCATCATGTGGCTTATACGGTGGTGAATCGAGTCCGCAATCAGCTTGAACTCCGGCTGTATGACGCGACCAATCAGACGGCAACGATTGTAGCGCATGACGTTGACCCACTCATCCCCGTAGCATGGAATTCCAGATGTGGCGACGGTTTGACCGATGATTGTTTGCTCGCCTACAAAACCGTCTTCACTCAATCAGCCTTCACTCAATCAGCCTTCACTCAATCAGCGACTCTGGTCAGCCTGAATCTGATGACCAAGAACACCCAAGAATGGGCCATGCCCCCAGAATCGCTAACCGAGCTTCGCTGGTCGCCGGATGATACGTTACTCTATAGTGGCAATGGTCGCTCTTTTCATCGGATTGATAATCATGCTCCAGCATACAACCTCTCGACGGGAGCAACCATCGCCAATATTGCCCCAGATGCCAGCCAAATCGTCTATTATGAGCCTTTTACCATCCGGGGATGTGACTCCACAAATAATGTAGATTGTTTATACGTTGGGGTTTGGTTAAAGCAATGGGCGAGTGAGCCTGATAAGCGAGACTTAGTTTACAGTGTCCACCTCGCCACCACAGATGGAGACGGGTTGACCTTTATTCCGACGTGGAATCAGTCAAACAATGGATTTGTTTTCTTTCAAGAGGGAAATCTGGTTTATTATGACGCTATAAACCAAGAAGCAGTGATCTGGGATAAATCACTGCGAGGTAAAATTCGTTCTATGCCTGTTTTTTCGCCCAATAAGGAAGCGGTTGCCTTTGTCGATAATCAAGGTCAGGGTGTATCAGAATATCGCCTCAAGGTGATTAACCCTCGCCTACAACCTGTTGACCATGTGATTGAGACCGAAACAGGATTTCGGGTACTAGCTTGGTTGCCGGATTAAAAACTCAAGACTCAAAACTCAAGACTCAAGGCTCAAGTTCCGACTTTTAAAACCTCCCAAACGGAGAGTTGGCTTCTAGCCAACGTCGGCTAGAAGCCGACCCTCCATCTTAAGAGGGATAATTATTTTCCATGTGTCTTACCCCTCTTCTTCATATTTCTTACGGGCTTCTTCTTCATCCCAAGTTTCATCAAGTTCTTGCACGATCGAGGCGGCAACTTCCCGAGCCGCGCCTTCTCGTTGTTCCTCTTTCCCCCACTTAAACATGGAGGTGTAGGCCGCGGCACTGCTGTGCCCCCCTTGTGAGGAGGCATTTTCAACTGCCTCTTGAAATCGGGTGGGTAGATTTTCCCGAACTGTGCCATTAACATCG
>JAUCGB010000138.1 GCA_030377895.1 Anaerolineales bacterium HSG24
TTCCAGATTGTAATTCCCAAAACGAAAATTTATCCTCATAATCCGAGATATTGAGGCGTTGTAACTTATCATGCTCTCTTTGGTAACGGAATGCATTATAAATCTGAATTTCATCATCAAAGATAAAAAATGCAATTGGAGCTTTGTCAAAACACCAAACTTGTCTATGGATGATACTTTCCCGTTTCCTATTTTCCTGTTTAGTAAAATCGAAGAATAGAATAAAAGGCTGTTTATTAAAATGATAGACAGCATCGGGGCGAATGATATTTAGGTTGTCCCGAATGGCATACGAAAAACATGTCCAGTCGGGAGCAAAAGCAACCGAATCATCATGTAACTTTAATTTTGTTTTTATGAGAGTACGTAATGCATCCATATTTTGGGTCACGTCCAGAACAAATATTCTAACTATCAGTATAACACACTTGTCAAGCGTTGATTATGGTTTCGTCCGACCATGTCATTCTGGTCGCTGACGTGTCGTTATGTTTCCATTCATCTTTCCCTCTTTACGCAGGCTACGAGTCTCGTTTAATCGGTAGATGGGGCGAGGTGATATTAATCCCCTCGGTCTCGATTGAACGTTTGACCTCTTTGGTCGTCCAAGCGATGTCCCACACCACATGGGTTCGTTTGTGGACTTTGTAATCCCACCAGCCCAACAGTCGCGAGTATCCTTCTAGGATTGCCAACCAGACTAAAATGCCAATTAGTCGGAGCGCGCCCCATATCTCATCAAAAGCGATTTTCGCCAACCGACCAGCTCCCATGCTTGACACCTCATAACCGTATTTGGCTTTGAGGTGCAGATGTCCGGCATGGTTACGACGGCGCTGTTTAACAAAGTCGCTTACGGTTTCAGGCCCCATGTTGAAAACTACCGCGTCGGGCGCGTACCGAATCTGCAAGCCGCTACGAATCATGATCGCCTCGACAAAGGCTTCGTCCATAGCCACATCAGATGGGATTTGGTCAAACAGTTTCCGGAAGGCGATCAACTCGCCCAAACGAGGAATTTCCAAACAAAGTTGATGCTCCATTTTGAGACGCAAATGGGTTAAAAAGCCAACAATATGCTCTGGCGTATTGACCGGAACTTTATGCGCGCCAGTCATACCGACGGCTGGGTCGTCGAACATTCGCACCATGTTTTCAATCGCATCCTCATGGGGAATGGTGTCGCCACTCTCCAGCACACAAATATTGGTAGCGGCATGCTTCAAAAAAATGTTGATGGCGCTGGTTTTGCCCTCTCGTCTCGCTTGCACATGAAGTTGCAGACGGGGTTCAATGGCGATAGACTCTTCGACAATTTCGATGGTGCGGTCGGTACAGCCCGAGGCGACCACGATAATATCAACTATCTTCACCTGATGCAGGCGTTGACTCCGCACCGCGTGTAAAATTTTGGCAATGTTCGCCTCTTCGTTGTGTGCGGTAATGCCAATGCTACATTCTATTTTCTTTTTTGATTCAACTATCATAATCGTATCCTTTCTTGGTTAGATTCCTCACTTCGGAATGACATATTGGGGTATTTTATGGCATGGTTCAAGCTATCACCTTAAACCGAGACATGTAGCACAATCTTTAGATTGTGTATTACAACACAATCTAAAGATTGTGCTACGATTTCGTACTATCGTGTCGCACCTTAAGTTGGTAGCCCATGGTTCATTTTGAGGTGAATAAGGTGAATAAGGTGAATGATCTTTACAAATTAAAATGAACCATGCCCTCTGTGTATCTGTTTTAGCCTTCCCTAAACCAGTTTGTCGGGTAGCAAGCGTTCCTTATAAACTACGTCTCACGCGGGTTGATGGTGGGGCAGAGCGTTTGGGGTATAGTTGCATCAACCACGCGTACAGGTCGTGTCGAGCCTCCCAGACTCCTTGTCCTCCAACATAACCGAAACTAAAGGCATAGAGCAGAATAAACGGCACAGCAAAAATATGCCCATGATTGGCCGCTAACCATGCTCCCCACAAAGAGTAGAGACACAACCCTAACTCGCCGAAGGCTAACCAACTTAAGGGCAGACGGTAGGAACTTTTTTGCCACTGATCACCTGAGGCGGCTACATTAAATTTAGGGGTGCGTCGAAACATGCTCCCCACGCCTAGAAATGCCTCAACCACTGCTTTACTGTTGCTGAGGGCCACACCACCACCAAGCAAGGCCAACAAAGGCATGGCTCGATAATGTTTACCCCAACGGTCGCGGTGCAGGGCGATTTGCGTCACCAGATACATGAGCGGCGGGCCTAAACTACCCAAACTAAGGTAAATGAGGGGGAAACGGATGTCGCTGGTTCCACCGTACAGCATCAAAATCGGGGTGATGAGGGTCAGAATGACCATCAAGGGATGCACCATGTAGTTGCTGAGATGGATTATGGCTTGCAGTTTGCTGAACCAAGGTAGTCGGGTCGAGAGTACGGTTCTGCCCAGTTTTTTCAGGCATTGAATCGAGCCTTTGGCCCAACGGAACTGTTGCCGTTTGAAGGCGGCCAGTTGCGGCGGAATCTCCGCTGGTGCGACCACGTCAGGCAGATACAGCACCTGCCATTCCTTGAGTTGCGCTCGGTAACTCAGATCAAAATCTTCGCATAAGGTGTCATGTTGCCACCCCCCCGCCGAGTCGATACAAGTTCGTCGCCACACGCCCGCTGTGCCGTTAAAGTTCATTAGCAAACCACTTCGATTACGAGCGGTCTGCTCTACGTTAAAATGTCCGTCAATGGCTAAGGCTTGAGCGGCGGTTAAACTAGAGTAGTCTCGATTCAAATGTCCCCACCGAGTTTGCACAAAACCGACCTCCGGCTGGGCCATAAGATGCGGAATTGTCTGCAATAAAAAATCAGGATCGGGGACAAAATCGGCATCAAAAATAGCAATAAACTCACCAGTAGCCGATTGTAGACCATTTTCTAACGCTCCGGCCTTAAAGCCAACCCGATTACGACGATGAATCCAGTCGAAGTTAACTCCCTGTTGTTTATACTGCGCCACACAAGTCCGGGCAATTTCGGCGGTGTGATCAGTCGAATCGTCAAGCAGTTGAATCTGTATCCGGTCAGCCGGATAATCAAGCCGGACAATCGCCTCAATCAGCCGAGCTACGACCAATGCTTCATTAAATATGGGTAACTGTACCGTAACTGTGGGCAGGTTATCGGTTGTTGGGAGGTCGTATGGTGGAATCTCCGGCTTGACCGGCTTTTTTGATTTCAGGTATAAAAAAGTCAACATATAGGCATTAAAGGCATAAACCGCCAACCACAGGGCGACAACAATATAGATCATCGTTAAAACAAACATGACTGCTCCTTAGGGTCTTAAAAAAGTTATCTGAACATCAATGTCTCTCAAATCAATGGAACCCTCCAGATAAACAGAAATCTGCTCACCAAGATGGCGAGCAGATACAAGCGGGCAGTATAACACGATTGTTAATGGGTCACAAGAACAACAGAGATTGGCAAATCAAGTGATTCAGTTGATTTTCTTAGCAAATTGTCCTACCGACCAGCGTTTCGGTTAAGAGAAATGGCTGAAATCATCGCGCCGTTTGGCCTACTTTTTCAACCTCACCTCACCTGAATCTCAAATCTCCAAAAAGTGATAAAATAAACTCGGTTACTTTGGAGATTTTGGGAGGCATCGTTTTTGCAGGTTTCGTAAAAATCAGTATAATGGTCTACATCAACTTATTAACGGGGCTGTGTCGGAATTGGCAGACGAGCTAGACTTAGGATCTGGTGCCGCGAGGCGTGAGGGTTCGAATCCCTCCAGCCCCACCATAAAAAAGCCCGACCTGATAATCAGGTCGGGCTTTTTGGTTTTAATCTAAAAACGCCGACTCACATCTCGACCACATTCTGTTCGTTCGGCTACCAACTTAACGTGCGACAGATAATATCGTAACACAGTCTTTAGACTGTGCGGCACAGGCTGAAGCATGTGCTACATGTCTCGGCTTACGTTGATAGCCGTTCGTTCCGTTAGCCAGAAACCTATTTCCAAGAGAACATTCGTTCATCAACGCCACCGTATTCAAACTCAATGCCGTCTAGCGCGCCGTTGGTAAACATGGGCTGTTGATTTGACCCGTCCACACCCATCGTCCAGACTTCCCATTCGCCGGTTCGGTCAGTTATAAACAGGAGGTGTTGTCCGTCGGGTGACCATGCCGGAGCGGCATTGTTCCAACTTCGTTTTTCAGTAATCGTAACCCTCATCGGTGTTTCGGTGAGGCGTTGCCGCCCTGTGCCATCACTGTTCAGGACATGCACTTCCCAATGTCCTTCTTGCCAGTAGGAGAGCGCGATTTTAGTGCCATCTGGTGAGATAACCGCCGCTTTATCACGATAGTCGGTGGTTAAGGAGCGACTAGTTTGGCTGTTGGTATCATACAGGCCCAAGCCTCGATCCCCACGATAAATGATTTCGGTGCTGTGTTGCGGATGGAAACTAGAGCCATAACTGTATCGACTGCCGGTCGGGGTATCAATCAGTACAGTACCGAGCAGATCAATCTGTTGCAGATGCCAGTATGCGTCCATGGGGATGCGATAGGTGGTGATGCCGTGTTCGGTCTCAATGTCGCGGGCTACATCTGGAATACGGGTTGACTTACCTGAGCCAGATTGCCTCACTTTGCCCCAGTTGATATGGTGAATCTCATCATTCAGTCGCCCCCCATCTTGATAGCTAAACACCACTCGATTGCCATCGGCTGACCATGAGGGTGATTTCATCTGTCGCCAGCCAGTTACGATTTTACGTTCATTTGTACCGTCAATGTTGATGGTGTACAGGGCGTATTCTGGCTCCCAACGGGTGAAGACTAGTTGGGTTCCGTCGGGTGAAATCTGCGGATCCATGCCGGTGGTGATTTTACGTAAACCAGTTCCATTGGCGTTGATGACATAAATCGGGCCGCCACTGTAGGCCTGGAAAACAATCTGTCCTTGTAAACCGTTGTTCATGGCCGGAGCAGTCGTAGGTTGAATCCTAGTCGGTTGCGTGTTTGTGGCGGTGCCAGCTTCAGTGTCGGTATTTGTATCGGTGCCAGCTTCGGTGTCAGTATTTGTATCGGTGCCAGCTTCGATGTCGGTATTTGTATCGGTGCCAGCTTCGATGTCAGTATTTGTATCGGTACCAACTTCAGTGCCATTCAAACTGACCGCTTCAACTCTCCAACGACCATCATGCCAACCACTGGTAATCAGTACTGTTTCCTCACCCGGATTTAATTGAGCGGTAGTCTGATGGGTGGTATCGTCGATCAACTTGGTGGAGACGATCTCAAAACTGTTAAAGCTACTATTTCGTAATGTGTTCGGTACTGAGGCATTGCTAGCCAGATAAAAATCTTGGCTGGCGATCAAATCGGGGTTGGTGACGCTCATCAAAAACCCTTTGGCAGTGCCTTGAGCCAAGGTATCGTGCATATCCTGCACGGTAAATTTTCCCTCGTCAGCCATAGCATTGGGGACGACTAGTCCGGCAAGGAGAATGATAATCAATAAAATGGTCTTTTTTAGGTTCATCGTTTGTATCCTGTTCTGCATCGTTATAACTCCGTTCGTTTGGTAGTACTTACTAGGAGCGCAGGCTTCTAGCCCACGACGGGCTGGAAGTCCGCGCTCCCTGTCGATTTATTCCGTTTCATCAACTATCACATCAACAAAAACGGTCATTCCCCAGCGCAATCGCTCATCCGAGGCGGTGTTATCAGCCAGAGCGATGTCTATGGTGTAGGTCACGTCTCCGGCTTTCGTTTCAGACTGGGGTTTGATATGGGTAATCGTTCCTTCAAAAATCTCACCCGGTAAGGCATCAACCTTAATCGACACGGTCTGCCCTTCTTCTATATGAATTACATCCAATTCGGTCAGATCATCTGTTTCGATATACCACGGGTGGCGTTGAGCGAGAGTTAAAATCGTCTCTCCCATGTTGATGTACTGGCCGTCTTCAACCGGCAGGTCAGCGATAACACCATCAAACGGGGCCATAATTTCGGTATCTTCGACCGTCAGTTTAACTTGCTCCAACTGAGCCTCAACTTGAGCCACTTCCGCTTCACTGACAGCAATCGCCTCATCGGTTGAGCCAGCTAAGAGCAGGTCTAAGTCGGCTTGGCGTTGTTGCACATCGGCCAGTAACGAGGTAATCTCTTCGTCCGTCGGGCCAGCCATAATCTGGGTAAGCAGTGCCTGCTCCCCAGCCACTAACGAGCGAGAGACGGTAATATCTTCGAGAGTTGCTCCGGCTACGGTATCTTCATGCTGCGCTTTGGCACTTTCGTAAACGGTAGTCGCTTTTTGTAAGGTAATTCCCACATTCTGGAATGCTTCATCACGAGTACTGCCTTCAACTTTGTTATATTCCAATTGCGCTTGTTGAACGTCGGCAGCGGCTTGATTCACCGCCGCTTCAGAGGCTAATATATCTTCCGCTCGATTACCAGCCAACAGTTCTTGTAGCTCAAACTGACGCAAGTTCAAACTGGCTCTAACTTGAGCGATATCCTCATCGGTTGACCCAGCGAGTAAGGTTTCCAAGGCCGCTTCGGCTCGGGCCAAGGCCACATCTTTTTGAGCAATCTCTTCAGGAGTTGGGCCAGCCAGTACTTGGTTCAAATTGGCCTGAGCCATCAACAATTGGGCCTCAACTTCAGCAATGGCAAACTGTTGGTCAATATCTTCTAAGCGAGCCAAAACCTGCCCCTCTTCAACCATGTCGCCCTCAATAATGTCCAAGTTAATCAACCAACCGCTAGTTTCAAAGGCTAAATTGACCTTCTTCTTAGGCTGTACAAACCCTTCTGCCGATACAAATTTGGTATCGGCGGCAAACTCCTCAACCAGTTCCGGATTGGTTTCAGTTTCAGCTTCAGCTTCGGTCTGATTGATATAGGTGTAGCCAACTGCCGCGCTGATGACTACAAGCACAGCCACAAAAAATAGTAGTTTTTTACTCATCAAATAATCCCTTTTGGTATCGTTCTAAAATTAAGTGTTGCTTATAGATGTCTGACTTGATCGACCTTATAAGGTCTCAGTTTCAATGTTTACGTTGACCGTCATGCCCCAGCGCAATCGACTGTCGGTTGCACCGTCACCAGTCAGTTTGATTTCGACGGTATAAGTCACGTCCCCAGCTTTGGTTTCGGCCATCGGTTTAATCCGAGTGACGATGCCGGTAAAGGTTTCGCTCGGTAAGGCATCAACTTCAACCTCAACCGTTTGCCCTTCTTGTACTGAGATAATGTCAATTTCGGTCAAATCGTCGGTTTCTATCAACCATTCCGAGGTATCGGCCAAGGTCATCACGATTGTATTATTGTTGACAAATTCGTTCTCTTCAATAGGTAGATTTGCAACGATTCCGCTAAGGGGAGCGAGCAACTCTGTTTCATCAAGATTGTCGATGGCTTTTTGTAAGGCTACCTCAGCCTGCTTAACGCCCACCTCTCGAATGGCAACCGCCTCATCAGTACTGCCAGCCAGCAATCGGGCCAAGGCTACTTCAGCATCCTGCACGTTAATTTGCGCTTCGGCAATCCGTTGCGGAATTTCGTCGGCAACCACTTTCTCAAAAGCGACTTGTTGTTGATTAACTTTGGCTCTAGCAACGGCGGCGGCTTCGTTGGTAGCCCCGTTGTTCAATTGGTTGAAATCGGCTTGTGCTTTGGCCAAACTGGCCTGCGCTTGTTGTAAACGGGTAGCTCGAATATCGCTATCTAAGGCAAAACGGCCTTCATCGTAAGAA
>JAUCGB010000139.1 GCA_030377895.1 Anaerolineales bacterium HSG24
TTTTAGCAAGACGGCCTGTTCTTACTTGGTTAAATCTACCCGATATATCTTGTTCATTTTCGCCCCTTAGTAAATTTGTAGTTTACTACAAGCGGCAACTTATCAAAACTTTTGTGGTGGGGTACTAGTTGAGCATTGCTCACCCCGTTTTACAGATTACACCGCAGATTTTGAGTGAATGGAAGGTTGAATTTATATATTTTTATCGAATCAACCGATTCGTGATTCTCATAATCGAGCATTATTTGATAATAAGCGGTAAGTAAATATGTTGGGGGTAGTGTTGCCATGTTGACTGATACCCTCTGAACGTAACAAAGCGGAGAGAAGAGTCCCTCAAACGCATATCTGTCGAGGGATTCCGCTTCGCTACACTCGGAATGACATGGAGACTTATCAGTCAATGGGTCAGCACTACCGATAGGTGTAGGTGAAGCCCGCTTTGGCTTTGATAATCACTCATTTGAACCAATTATACCACACTTTTTTTACTTGACAACTTTGGGATGCCTTAATTTGGCAATGATATGTCAAGGAAAAACTACTAACATAATACCCTCTACCGTTACCTGAAGATTTCCTTTATGACTGCAATTATTGACCATTTTCAATAACTTTTTTTATGTCTGGTAGTGAATTTTAGACCTAAATCGCAAATTTGAGTCCACACCAACGCATGTATATGACGAACCATACCTCCCGGTGCAAACCACTGTGGAGGTTTTTTATTTGGACGATTCGGACGGTTCAGCGATTCAGAGTTCATTTGCCATTTATAATTCACCATTTACCATTTTTGTATGACGTAAATTTATCCATTTATGAATCTCCATGTCATTCCGAGGTGTAGCAAAGCGAAACCGAGGAATCCCCCATCATCTTTCACAAGGTTGGCATAACGATTTGATTTGTAGTAAAATTGTCGCTCATTCTTTAAAGAAGTTAACTACCTAATGTCAAACCAACCCCAACGAACAACTATACGATTAGCCTTGCCTAGCAAAGGGCGCGTGGAAGCCGAAACCCGCCATTTTTTGAGTGATTGCGGATTCACCATCAACAGAGTCAACCCTCGTCAATTTATCGCCAATATTCCAGAAATTCCCCATCTCGAAGTCTGGTTTCAGCGCAGTGCCGACATTGTTCGCAAAGTCCGAGACGGCGATGTTGATTTTGGCATTGTCGGGTATGATAATGTGGTCGAGTATCAGCATGATACCAACAGCATCGTCATCATTCATGAAAAATTGGGCTATGGTCATTGTTATTTGGCCGTAGCCGTCCCCGAAGATTGGACTGACATCAACTCCCTTGATGACCTGATTAACCTCGCCGCAATCCAAAGCAAAACACGTCCGATTCGGGTGGTCAGCAAGTTTCAAAAGCAAGCAACCCTGTTTTTATCGACCCATAACATCACCCATCGCCTGCTCTATGCCGATGGCGCGCTCGAAGCAGGGCCGCAAATGGGCACGGCTGACTTTATCATCGATCTCGTCAGTTCGGGCGTGACACTGCGCGAAAATCGACTCAAGGAGATTGAAGGCGGACGGATTCTCGACAGCCAAATGGTGTTAATCGGCAACCGTTTTACTATGACCAAACGCCCCGAGGTGCTTGAGGTGGCGCGTACCATGCTCGAACGGTTCGAGGCCCATATCCGAGCCACAGAGCATCATAGTGTGGTCGCCAACATGCGAGGCGACTCGCCCGAAGATGTGGCCCAAAAACTGTTCAGCCAGCCCGATTTAATCGGCTTACAAGGACCAACCATCAGCCCCGTCTACCTCCGAAAGCCAACCGACACCAACTGGTACGCCATCAGCATCGTGGTGCGTAAGGACAACCTCGACGCATCCATCCGGCAACTGCGAGCAGTCGGCGGCAGTGGGGTGCTGGTTTTGCCTATGACCTACATTTTTGATGAAGAGCCACCTAGGTGGCGAAAACTACTTGATAATTTAGTTAATTAACGTGTACATGTTGATAGTTCGCCTTCGACAAGCTCAGGCTACGTCTCGTCGCCTGAGCTTGTCGAAGGCGAAACGCGCAAGTTATTAAAATCTCGTTCTTTAGGATTATGACATATCACGTATTGCGTATTGCGTGATACCTTGATAATGTAACATTATCCTTCCTTCATGTCATTCCGAGTATTTTTTGCGAAGAATCCCCCCAAACCTACATCAGGAGGAGACACTTCATTCCACTTCATTCCACTTCGTTATACTCAGAGTAACATGGCCCACATAATACCCATGTTCCAACTCTACAACGCAATCCAAGCCAGAGAAACCATTTTGAACCGCCCGCCGGTGGGCGATATAGCCCCCTCTCCAACCCTCGCCAAAGGCATTGAACGTGTGTTTGGCGAGCCGCTATCTATTGAAGCGGCGGTGGGTCGAATTTTGCATGATATTCGTATCCACGGGACTGAGGCCGTCATCGACTGGACGGAAAAAATTGATGGCCTTCGCCTCGCCTCATTAAAAGTAGCGCAGGCTGATATCGACGCGGCCTACGAGACGATTCCCGATGATTTGCGGCACGCCCTCCATTTTGCCGCAGACCGAATTCGGCAATTTCATGAAAAACAACCTCGCCTCAGTTGGATGGATTGGCGACCCGACGGCGGCGCGCTCGGTCAGATGGTGCGCCCCCTAGAGCGAGTTGGAGTCTATGCTCCCGGTGGCACAGCCCCCTACCCTAGCACTTTGTTGATGTGCGCTATCCCGGCCCAAGTGGCTGGCGTGAGCGAGATTATCGTCACCACCCCCTCTGGCCGGACGGACACAATCGCGCCCGTTCTGCTGGCTGCGGCCAAAGTAGCCGAGGTAGATGCAGTCTATCGGATTGGTGGAGCGCAGGCCGTCGGAGCGATGGCTTATGGCCTAGATTCTCTGCCCAAGGTCGATAAAATTGTCGGGCCGGGCAATATTTTTGTCACCATTGCCAAGCGGCAGGTGTTCGGTCTGGTTGATATTGACGGTCTGCCCGGCCCAACTGAAACGCTGGTCGTAGCGGATGAGCATGCCAACCCAACCATCGTGGCCGCCGACCTGTTAGCCCAAGCCGAGCATGACACGCTCTCCGCGGCGATTCTGGTCACACCGAGCCAAACATTGGCCGAGGCAGTACAAACCGAAATCGGTCATCAACTTGAGAGCCTATCCCGCATCGAGATTATACAGGAGAGTCTGCCCAATCAGAGCGGGGCCGTTGTTTGCGCCGACCTTGATGAGGCGGTTGAACTGAGCAATCTCTACGCCCCTGAGCATCTCTGCCTGCATGTCACGAATCCGTTTGATCTGGTCGGCAAAGTGACCAACGCCGGTGGAGTCTTTTTGGGTGAGCATGCCTACGAGGTGCTAGGCGACTACACCGCCGGGCCGACCCACGTCATGCCGACGATGGGCACGGCTCGTTTTGCCAGTCCTCTGAGCGTGCGGGACTTCACCAAAATCATCAGCATTTTTGGCCTGAGCGAGGCTGAAGCGCAGGCCATCGCGCCCGCGGCCCAACGGCTGGCCGAGGCCGAGGGGCTAGATGCCCATGCGATGGCGGTCAAAAAACGAGGTTAGATTGGTAAGGAATGAGCAAATCAGACCGCCCCTACGGGTAGCCCTACCATAATCTCCTTATGAACATCACCCAATTTATCCGACAAAATGTAATCGACCTCAAACCCTACACTCCCATCTTACCGTTTGAGATATTATCAGCCCAATTAGGCCGACAGCCGAGCGAGATTATCAAACTAGATGCCAATGAGAATCCCTACGGTGCATCTCCCCTTGTAGCGGAGTGGTTGGCAGAAGCACCCTATCTGCACATCTACCCCGACCCCGAAAGTCGGGAGCTACGAGCCGCGCTGGCCGACCATACGGGGCTTCATCTCGAGCATCTCATGGTCGGGCATGGGGCTGATGAGCTAATCGACATGGTGATGCGCTTGGTGCTGGATCCGGGCGATTCGATTATCAACTGCCCGCCTACCTTTGGCATGTATCCGTTTGATGCGGCCATCAACGCGGCCAACACCATTAATATCCCTCGCCTACCCGATTTTAGCTTGGACATGGTAGCAATCTGTCAGCAGTTCGAGGGGAATCCAAACCCGCCCAAGCTGATATTTGCTACCTCACCCAATAACCCGAGCGGTACATTATTAAACGAGGTTGACCTATGCCGTTTGTTAGAGCTACCTGCTCTGATTATATTGGATGAAGCCTATATCGAGTTCGCCGGATTTGAACATAGCCGCTTTGATTGGGTCACTCAGCATGCCAATCTCATAGTCTTACGTACTTTTAGCAAATGGGCTGGTCTGGCCGGATTGCGAGTCGGCTACGGTGCGTTTCCGTTGGAGATTATGGCCTATCTATGGAAAATGAAACAGCCCTACAATGTCAATGTGGCCGGACAGATTGCTGCTCTAGCCTCCTTGAAAGATAAGGCAACTCTGTTCGATACAGTTGATAAAATCATCACCGAGCGAGAGCGATTCTTCTCTGTCCTGCAACAGCTTGACTGGCTGACTCCCTATCCGAGCCAGACCAACTTTATCCTGTGCAAAGTCACCGGACGGGACGCGCCCACCGTCAAACAACAACTAGCCGAAGCCGGAATTCTGATCCGCCACTATAACACCCCTGGCCTGAGCGACCATATTCGCATCAGCATTGGAACACCCATGCAGATGGCGCGGGTGATTGAACAATTGAATATCACTTGACCTGTAGAAGTTGTTGAAACTCCTGTTTTTAGCCTGAAAATGGCCGCTTAGATAATTCACACGCATCACGCATCACGTTTCATATCAAAACGAGGTATTTATGATCAACAACTATCGCCCCAAACTAAATATTGATGCTCTATTTTTCTCCCTAAATGATATTGTCATTGACGTGCGCTACTCCTATCAGCAGGTGGTTCGCAAAGCGGCTCAGATTTATCTGGAGCAGGCTTTTGCTCTGCCGCCGAGCAAAGAATCGCTCATCACCCTAGAAGAGGTAATCCATTTGCAACGAGTGGGTGGAATTGCCAACTATTGGGATTTGACGCGGGCTTTTATCGCCTATTTTATGAGCCTGTTGCCCGATGTGCCGATTGTCACCTTTCCGATTCGGTTCCATGTTCCGGCTATGTTGGCCTATCTGCAAACCGCCTCCGCCCGTCTGCATGTTGATATTGAGGAACTTTATGCCAAAAAAAATATCAACCAATTTACCCTTGACACCGTAAGAGCGGGTGGGGGGTTGGATGGCGTGTATGATGCTCTGCCCGATGTCAATCGTCATCTGGTGATTGCCAGTGGC
Source organism: Anaerolineales bacterium HSG24 (assembly GCA_030377895.1). Lineage (GTDB taxonomy): Bacteria > Chloroflexota > Anaerolineae > 4572-78 > J111 > JAUCGB01. The sequence continues at coordinate 5,319 of JAUCGB010000139.1, forward strand.
GATATTACCAAAATCAACCTAGTCGGGCGAATTTTTCAAGAGCTTTATTTGGGCGCAGACCTGTTTGAGCGCACCTACGGCCAGCCAGCCGTGTTGGTACAAAGTACGGGGTATATCGAACATGAATCACTCCTGATTGAGCCAGAATTGTTAGCCCAATTTGGCGAGAAATTCCCCTTGGGTGTCCTCTCTAGTCGTCCTCATTTAGAGGTGGAACATTCGTTGAATGTTCGTAAAATTAAAGAGTATTTTCAGGTTGTCATTTCATTAGAGGATATTCAAAAAGCGAGAGCCAAAGGAGTACCTGACCCTTGGGCCTTGTTAGAGGCAGTCCGACGCGTCCAACCCACTCCCACCCATATCGCCTACGTCAGCGCAAATCCGGCTGGAATTAGGGCCGCGCGAGCCGCAAATCAAACGATTCCCTGTACCGCAGTGGCCTGTTTGATTGGGGCGACGGATCGAGATATGATCCGACAATCATTTGAATATAATAAGGCCAGTATTATTTTAGGCCATCCCAATAACTTAAAGGAGTTGATTTTTGACTGAACGGCGCGCAGAGGTAGCCCGCAAAACGGGCGAAACCGACATTACAATTATTCTTAATATAGATGGGACAGGTCAAGCCAACATCAGCACGGGTGTTGGCTTTTTCGACCACATGTTACACGCCCTAGCCCGCCATGCTCGGTTTGATTTGACCGTGCAGGCCGAGGGCGATTTACACATCGACGAGCATCACACTGTGGAGGATGTGGGGATAGTGCTAGGCCGAGCCTTGCATTTGGCCCTTGGTGACTTTAAGGGGATTGTTCGCATGGGGCAGGCGATTGTGCCGATGGATGAGGCGCTGGCTTTGGTGGCGGTTGATTTGAGCGGTCGCGGTTACTTTGTCTTTGATGGCAAATTCTCCTCCCCTCGCATCGGGCAGATGGGAACCTCGCTCATTCCCCATTTTTTGGAGAGCGTGGCCCATGCCGGACAGTTTAATCTGCATGCCCGTTTGCTCTCTGGCACAGACGACCATCACCGAGCCGAGGCCATTTTCAAGGCCCTAGCCCGAGCGCTCGACATGGCTGTTCAGCACGACCCTCGCTTGGCTGGTCAAGTGCCGAGTACGAAAGGGACGCTGACGGATTAAAGATTAAAGTCGGCGATAGTAGGCTTTGGCTCCACCGGCGATAACGAGCAAAGCCAACAGACCGAGTGAGGCGACCATCATAATGCCAGTTCGGTAAGGAGACGGTTCTGGTTTTTCACCAACTTGAGGTATGCCATAAGACATCTCCAAAATTTCGTTGGGAACATCGGCCGCGGTGGGCATACCTAAGTAGCCACATTGACGCAACATGTCAATCTCACTTTGGTTACTAAAGGGCAAAAAATTACCGTCTGGTGTCTTTAATTGCGACACGTCTTCAGGTCGTTCATCTCCCCGATAGAATCCCAACAAGGCCGTAAATGGCGAGGGGGCGTTCTCTTTCCCTGATTCCAAACCGCTCGAGAACAAGGCTACATTCGGGTTAATCGGATGGGCATCCGGCGGCAGACGTAGGTTCAACACCATCGGCCCCGCGCCTAAATTTTGGAAAACGTAATAGCCATCATCATTAGTGCCCCAACTGATGTTAAAGGTGATTCCATTTAAGACCACCGGCACATTACGCGATGGAACTCCAACCCATTCTCCATTACCAGCTTTATGGAACTCATACACCACTCCCTCAATCAGAGTATCCATAATCGGGACAATCGTTCCATCCGCCGCGTCACAAGCTTGGTCTAAATCGGTCAAATACCCCTCATACAAAACCGCATCCTTGGTATCGAAGCCAAAATTGACATCAAACGGATTGTCACAAGTTTGGGTTTGCGGGTCAAAATGTTCATAGCGATTATCCCGTTTTACCTCCCCACTATCTGAGGTAATCTCTCCCCCAATCATCGACTGATAATAGTCCTCTCGAAAATTCGGATCGAGCAAGGCCGGACCGCCATCAAAAATCAGGTCTCCATCATCGTCAGTGACATCAAACTGTATTAACGCCCCGCCCGGCAAAACTCGACGAGCTGTCCGCTTGATAAACGGGTCAGGCTGATAGATTTCAGCATTTTCACCATCGACACATTTATACATAGTCGGGTTCATCGGCCCAATCACACCCGTTGGTGGATCACCTGCCAAAGCCACTCTTGTTGATGCTATGGAGACAAAAATCAGGGCCAATATAGCTGAAATGATTAGGGTTTTGTGTTGATTAACTAAACGTTTCATCGGTCACTCCTTTTTGAGTATAATCGTCCTACTTCATTTTATCATACCCTCTATATGATCTGGCATTGCTCGACCTTCCAACAATTCCAAACCTTTTTGTTGACACAATTCCCGAATTATCTTCCCTATCTTGGCCCTAGTACGGCCATAGAACACTTTCTTTCGATATTTCGGGATG
>JAUCGB010000025.1 GCA_030377895.1 Anaerolineales bacterium HSG24
CAAACTAGCCGCTAAAACTTATAGTGGACAAATCATCGTCAGCAGTACGGAGGCTTTAACCAGCAGTCCGCAAGCAGTCAATGTAACGTTAGTGGTAGCCGCAGAAAAATCTACCCTACAGGTCAACTGTGATGATCTGTTTTTCCAAACAAAAACAGGTGGCGAGAATCCATTGCCACTTCAATGTTCGATAAACAGTGTTGAAGGAATCCCACTAGCCTGGCAGATAACCGAAAACCTATCATGGCTAACGGTTACTACGATAAGCGGTACATCGCCTAGTACAATAACGGTTGCCGTAGATATAACTAATCTGTCACAAGGGCTATACACTGGACAACTTATCTTTAGTAGTCCAAATGCGGTCCAAAGTCCACAAACCTTTGATGTAATTCTAGCCGTGATTGATCCGCTAAGACCACCTAAATTGGCTATCACCAAAGGAGGGCCATCTATCGTTACTTCGGGCAAGCCAATTACCTACACTCTCACCATTATCAATAGTGGTTACTTCACAGCCTCCGGCTTGATTATTACCGATACCATGCCCGTCGGTGCTAGTTATTTGGGAGGGGGGACGCTTAAGTCTAATGATATGGTTGTTTGGGATGTTAACAATCTGTCTCCCGGTCAAGTGACTAAAGTTACGTATGCCATTACAGCGGCAGGAAAGGTGACCAATAGTCATTATCAGGTGGCTGCAAAAGGTAGTTATAGTGCAACGGGACGGCTGCATGTGGTTACTAAGATGACGACCGGAGCCGAAAGTAGTGGTCTTTTGCAACGTGATGATCATCAACAATTAGGTGGGGGCAATGCGAGGTCGGTTGCTCTTGGTGATTTGAATGGTGATAGTTATTTGGATGTTTTTATTGCCAATTATAATCTAGGCCAAAGAACCGACAATAAACCGGACGAAGTTTGGCTGAATGATGGCACGGGCAAGCTAGTAAATACCGAGCAACTGTTAGGAGAGTCACCTGGTACGGCAGTAGCTCTGGCCGATGTGGATAACGATGGCGATTTTGATGCATTTGTTACCAATGAGTTGGAACATTCTGATGAGATTTGGTTGAATGATGGTAAAGGATTTTTCACTGATAGCGGGCAGGTGTTAGGCCAAACAGAGAGCCAAGATGTGGCTTTGGGTGATATTAATGGTGATGGTAACATTGATGCCGTAGTTGTCAATCAAAATCAAACAAACCTGATTTGGCTGAATGATGGTAAAGGCAATTTCAACCAAAGTGACCAAAATCTGGGTATAGCTGATGGTCAAGCTATAGCCCTAGGCGATATGAACAGTGATGGTGCTATGGATGTATTCGTAGGTAACGGAAGCAATCAATCTGACAAAATCTGGCTAAATGATGGTTCAGGTGTTTTCACCGAAACGCAAATTGTGGGCAAATCGAATACCCAAGCGGTGGCTTTAGGTGATTTGAACAATGATGGATCGATTGATTTGTTTACCGGTAATGGTAGTACCGAACCTGACCAAGTATGGTTTAATGATGGTAGTGGCAAATTTATTAATACCGGTCAAAGTTTGGGTAATGGTGATGGTAATGCGGTTGTTTTGGGAGACCTTGACCAAGATGGAGATTTAGATGCTATCGTTGGTAATGATGATGGAAAAGATACAGTTTTGTTTAATGACGGGACGGGTTATTTTTATGATAACTCTCAAAGTATCAACACGAAGCAAACTCAGGCGATTGCGTTAGGTGATTTGGATAACGATGGTGATTTGGATACTTTTATAGCAAGTAACCAGCAAGGCAACCAACTTCTGCTGAACATGAATCAACGAGTGACGACCTTTGAGGAAAAGGGAGGCGAAATTTCTGAGACGACCCGAGGAGTGAAGACCATGATAGCGATTCCACCGGGTGCTTTGAAAGCGCAAACCGACATGATCTATACGGCGTTGATTTCGATAGAGCATCCCATTCCGCGTAATCTGCGGTTTGTTGGCAAAGGGTTCCGGTTAAGTGCCATGCAAAACGATAGCTTAGTGTCTCAACCTTTCAATCAACCGATAACCGTTACGCTTGATATTTCCGCAACAGATAGGTTATTCCTTTACTATTGGGATGATAATGAAGAATGGCTTGATGTCACCACAACCTGTACACCGGCTTCCAAATATCTCCGCCCCGATAATCAACTACTTGTACCAATCTGCCATCTGACCGAGTTCGCTTTGTTTGAGGTGGAGGTTCGTCCTGTCTATCTGCCGGTGATTGTGAAGTAGGTACTGAGACCTTCAAGCGCACCGTACTTACGCAGTTCATAGCAGAATCAACAGAATGAGAGAATTTTTATTCTATCATTCAGCAAATTCTGCTCTAACTGCGTAAGTACTGGGTCTAATAACATACCTCACGCATAGCGTGAGGTATGTAGGAAGCCCTCAAAGGGGGCATGCAATAGGGAAAACCCCGTTGGGGCTAAAAGGAATGCTCAAGCATAAGTGGATGCCCCTTTCCAAAAATTTCATCCCTTTTTGGATGTACCATTACTAGAGTATCAAACCTATTTTGACCCTCATTTTATCATAGAATGGTTTTCAATGGTATTTCGGCGACGAAGTTTGATATTATAGCCTTTTTTTTATGACTTTAGATTGCAAACCTCATGCTTTACGAATTTCTCGTACTCCTATAAATTTCTTATCAGAGGAGTACTCAATGCTCGCCGGATCGGCAGAGCCTTTTAGCGTCTCTCAGCCATAGGCTGAGGTGGCCTTGGTCTTCGTTTGGGCCAACACCTTCAAGGAAAAAAACACACCTTGAAGGCTACTCTCCTACGAGGTATGTAGTTTTCCTCGTAGATGTTACTTGGCCGAAACGAAGACCATAGCCTAATTTAATAAGGTGGAGACAATGAAAAATCAAATCGTTATAAAATTATGTACCGCAGTGATAGCCGCACTAGTTATGATGGTCAGCATGATGCTGTTACCAACCGCGACGCAGGCCCAAAATTACGATTGTTCAACCGACCAAGATGAGCTTCCGGTCAGTGAGTGTGAGGCGTTGGTGGCCTTATATACCAGCACCAATGGCTCAAGTTGGAGTAATAACGAAGATTGGTTACAGGCCGATAAGACACCTTGTAGCTGGTATGGAGTTGCTTGTACAAATGGGCATGTGAACAGACTGATATTGGAAGATAAAAACCTAACTGGCCCGATTCCGCCGGAACTGGGCGATATGACCAGTCTGACGATGCTACATTTATACCAAAATAACCTGATCGGCCCGATTCCGTCGGAACTGGGCGGTATGACCAGCTTGACCGACCTACGAATGCAGGAAAATCAACTGACCGGAGGAATTCCATCGGGTATTGACGGGATGACCAGCCTGACCACACTATTATTAAACGACAATCAACTGACCGGAGAGATTCCGGATGAATTGTATAATTTGACCAGTTTAGAATACTTATCGCTAAGAAATAATCAACTAACTGGTACGATTTCAAGTAAAATTGGACAACTCCCGAAACTGCTTGGCCTGAGTTTAAGTACGAATCAACTTGAGGGTGAACTACCAACCGAGATAACTACTCTAACCGATATACAACGTTTACAGATAAGTAGTAACAGCTTTACAGGCACATTTCCAGCCATACAAAACCTAACCGCTTTGACTCATCTTCATTTGGATAAAAACAAGTTCAACGGTAGCATACCGAGTAGTATCGGCAACTTGACTAATTTGGTGGAATTTCAGTTGGACAACAATAGCTTTGAGGGCGATATTCCATCTGAAATTATGACATTGACCACCAAGTTAACCCTTGACTACAATAAGTTTATCATCCCGACTGACACTGCGTTATTTAACTTTTTGAAGGGTAAAGATTTTGAGTGGGAAACAACCCAAACCACGCCACCCTCGAATCTACAAGCGACCCACCAGCCTGACAACAGTGTACAGGTCGGTTGGACGGCGATTGATTACCAAACGGATGGATATTATGAGGTGGCCTACGCTCTCAGTGCGACGGGGCCGTATACGATACATGGTCAGACGACCGATAAAACAGCCACCAGTTACAGCTTGACCGACCTGCCGCTTGGTGACGATTATTATGTGATTGTGCGGAGCTATACACCGGCGCATGGCGACCAGCAAAGTGATTTGACCAGTGATGACAGCGACGTGGTGTCGGAACGGGTGCCGAACACGACCATCACCGGACTGACCGCCTCCAACGATGGGCCGGGAGACATCACCCAAGCCATGCTCCTCTCAGCGCAGATAACGGCTGGCTCGAATGTGACCTATACATGGCAGGTACAGGGAGAAACCAAATTCGGGCAGACGATTAGTCATACCTTTGGCATCTCCAACAGTTATGTAGTGACGGTTACGGCAAACAATCAGGACAGTCAAGCCGTCGCTAGTACGACGGTGGTGATTGATGAGCGATTCATCAATGGTTTAACAGTCAGTAACAACAGCCCAGCTTTAACGGGGACCGTCACCCTAACTGCCCAAATCAGTTCAGGTGCCGGAGTTAGCTATTTGTGGAACTTTGGCGACAGTTCGTCCCTTACTGCGACAGGAAAAGTCGTCAGCCATACCTATAATCAAGTCGGCGTTTATACGGCCACAGTCACGGCACGAAATGCCTATAGTAATGTTGTGGCGAAAACAGCGGTCAAGATCAAAGATGTCCCTATCAGCGACTTGACTGTGACCCATGATGGCCCGACGGAGATTGGTCAAGCAACTCTTTTTAGTGCCACCGTTGGGGCAGGAACGAATGTCAACTACGCATGGGATTTTGGTGACACAACCGACACAGGAGCAAGCACCAACCATACCTACGCCAAGGTCGGCAGTTACTCGGTGGTGGTGACGGCCAGTAACTCGACCAACACGGTTAGCAAAACGGTCATCGTGCCGGTTGAGGATGTGCCGGTTAAAGGACTGACCATGACAAATAGCGGTGCGACCATCATCGCCGAGCCGATGTTCTTTACCGCCTCGATTACGTCGGGGACAAACGTGGGCTATCTGTGGGAGTTTGGCGATGGTGCGGTTTTGACCAGTTCGACCGTTTCGGTCAGCCATGTTTACACGCAGGTCAGGTCATACAACGTCAAGGTGATAGCTGAAAACTCGACTAACAGCATGGCCAAGGAGATGACGGCTGTTGTCTCTGATCAAACGTTGGTCGGCTTAATGGCAGAAAATGATAGTCCGACCAAACTTGGACAAACCACCATGTTGACCGCGAGTGGGACAACTGGAACGAATATTCAATATACATGGGATTTGGGTGACGGGACAACGGCTACCGGCGCGGTGGTCAACCACACCTATCAAAACGCGGGCAGTTACACCGCCAACGTCACGGCCAGCAACAGTGCCAATCTGATCACGACCACGACGATGGTCACGATTGTGGGCGATCCGGAGTTGAGCATCCGCAAAACTGGCCCGACTGAGGCAAACGCAGGTCAGCATGTGACCTATACGCTGACTGTGAGTAATACCGGCACGGACAAGGCCACGGGTCTGATAATTAGCGATGTTCTGCCTGATGGCGCGGTATACATTAGAGGAGCTGATACGGTTGAAAACGGTATCGCCAAGTGGAATATCTCCACGTTAGCCAAAGGTGCGACAGAGACGGTGTTTATGGTAGTTACAGCGACCCAGAGTATCACCAATCAGGATTATGGGGTAATCGCGGGTGACTATCAAGCCAGCGGTACGGAGAAAGTGTTCACGAAGATTGACCCGACTGTCACCAAAACGGTGATTGATTTGGCAGATGGTGGAACAGCGGAAGCCACGGACGACACGGTGCAGTTGACCCTCCCCCCGCAAGCTATAGAAAATAGTACCGCCAAATTTCTAACCATCACCCTGACCACCGCCTACACCACCAGTCGCCCCATCGACGAATATAACTTTGGTGGGCGAGCATTTGAGGTGACGGCCCATGACGGATCCCAATATGTGACTCAGTTTGACAAGGTAATTAGCCTAACCATCGAGTATGACTCGGCTGACCTTGGCGACATCGATCCAGCGAATCTAGCTCCCTACGTGTGGCGAGATGACTCCGGCTGGCAAGCTCTGTGTGAGGAGGCGGAGACGACCTGCGAGCATGACCAGAGCAACAACCGATTCATCATCGGTCTCAAACATCTGAGCGAGTTTATTCTGCTGGCTCCGAGTGGGGAGAAGGTGTATTTGCCGATGGTTGTGAGGTAGAGAGTTATATTTGGTGAAGTAGTGGTCAGTAGCCATCTCTGGTTTTTGAGCGGTGTAAGTTTCTCGCAAGGACATGACCTCATCATAACGAAAAAAGGGTCTTGTTCCCAAATAGGGAACAAGACCCTTTTTGTACCCCCAAAACCTGTCTGGAAAATCCTTAACTTGTCCGTTGCCATAACCACATTGTCCCCCCTGCCCATCCATGTTACAATACCCCCTATGAATCTATTCGACCACAATCGACAGACCAAAATTGAGCAGGAAGCCCCGCTCGCGGCTCGCATGCGACCTCGTACCTTGGACGAGTTTATCGGCCAAGAGCATATCGTTGGCCCCGGACGACTGTTACGACGGGCGATTCAGGCTGATCAACTCTCCTCGGTAATTTTTTACGGCCCACCCGGAACAGGTAAAACCACGCTGGCTCGGATTATCGCCAATACCACCCAAGCCCACTTCATCGCCCTAAACGCGGTACTGAGTGGAGTCAAAAATATTCGGGAAGCGATTAGCGTAGCTGAGGATAAACGAGGCATGTTCGGCCAGAAAACAATCCTGTTTATTGATGAGGTGCATCGCTTTAACAAAGCCCAACAGGATGCCCTTCTGCCCCATGTCGAAAACGGGACGGTCACTCTGATTGGGGCGACCACCGAAAACCCCTATTTTGAGGTCAACAAAGCCCTCGTCTCTCGCTCTCGCATCTTCCAACTACGGCAACTGGTCGAGGCCGACTTGCGCGCTATTGCCCATCAGACCCTCAATGATGCCGAGCGAGGTTACGGCAGTCGCTCGATTGTTTTGCTAGACGAGGCTCTCGATCATCTGGTCAATGTGGCTAATGGAGATGCGCGGGCCGTCCTCAACGCCATCGAACTGGCTGTGGAGACGACCACGCCTGACCCTAGCGGAACAGGAGATACCATCACCATTACCACTCAGGTGGCCGAGGAGTCAATTCAGCAGAGAGCGGTGCTGTACGATAAGGATGGGGATGCCCATTTCGACACGATTTCAGCCTTCATTAAATCATTGCGAGGATCTGACCCGGATGCGGCCCTCTACTGGATGGCGAAGATGGTCTATGCCGGAGAAGATCCTCGCTTTATCTTCCGGCGCATGATTATCTTTGCCGGAGAGGATGTCGGATTGGCTGACCCGAACGCCATTCGGGTGGTGATGTCGGCGGCTCAAGCCTTTGATTACGTGGGCATGCCGGAGGGTCGCTTTCATCTGTCGCAAGCCTGCTTGTATCTGGCGACCGCGCCCAAAAGTAACTCTGGCTTTGCCTTTTGGGATGCGCTGGAGGCGGTGCAAAAGGAACGGGAGACTCAGATGCCAGACCATCTGCGGGACGGCAATCGAGATGGCGAGGATTTTGGACATGGCAAGGGTTATCTCTATCCGCATGCCTATCGGGATCACTGGGTAGCCCAGCAATATTTGCCCCAAACCTTGCAGGGACGGGTTTTTTATCAACCAAGCGACCAAGGATATGAAGCCTCGATTAAGGAGCAGGTGGCTCGACGACGAGAGGCACAGTTGGCGGCCATGTTGGAGCCAGCCCCGTCGTTGTTGGGGTTAGTACAGAATATGCCTGAAGGGAGTCCGACCCAGAATCGGTGGCTCCAGCGCACTTTGAGCGGGGTGGGCAAACAGTTGGCCGCCGTGCGAGGTCGCATCTTTGCCCTAGCCAAGGTGCAACGGCATGATCTACTGTTGGATTTGAAACTCGGCTCTGGCTTGTTGACTTGGGAGGCGATTCGGCGAGCGGCAGTCGGTGGGGTCTACACCTTGGCCCATGATCAACGTACCGCCCAAGCATTCCAGCAACAGTGCCAAAATCTCGATTCATTAGAGCGTCCGGTGGTGCTGGTGGGCAATCTTGACCAACTCGATTCGGAGCAGTTTTTTCAGCAGGCCGACTCCAAGGCAACCCACACCTTGCATGACGCGCTGGCTCTCTATGCCCCATTCGACACAGAATCCGATTTCGATTCTAAGGAAGATTCAAACAATGATCATAGTTTCGACCACCCATCAGAGCATGTGGAACAAAAACAGGCCTCGCAGGAGATGCCTACTCAACTCCAGTTTGATGTGATTATCGGGCGTAATATTCTCACCCGTTTGCTTGATAAAGCCGAAACCTTGCATCGCATCACGCGTCGATTGTGTCCCAATGGACGGCTAGTCTTGGCCGAAATTGTGCCTCGCCATGCTCAACGGCTGTCGCAACTGGTCGATTTAACCAGCCTGTCCACCCTCGCCGAGCAGATACAACAGGTCGAAACGACCATCTATCAAAATGAGCATGATCCTATGGTCAACTGGACTGAAGCCGATTTGGAGCGCATCCTGCATGAGGTCGGCCTGACCGAGATTCAACTGTTCACAGAGCAACAAACCACCGATTACTACATCAACCCGGAGTTGCTGGCACGGTGGTTCACGAGTAATGCTGACTCTGCCCGTCCTTCGTCTGTTCATAACCGCCCACATGTTGACAACCGCCGCTCGTTTGCCGACCATCTTCTTGCCTCTGGTATCCGCTCGGACGAACTGTTAGAAATTCAACATCTGTTCGAGCGGCAACTCCTGCGCCAGACAGTCAAATGGCAATCGAATCTGGTCTATCTGGTGGGCGTGAAGGAGGGATAAGGAATCGGAATTCCGATTCCTAACTGGCCCGCGCTCCCTGTTTCTCAGTTCAATCCTATGCACCAAACCACCCTCACCATTACCCACAAAACGCTACTCAGTCCAGCGTGGTGGCAGATTAACCTAGAATCTCCGAAATTGGCCGAGCAGCTGGCTCCCGGTCAATTTCTGCTGGTTCAGTGTACCGACCCATTTACCGCCTATCTGCGGCGACCCGTTTTTCCCATGCTCATTGGCTCGGATCAACTAGCTCTGCTGTTGCGTCCTTCTTCCGATGCTGGGTTAGCTTGGCTCTTGACCCGTCAGGTTGGTGACACCCTCAACGTGATTGGCCCGTTAGGACAGGGCTTCCCCAAACCGACTGAGGAGCAACATGTCTGCTTAATCAGCGACAGTCCCGCCTTAGAGCCGTTGTTGGGTCAGATGCAAATCGCCTTACATAACGGTTCGGTGGTGACGATGGCCCTGCAAGCCAGTCGAGCCAGCCGCTTGTATCCCATCTCGATTCTGCCCATCGCCGTGGAACTGCATGTCGCCACGTTAGACGGCTCGATGGGTCAACGAGGTCGGCTGACCCCACTTTTGCCCGATTTGCTACATTGGGCTGATGTGGTTTACGCCACTGGCACCATGTCGTTTCTGCACCAGTTGAATCAACAGGCAACAGAGATTCGGCTGGGTCATCATACCCAATTTTTGTATGGTTTATGGCCTCAGCAGTTATTTGGTTGCGGTTTGGGGGCTTGTTTAAGCTGTGTGCTACCAACCAAACATGGCCTCAAGCGAGCCTGTGCCGATGGGCCGGTGTTTGATTTGGGAAGCGTAATGACCATGTCACTCTGAGCAGTCGGGAAAATAGTTCACGTTTCACTCATCACGTTTCACATTTTGGTAGTCCTGCATGGGTAGTGGTCAGCTACCCGCAAGTTTAGAACTTGCGGGTAGCTAACGTATCCGTACCACTACTTCTGCACCACTACCCACATTTTCATGTTTTCACGTTTTCACGTTTCATTTTGGAGTTAAACAATGTACCTACTACATGCCCATTGGCAACACCCTAAAAGTCCAACCGATTCGGGCCGATTGATTTTTTGGGCCGAGGATGGTTTAGGCGAGCAGGCAAAAGGGCAACGCCGCGTCAAAAAAGCGAGACCTCATCCGTTTGCGGTGCCATCATCAAAATTATTGCCGTTGTTGACCGGAGTTGACGAGGCGGTCTGTACCGAAACCAGCCTGACCATGCTCCTGCCGACCACCAAACACGGCCCTCTGCCCGCGCCCCAACTGAGCCATGCTTGGCAGTTAAATGACCCCAAACCAGCCACGCTGAATTTGTGGCAAATTCCCGGATTGGCCCTGCCTCCGGCGATTGCTCTGCCCATGCTGATCAGTTACATCAGCCCCAATCAGCGACCCGTCCAACTGACCTTGGCTGATGATTGTCGCTATTGGCAGACCATCAGCCAGATTGTACTGGAGACGCTGGCTCAACAGAAACTTTTGCCCACCCTCAACCAGGCCGAAAATGAGTATCATGCCCGCTGGTATCCGGTGCTGGATAGCCCCGCCGATGGCCCGCGCACGGCTCAACTGCTGGCCGCCATGCCCCCCCTCTGTCGAGCCGAAACCCTCTCTCCACAGGATGCTCCCTCGCCTCGTCGCTTGTACGACAGCTTTCTCAACCAGACGACCGATACGCTGGTGCGGCAGTGGGCGCAGGGGACACGCTCAAAATCGCTCTCGACGAGTGAGGTTAGTCACAACTGGGTTAAGGGACTGTTTAATCAGAAAAAACCAAATGTTACCGGCAAACCTGTCCCACTCAACCAACTGCATCGCCAATATCGCACTTGGTTGCGAAACCTGCATGTGGCCGGAGATAAACAGTTTCGGGTGGCCCTGCGACTTGAGGCTCCGGCCCAACAGGACTCGCCCAAATCGAAGGATTGGGTGCTTCATTTTTTGTTGCAGGCTCGCGAAGACCCTAGCCTGCTCATCTCAGCGGAGCAGGTTTGGCGGGCTAGAGGCAACGTGCTGACCACACTCAACCGGCAGTTCAAACGACCACAAGAGAAGTTGCTGGCCGCGCTCGGTTTTGCCGGACGACTGTTTAAGCCGATTAACGATGGGCTGAAAACCTCGAAGCCGCGCTTTGTGGGCTTGTCCAATCAAGATGCGTTTCGCTTTTTACGCGAGGCCGCGCCTCTGCTGGAATCGAGCGGTTTTGGGGTGCTGGTTCCGCCGTGGTGGAACAAACCGGGCATGCGCTTAGGCGTGCGCCTGAAAATGTCGAGCAGTAACAGCATGAAAAATGAGAACGTCAACGAAGGCCGCTTGAGTTTCAAACAGTTGGTCAATTATAAGTGGCAGATGTCGGTCAACGGGGCAGAAATTACACAAAAAGAGTTTAATGCGCTGGTTGCGCTCAAGTCGCCTTTGGTGCAGATTCGGGGGCAGTGGGTGCAACTAGATTCGCAACAAATTGAGACCGCCATTGATTTTTGGAAACAATATGGTGATAGTCAGCATGAGGCCAGCCTGTTTGATGCGGTACGGATGGGGCTTGGTGGCGAGGCAGACCTGAATGGTTTGCCCGTTGAAGAGGTGACAGTAACCGGCTGGTTGAAAGCATGGCTCAAGAAACTATCCGGTGATGCGAAATTGACCGAGTTGAATCAACCCAGGAACTTACAGGCCACTCTGCGCCCGTATCAGCAGTATGGCTACTCGTGGATGCACTTTTTGCGGCAATCGGGGCTGGGCGCGTGCCTGGCTGATGACATGGGACTGGGCAAGACAATCCAGACGATTTCGCTGTTGCAACGGGATAAGCAGGAGGGTCTGCTGGCTGGCCCGTCACTGTTGGTTTGTCCGACCTCGGTGGTGGCGAATTGGGAGCGAGAGGTAGAACATTTTGCCCCCAATTTAAGTACAATGGTACATCAAGGGCCAAAACGTCTCAAGAATAAGAAGTTTGTTAAGCAGGCCAAAACGGTTGACATGGTGCTGACCAGTTATCCATTAGTGCGGCGTGATTTGGATACCATGCAACAGGTCAACTGGTATGGTGTTATTTTGGATGAGGCCCAGAACATCAAGAATCCGGAGGCCAAACAGACGCAGGCTATCCGCAAAATGCCCGCCCAGTTTCGCTTGGCGCTGACAGGTACGCCGGTTGAGAATCGGCTATCGGAACTATGGTCGATTATGGAGTTCCTCAATCCGGGCTATTTGGGAAATCGCAAGAGTTTCCGTAATGATTTTGCTCGGCCCATCGAGCGTGACCATAACGAGGCTACCACCGAGCGACTGAAAAACATGGTTAGTCCCTTTATTTTACGCCGTGTCAAGACCGATCCGACGGTCATTCAAGATTTGCCGGATAAGGTCGAAATGAAGGAATATTGTACTCTCAGCCAAGAGCAGGCCACCTTGTATGAGGCGGTGGTCAAAGATGCGCTCAAGGATATCGACGCGGCGGAGAGTATCAAACGGAAGGGGCTGGTGCTGGGCATGCTAATGAAGCTCAAGCAGATATGTAACTATCCGGGACAATTTCTGCATGAGTTCGACAAATCGGCCATCCATGTTGACCCGCAGAAGGCCATCACTCGCAGTGGCAAGTTGGAACGCCTGACCGAACTGCTGGATGAGATTATCAGCGTGGGGGATAAAACTCTTATATTTAGCCAATTTTCAGAAATGGGCGGCTTTTTGCAACAGTATCTACAACAACAGTTTGGCCTGCCAACCATGTTTCTGTATGGTGGCACATCAGCCAAAAAGCGGAAACTTATGGTCAACAGGTTTCAGGAAGAGGACGGCCCACCGATATTTATCCTGTCGCTCAAGGCTGGTGGCACGGGGCTGAATCTGACGCAGGCCAACCATGTGTTCCATTTTGACCGATGGTGGAATCCGGCGGTGGAGGATCAAGCCACCGACCGAGCGTTTCGGATTGGGCAAACCAAAAATGTGCAGGTGCATAAGTTTGTCTGTATCGGCACATTAGAAGAGATGATTGACGACATGATTACCAGCAAAAAGGCCCTGGCTGATAGTGTGGTGGGCAAGGGCGAAGGCTGGCTGACCGAACTATCAACCACGGATTTGCGTAACCTAGTTAAGTTAAAAACATGATAATTTTGGATTTTGGATTGGCGATTGGTGATTTTAGATCATCGCAACAATCAATCGGCAATCCAAAATCCAAAATCCAAAATCCCATGAGTCGTTACGATTATTACACCCATTTTTACAAACCGACCAAAGCTATCGAGACCGACAAGGGCATCAAAGCGCGCTCGAAGCGGGGGGCATTTGCTAGTAGTTGGTGGGCCACGCGCTGGATTAAAGCCCTAGAAAAATTAATGGATAGTGGGCGCTTAGGGCGCGGTCGTACATACGCGCGCAAGGGGCAGGTGTTGTCGATTAAGGAGATTACCGGTGGGGTGGAGGCCAAGGTACAAGGTTCGCGCCGTACACCCTATAAAGTTTCGATTAAAATCGACACCTTAAGCGATAACCAGTGGGAACAGGTGATTGAGAGCCTCTTTAATCAAGCGATTTTCACGGCTCAACTGCTCAATGGCGACATGCCGGATGAGATTGAGTCGGTCTTTAAGGCGGCGAGGGTGAGCCTTTTTCCCGATAAAAAGAACGAACTGAATACAAACTGTAGCTGTCCTGATTGGGCCAATCCATGCAAACATATTGCCGCGGCCTATTATCTGCTCGGCGAGCAGTTTGATGATGATCCGTTCATGATTTTCCGTTTGCGGGGACGCAGTAAGGATGACCTCCTGCAAATCCTGCGCGGTCTGCAAGAGATAGAAGAGGAGGACTGGGACGAGGAGATTGAGGAGGAGGTCATCCCCCTCAGCGAGACGATTGATCAGTTCTACAGCATGAGCCAGCCGATTGATTCGCTCGTCAATCTGAACATCAAACCGCCCCTGAGCAACCTGCCCATCCTGAAACGGTTGGGCGAGCCGTCATTCGTACCCAAAGGCATCACGCCCCTGCTCGGCTCGGCCTATCAGCAGGTCAGCGAGCGGGCGATTCGGATGGCGGAAGGTGAGGATGAGGGTGAAGCGTGATATGACGATATGACCGCCAATCAGATTTATGGTCTTGCTACCCGACAAAGTGGCTGAGGGAAGACTAAAACAGTAACACAGAGTTTCACAGAGAAGCACAGAGTAACACAGAGTAATACAAAAGAAAATAAATCGTTTTTTCTCTGTGAATCTCCGTGTTCCTCTGTGAAACTCTGTGTTAATTAGTTCAGACTAAATTTTCTGTCGGGTACTAAGTTTATGGTTAATAAAATAACTAAACATGTGTTAGGAGATCCATCAAAATATGCAAGATTTTATTGTAGGGTTATTAATTTTCTTGGTTTCATTTGGTATCACTTATATAGGAACCTTGATTTGTCTAAAAGTTTTACCTGGTTTTGTTTCGCGTGAAAAAAAAACAGGTGTATATCGTTTTGAAGATATTAGAAAAATTGATCCTGTTTCGACCAAACTTCCTCACTCAGGAGGAATAGCAGTGTTAATCGGATTTACAACATCGCTATGGCTTAGTTCGCAATTGGGATGGGTATCTGCTAGTTTTCGTTGGTTTTTATTACCTATCTGGGGATTTGCTGTAGCAGGGCTTGTGGATGATATTAGAAAGACTCAGGGAGTAGGAATCTCCCAAAGAACAAAATTGATTTTTGTCGCTAGTTTTTCTCTCTTGCTGTCTCTTATTCTCTATTTTAGATTTGGTTTTGCTGTCCCATACACTCCATATAGTCAAGTCTCATATTTTTCAATTCCTCTTGTTTGGTTCGTATGGTTTTTCTTTATGTCAGTAACAATAACTACAACCACAACTTTATCGACTGGTTTTAGTGACGGAATGGATGGATTGCTGGGGGGATTGTGGTTAATTGCCTCTTTAGCATACGCTCTGTTTACAACAGTTCATCAAGCCACGATTGCATCAGCCATCTCCTTTGCGCTGGCTGGGTCAGCATTTGGCTTTTTGCTTTTTAATCTTCCTTCTAGCTGGTCAGCTAAAAAACCTCGTTCACAACGTCGAGCAAGAGTGTATCTTGGCGAAACTGGCTCGATGATGGTAGGAAGTGCCTTTGCTTTTCTTGCTATTTTGTCACAAACAGAATTAACTTGGATAATCATTGGAGGTGTATTTGTTCTGGAAGGAGCAACGGCATTGTATCAAGCGAAAATACTCACTCCTCTGTTTCGTCGCTCAATGAAACTGTCCATGCACATTTATAATGGCAATGGTCATAATTTCCCCCACACCGAGTTTCCACTACCCTTTTTAGCCACTCCATATCATTGTCATTTAGATTTGCTTGGATTCGGACGGCACAAAATAGTATATATGTTGTGGACATTGGGCCTTGTATTAGCGATACTTGGAACAGGATCAACTCTTGTTACTGAGCTTTTCGCTAAAGTGATTATCTGGTTAACAGGCATCAGCCTACTGGCCGCTTTTTGGATATTTGGTCATTGGACTAAGAATGTATTCCTTGGCTTTCGGAAATTTGATGACGGCTTGATTTTACTCTCTATTAAACGCGGTAAACCCTTTAGGTTATTTGGCTATAAAATATATTGGATTGAAGAGGTTACTGACATCAACGTGAGTGATTTGGAACAATTTGGTTTTTTATCAGATATTGTGTTTTGGAAACCAATGAGTAAGGCTGAAGCTTTGATTACAATTGGCTACATTTATTATCAGCTTGGCAAGTATACAGAGGCCTTAGATTATTGGAGTAGAGTACCAGAACGTACATTTAAGCTTAGATGTGAAATTTACAAATTATATATGCAAATGGTGCAGAAATCGGTAGTGGTGCAGATGTAGTGAGAGGAGTGCAAAGCTTGCCTTGCATGCAAGGCAAGCCTTGCACTCCGGATTTCCCCATCACTACTTGTGCAAGACTACCAAGACTTTTAAAAGTATAAAATGACTAATAACACGACGAGTTGGCCTGATTTTCCCTCTCTAACTAGTGCGATTTTGTCCCCACATAGCTTACTCTCTCTTATAAATAAGGATTCTCAAGTTTCTAAGATTCAAAAAATGGGTACAACAACTCGTAATCCGGTTTATCGTATGTGGGTGCAGGATGAATCCTGTCCGATAATTGTAAAATGGTTTCTTCCTGAATTTGACCCATTCTATCGTAACAGATACCGTAGAGAGGAAAAGATACTCTGGTTACTTAACCAATGGTTTAGTAACCGAGTACCGGAGCTTTATGGAGGTGCTGTTACTAATGATTTTGCAGTCCTGATAGAGCAAGATGTTGGTACAAAATCTCTTGATTGTATGCTCAATACCATTACAGATAAAACCCATAAATTTGATATTTCTTCGCAAGGTGTTGAATTTTTGGCAGACTTTCACCGAGTCTGTCAAAAGCATTATACTGTTTTTTATAGGGTATGTTATAGTACAAATTTGGACCGTCTTACCCTTAAAACATACCTTCGACGGGCTAAGATTGCAATAGGACGATTATTATTACTTAATAAAGTGCTTGAAAAAAAATTTACTGCTAATCAAGCAATCAAAGTAAATATTGCTCAATTAGAAACCATTGCTATTGATGAATTGGGAGACAAATTTTTTGAATGGTATACGGCCAACGTCATCGCCCCATTAATACGTACTCCAAGACAAATAGTACATAATTCATTTTCACCATTCCATCTTATATGGAGTGATCATTGGTCCTTAATTGATTTTGAAACGATGTCTGTAGGGGCTACCCAAATTGATTTGGCCGAGTTTGTTGGCTCACCTAAATTAACACTATCAAATGAATACCAATATTTGTTGATTGAAAAATATTATAAATTGAGAGATTATAGTCACCAATCACTTTGGTCAGAATTCTTGAAAAATTACTATAATGCCCTAGCTACAAGAAGTCTAGACTATTTAGGTACCACTGCTTTTTTAGGTGTAAGATATATTTCTCAACAGCAAGATGATAAGGTACGCTTAAATCTGGAGCGGGCTAGACAGTATCGCTCACGTATGATAGAAGCATTAAAGAATAATTATGGAAATAACCTACCATCCGATATTCCTCATGTATGAAGGGGTAACAATCTAGGTAGTCCTGCACATGTAGTGATTACCTACCCGCAAGTTTAGAACTTGCGGGTAGGTAACTGACCTAATCTGTGATTAAATCGACAAAAAATACTAAGAGGTTTTAGACATGATAGAAGATAAGAAGTATTACCGTATAGAAGGTGGACACCCTTTAGATGGCACAGTGAGTGTCAGCGGTGCTAAAAATGCTGTCACCAAACAGTTAGTTGCTTCATTGTTAACTGATGAACCGTGCCACATTGGTAATATACCAAAAATCAAAGAAATTGAGAAAGTTTTAGAGATGTTAAGCGAAGTTGGAACTCAGTATGAGAAAATAGACAACGATACGCTAAGGGTACATACCCCCACAATTAAGAATACAGTAATTAGCCAAAAACATTCTGGATCTAATCGTATTCCTATCTTAATGCTTGCTCCTATTTTTCATCGAGTTGGCGAAGTAACAGTACCTATGCTTGGAGGTTGTAAAATTGGGGCACGTCCGGTCAATTTCCATACCAATGGATTGGAACAAATGGGAGCAGAAGTGAAGGTTACTAATAATCAATTTATGATAACTGGTACGAAACTTCATGGAAATCACATTAAACTACCCTTTCCTAGTGTCGGTGCAACTGAAAATTTAATTATGGCCGCAACCTTAGCTAAAGGTAGAACAGTCATCCACAATGCCGCAGTAGAACCCGAAATTATCGACATCATTTTGTTTTTGCAAAAAATGGGGGCGTTAATCAAGGTCGATGTTGACCGACGCATTATCATTGAGGGTGTTGATAAACTTAATGGTGCTAGGCATTGGGCTATTCCAGATCGAATTGAGGTAGCCTCATTTGCGGCCGCAGCAGTGGCCACCAATGGACGTATTACGGTAAAAAATGCCCAACAGGAACATATAATCTCATTCTTGAATGCTTTAAGGAAAGTTGGTGGTGATTTTGAGGTTACAGATGGAGGAATTGCGTTCTTCCGCAAAG
This sequence comes from Anaerolineales bacterium HSG24, assembly GCA_030377895.1. Lineage (GTDB taxonomy): Bacteria > Chloroflexota > Anaerolineae > 4572-78 > J111 > JAUCGB01. The sequence continues at coordinate 18,047 of JAUCGB010000025.1, forward strand.
ATAATGATTTATATCCTACTAATTTGGAAACTGATGTGCATCCCGGCTTTATGACGGATTGGCAACAATCTTTTGCGGTAATACTTACCCAAGCACATGGAGCTTCTGTAATACACGAGACGGTTATGTCGAAACGTTTCGGTTACACCGAGGCTTTAAGTAAAATGGGCGCTCAGATTAAACTTCACATAGATTGTTTGGGGAGTAGGTCATGCCGCTATCGTGATCAAAATCATTTACACAGTTGTATCATCACAGGCCCTACTCCATTACAAGGGCAGAAAATAACTATTCCTGATCTTCGAGCAGGGTTTGCTTATATTATTGCCGCATTAGTCGCAGAAGGAGTGAGTGAAATTCGTGGTATTCATAACGTGGAACGGGGTTATGCCAGAATACCAGCAAGACTCCGAAATATAGGCGCATTTATTGAGGTTATATTATAATATAGGAATGGGTATTAATTAACTTACGCGTTTGGCAATCGTAGGGGCTAGGCAAGGCGGTGTAGCATTGGCTTGAAATCAGAACTCCAATCCGCCTTGCCTCGCCCTGAATCTACGGAATGACGGGCGAGGCAGGGGGCGGAGAGAACATGGATGTACGTTCCAAAATCAGACCGCCCTGCCTAGCCCCTACCATAATCTCCGACGTACACGCAAGTTATTAAAATCCCGTTCCTAACTGTTAGAGTGTTAATTACGTTATGATAGGAATAAATGGGGACAAATAGTCAGGATGGGTAATAAATTTCTGTACCGGAGAGATGTGACCGCCAATCAAAAAGCTCGCGAATTATCACTTGTAGGACGAATTTTGAGACAAAAAGAGGTCTGTTGTCGGAGGCGACTCATTCGCGTCAACTGGATTAGCGGTCATATTCTGCGCCTCTGCCGAGCTGTACTACTCTTCCAAACGGAGCGTAACCTCTTCTAGAATTTTCTGCGCGGCGACGGGAATCACTGTGCCGGGGCCGAAGATGGCAGCCGCGCCATGCTCGTACAGATACTCGTAATCCTGGGCCGGAATCACCCCGCCGATGACGACTACAATATCCTCTCGCCCGAACCTACCAAGTTCCTCAATCAGTTGCGGCAGGAGCGTTTTATGCCCAGCGGTCAGCGAACTCATGCCGACCACATGCACATCATTTTCCACCGCTTGGCGGGCGGTCTCCTCTGGTGTTTGGAACAGCGGCCCGATGTCCACATCAAAGCCCAAATCGGCAAAGGCAGTGGCAATCACTTTCGCTCCACGATCATGCCCATCTTGGCCCATCTTGGCAATCATAATTCGAGGGCGACGACCCTCATGCAGTTCAAACTCATCGGCCATTTGACGAGTTTTCGCCACAGCTTTATCTTTATTTTTACCATATTCGCCACTATACACGCCCGAAATCGAGCGGATGACCGCTTTATGACGACCAAACACTTTCTCCATCGCATCCGAAATCTCACCCAACGAAGCACGAGCGCGAGCAGCGTCCACAGCTAAAGCCAGCAAATTCCCCGCGCCAGATTCAGTGGCTTGGGTGATGGCGTTCAGGGTCGCTTGAACTTTGGCCTCATCCCGATTGGCCCGTAACTGCTCCAGACGATTCAACTGCGCCTCTCGCACAGTAGTATTATCAACCTCTAAAATTTCGATAGGTGCTTCTTGCTCTAGTCGATAGCGGTTGACCCCGACAATCATCTCCTGTGCCGAATCGATATGAGCTTGGCGGCGAGCCGAAGCCTCTTCGATACGGAGTTTTGGCACACCAGCCGCAATCGCTTTAGTCATGCCACCCAACGACTCAATCTCTTGTATGTGCGCCCAAGCCCGTTCCATCAGCGCATCGGTCAACGCTTCAACATAGTACGAGCCACCCCACGGATCGACCACATTACATAGGCCGATCTCCTCTTGCAGATAAAGTTGGGTGTTCCGTGCAATCCGAGCCGAGAAATCTGTCGGCAGGGCAATCGCCTCATCAAGGGCGTTAGTGTGGAGCGATTGAGTATGACCCAACACGGCGGCCATAGCCTCAACACAGGTACGCACAACGTTATTAAATGGGTCTTGTTCGGTTAAACTCCAACCAGATGTCTGACTATGCGTCCGCAGAGCCATTGACTTAGGATTTTGAGGGTTGAACTGTTTAATTAGCTTGGCCCACAAGATTCGTCCGGCCCGCATCTTGGCAATCTCCATGAAATAGTTCATGCCAATCGCCCAAAAGAATGACAGCCGGGGAGCAAAAGTGTCAATGCTCATGCCCGCTTTGAGACCAGTTCGCACATACTCCAGCCCATCAGCGAGGGTGTAAGCCAACTCCAAATCAGCCGTTGCGCCCGCTTCTTGCATGTGGTAGCCGGAGATACTAATGCTGTTAAATCGAGGCATATTTTGCGAGACAAAAGAGAAAATATCAGCAATGATGCGGATTGACGGTTCAGGTGGATAGATGTAGGTGTTCCGTACCATGTACTCTTTCAAAATGTCGTTTTGAATTGTACCGGCTAACTGCTCCGGTTTGACCCCTTGCTCCTCGGCGGTGACGATGTAGAAGGCCATAATCGGCAGAACCGCGCCATTCATGGTCATCGAAACCGACATCTTATCGAGCGGAATCTGGTCAAACAGGATTTTCATATCGAGAATGGAATCAATTGCCACCCCAGCCTTACCGACATCGCCGACAACGCGGGGATGATTAGAATCGTAGCCTCGATGCGTGGCTAAATCGAAGGCCACCGACAGCCCCTTTTGTCCGGCGGCGAGGTTGCGACGATAGAAGGCGTTGCTCTCCTCTGCCGTCGAAAATCCAGCATATTGCCGCACTGTCCACGGGCGAGTGACATACATGGTCGCATAGGGGCCTCGCAGATAGGGCGGAATCCCGGCGGTGTAGCCTAGATGTTTCAGATTAGCTGTGTCAGCCTCGGTGTACAATGGTTTAACATCCAACTGCTCCATCGTTTTCCAGACCAATTCGTTGACCGATTGGCCTGTCTCTTGCTCAACCTTTTGTCGCCAAGTCTCATAATTAACCGGCGGGAAAGTTATATCGTCATAATTTATAGCGGTAAAATCTGGTTGATTACGCACAGTTGTTTATGTCCAATTTAGCTTGAGTATTTTGGGTTCTATGGGCTTCCGCCTGCCGCATATACTCAGGAATGTATATTAATAGGGTAGTCTTGTATAGGTAGTGGTCAGCTACCCGCAAGTTTAGAACTTGCGGGTAGCTAACGGATCCTTATCACTACTTTTCCTTAATAGCAAACGGGCTGATAATCGGCGGGGGCGTTCCAGTCATAACCAATTCGGTCATGGCTTCGGCTACAATTGGACTGAGTAAGACACCATGAGAGTGTCCACCTGAGGCAAAAAATAGCCCATCAACATCAGTTTTGCCCATAACAGGTAGTCGATTAGGCCCAGTTGGACGCAGTCCGACACGTATTTCCAAAATCGGCAGGTCGATGATAGAGGGTAGAATCAATTGAGCTTTCCGCAAAATATGGTACATTCCGCCAGCCGTCGGTTGAATATTAAAACCAGCCTCCTCAATCGTTGTGCCGACAATCAATCGACCATTATGGCGTGGTACTAGATAAATTGGGCCTATCATTTGCCGCTTAATGAGCGGCTCTGTCTCGGACATTTGCAGGGTTAGAATTTGCCCTTTTATGGGTTGGATGATGTTGTGCAACATAGATGGCACACCAGCTAGTTGATCGAGCCAAACGCCGGTGGTTAAAATGACCGTTTTTGTGGGAACTGTTTCTCCCTCCAGACGAACTCCCTGTACCTGATTACCATTTGTGAGTAGTTCTAGGACTGATGTTTCTTCTCGCAGAATTCCGCCTGCACCCAAAAATGCTTGACGTAAAGCCTCTATGAGTCCCTGATTATCGACTTGACAACTGAGCGGGCTGAAAACAGCCGCTTGTATCTCTGGGCTAGCATGTGGCTCGCGTTCTCGAAGTTCGTCACCAGACAGCCAATCTAAGGAAAAGCCGATTTGACGATGGAACTCGTACTGTTTACCAACTCGTTTGAGTGCCTTTTTATCGAGCATGAGAAAATAACGCCCAATCGCACGAAATTCAAACGGTTTATCAGATTTTGCGTTCAGTTCCGCGGCAAAATCTGACCAACGATCACAACTGGCTCGTTGTAACTCAAACAAGTCAGCGTTAAAAGAAGCTGAAATCTTCCAAGGCATTACCATCCCCGCCGAGGCCTGTGTTGTACCTTGCCCAACTTTTCCTCGTTCTAATAACGTTACACTTCGACCAGCCCGAGCCAGATACCAGCCGATTGACAAACCGAATATACCACCACCAACTATTGTTATCATTTTTTATTACTTTTTATTGACTGACGACAGCCCCTAAAGGTTTCTAAAACTGGTGATGCGTAAGTGTCAACTTAACGTTTGTAGTAGACGATTCGGTAATCCTGCACAAGTAGTGATGGGGAGATCCGAAGTGCAAGGCTTGCCTTGCATGCAAAGCAAGCTTTGCACTCCTCTCACTAAAGTGCCTACTACAAACCCTTAAGTTGACGGTTAGGCCGTACTACCCTAAAACTTTTAGGGGCTGTCAGTCTATATCATATCATTTATGAATTCACATCAAATTGAGTATACCCCTCAGCAGACGGCTGATGGGGTCGATACGTTGTATAGCCCAATCTATAATCAAACTTACCACTCTAAACATGGCGCGCTCCGTGAGGCAGAGCATGTTTTTTTGGTCGGCACAGGGGTCAAACAACGTTTGCTTGATCGTCAGCCTACCCGAATTTTGGAGGTTGGCTTTGGAACAGGCTTAAATTTCCTGCTAACTGCTTATTATAGTCAAACCCATCGCACGCCCTTCCATTATGTGGCTTTGGAGAATCTTATATTGCCCGACGAAATTCTAACTGCGCTCAACTATGGCGAACAGTTGCAGGCGGTTGAACCTATTCGGCAAAAATTTCTCTGGTGGCGACGTAACCTGCCCGTCGCCAATCCGGTTGGGGAGTTCCGGAGCGATGTCAGTCAGCATATTCGTTTGGTTATGAAACTTGGCGACGCAACCACCAGCGAAATCAGAAATGAGAGTTGCCATGCCATCTATCATGACCCGTTTAGCCCGACTGTCAATCCAGAACTGTGGACGGAGAGCTTTTTTAGCCAGTTATACGGAGCCTTAAAACCGGAGGGCAAGTTAGCTACCTACTCGGTCAAAGGAACCGTGCGCCGAGCCTTACAATCTGTTGGATTTGAGGTGCAGAAACGTCACGGGCCGCCCGGAAAACGAGAGGTATTGGTGGCGACCAAGCCAGTAAGAAATGAGCATTAATTAACATGTGCCTGCTGATAGTTCTCCGTTTTTTGCCATAACATAATAGCCGGAAAGGTAATAAGAATACCTAGCCCGCCACCTACCCAAAAAGGTAGCGTTGGCCCAAAAGCGAATATCACGCCCCCTAACGATGTACCAAAGATAATTGCCAAACTCAGAGTCGACTGGTAAATACCAAGTACACCGCCTCGCAACTCATCCGCCACAGAATGAGTAGCCAGTGATTGAAGGGGCGGCATCATCAGCCCTATGCCGATGGGGAACAGAATAGCGGCCAAGGTTCCTACCCAAATCATCGTCGCGATGGCAAAGATAAACAAGCCTACAGAACGAATTAATATCCCAATAATAACCAGTTTGGCCTCACCAAAACGGTCAAGCATTGGTTGTAATAGTAGCATCTGCACAAATAGCTGACTTAAGCCAAGCACGGCCAGTAACAGTCCGACCCCCAAATTAACCATTTCGGGACTATATTCCACAAATAATACCGCCTCACCATACAGGGCAAAGGTAGACTGGATCATACCCATCAAAAGCTGTCCCGAAAAAGCAATCAACAGCACCAAGACCAACATAGAGTTCTTCATCACTTGACTTGGTGTCAATCCGGCCTTTTTAAAGGTACGATTTATCTCCCTCTGTTCTGGAGAAAGAGTTTCGTCGAGGGTAAACCATGTCAAAAAAACGGTGGATAAGGCGACCAACGCAGCCAAAAAGAAGGGTATTTTAGGGCCAAACATTGCCGACAAAATACCTCCCATTGCTGGGCCGATAGAAAATCCAACCCCAAAAGCGGCAAAAATAAGCCCTAACGATTTCGCCCGTCGGTCAGAAGGAGTAATATCGGTGACGTAAGCCTGCGCCACAATAATGTTGCCCCCGGTGATGCCGTCAAAAATCCGGGCGATAAAGAGCATGGTCACACTCTCGGCCAAGCCTAACATGGCGAAACTAATTGCAGTGCCGATTTGGCTGATGATGAGAATCGGCAACCGTCCATATTTATCAGACAAGCGTCCCAAAAATGGCCCGGCGATAAATTGAGCAATAAAAAATGAGGCAATCAAAAGACTAATTGCCTCTGGAGACATATTAAATTGACGTTGGGTGTAGAGGGGCAAAATTGGTAAAATTAACCCCATACCGACAATCTGCACAAATACAATCAATAAAATCGTAATTAAACGACGATCTATGTTTTTAGATGCCAAAGCCTAACCCTGAATGTAAATTTGTAAAGCTAGGTATGATATACTGCTTAGAAAACGATGTCAAATCTTATCAAATTGATTTTCAAAAGGGTAAATCAAGCTCGGTCTACCCAAAACCGCCCCGAAATGAATTTCAGGGCTACAAAACAGCGCCCGATAAATCCGGCTGGAATGGCGTATTAAGCCCCATTTATGGGGCGCTGTTCTGTAGCACGGGGATTTTACCCCCGTGTGAGGGCGGCTATTGAAGTTTTGTCCTGTACAGGTTTTTTGTTTACAAGCCCCCTCTCAGGTATAATCCCATAAAATCAGTGACCCATGTCCATAGGAGACACCATGAAAATCACCACACTTGGCGTTAATGCCGCATTTTCCACAGGTAAATTTGAAGATGTTATAACCGTAGAACAAGCGACTGAGTTAGCCTTAAAAGTCGCTACCTCTCCCGAATTTAAGGATGCTTCCCCCGAAACGATAACGGCTGAAATCGAAAAAATAAGCCGCAAGCTATATGACCCTAAATGGCAAGCGAACTTTGTCATCGAGTTTGATATGCCGAGCAAACGTGGCCCTAGCCCATATCGATTGTTGATTGACTTGGGATGCGACGGTCGGCATGCTCTCAAGGGGTTGGGACTACGTTCAGCCGACATCGACGGAATCTATATCTCCCATCCCCATAGTGATCATATCGGCGGAGTGGAATATTTAGGGATTACCAGCCTTTTTAACCCTTTCTACACCCCGGCCAAACAGGAATGGCTTGGAAATGACCTGATTGCCGATAAACTGTTTTTGGAGCAAGAATGGTGGCCTAGTCCGCCCCCTCAGGCTAAACCTGACCTATTTATCCATCGCAAGGTACTAGAGCCGCTAAAACGGGCCGTCGGTCCCGGCTTAGACACCGTGCAAGGAGTACCGAACGTCAACCTAGATACCTATTTTGACATTCATTTGATAGGAAAACAGGAAGATGGTAGTACCAATACCCAGATTTTTCAAGATGGCGACGGTCATTGGACGATGACACCAGTATTTGCCATGCATGTCATCTCTAGCTCAGAGGAGATGGCTAGTTACGGCATTAGCCTGCAACACTCTAACGGCTACAATGTTCTCATGCCGACGGATACCCAACACATGATGCCCCCTCAGCTAGAATCCCATTATCGCCGAGCCAATCGCATTTACATGGATTGTGAGACCTCCAAATACCCGTCTGGCATTCATCCTCATATTTCTTCGCTTATCAACAATCTAGCACCCAATATTCAGAAAAAATGCTTACTATATCATTATGATGAGTATCCAGATACCCCAGAAAATATATTTTATGGTATTTTAAAAGCCGGTGACTTCCATATCTATCCTGAGTATTGATAATTGGCATCACCATTGGACATACTTACTACCCGACAAAGTGGCTTAGGAAAGGCTAAAACAGGAACACAGAGTTTCACAGAGACGCACAGAGGGGCACAGAGGAAAAAATAATTCGCTTTTCTCTGTGAAGCTCTGTGTTCCTCTGTGAAACTCTGTGCTAATTAGTTCAGGCTAACTTTTCTGTCGGGTATTGAGTTGGATATACAGTCTTTCAGATAATCTTTTTCAGGTTATTGTCACGCTACAAGCGTGACCTCCAATTATCGTAGGTGACGCTTGTAGCAGCGTCACATGAGGATATTTTTCTGAAGAGCTGTAGTTGAACAAAAACTCCTTATTTTTATGAAAATTCGATTAATCTATCTGCTAATAGCCATGACTATACTCGCCTGTGGCCCACAACAAAGAGCCACCTCCTTCCCGACGGCTACCTTCGAGCCAATCTCGTTTGATATCCAGACTCCAACGGCGACAGTTGCTCTGTTGGCTGATATTCCAGCTACCGATACGTCAACGCCGCGCCCAACAGAGACTCCGCTTCCGACCAAGACAACGCCACCCAATGCGGACTCGGAATCGACCCCGACTGATGAGCCGGAAGCGGAGATACCGACTGAGACTCCAACCGAAACGCCGACCGAAACCGCTACCCCTGTCCCGCCTACGGCCACGCCTGTTCCGACGGTGCCGCCTCTACCGGCTCAGCGGGGTGGGGAGTGGGAGTTTGAGGCTGGTTTTGAGCCGTGGGTCAATCCGCATGGGGATCAATGTGCAGGAGCGGCATCAGCGATTGGCTGGAGTACCTTTACTACCCGTGACCAGTTTGGATCGTCATGCTTTAACCAGACTACTTTTGGAGCGAATGTATACATTGGCGAAAGTGCCCAGGAAATTACCTTTGCTTTTGTGGGCAATGAGGCGGGGATATTCAAAACTACGCCGACCATTCTCGGTCATCGATACAAAGTGGAGGCGTTTTTGCGTCGCGAGTTTAGCCCCTCGCTGGTGCAGGTTATGTTGGGGATTGACTTAACTGGCGGGATTGATTGGCAGGCCGAATCGGTGGAGTGGTATCCGTGGATGGAGAATCTGGATGATGCATGGGCCAGAACGGAGCAGACCGTCATCGCTACCAGCGAGAGCATGACCATCTTCATTAAAGGTCATCACCCTGAACCTGTAGGCGGGGGTGCGTTGCGGATAGACAATATTAGTGTGGTGGATAAAGGGCACGCTAAGGAATGAGTATTAATTAACGAATTCGGATACTGGCACTGAAAACACGATAAAGTTGGTCACACTCATTCATAATACCGCTTACACTCATTTACCATTTACAATTCACCATTTACCATTTATAATTTAGTTGAACGTATTTGCCATATAAACTCTGTTTCTGGCATGTTACAAGTCGCAAACAGAGCAATTGTGTTCCCAAACCCAGTATGGGAACAAGGCTAGCGTCTGATTCAAAACGCGCAAGTTAATTGATACATATTTCTAAACAAAAAAGCCAGTCATCGTTTGATGACTGGCTTTTTATTTGGTATTAGTCACGATTTCCGCTTCAAATACCTCTTGTAACTCCTCGGCAATATGCGTCCAACTGAACCGTTTAGCCCAGTTTTGAGCCTGCTCGCTGAGTTGTTGTTGCAGAATCGGTTGTTTCAACAGTAGCAGAATCCGATTGGCTAAAGCTTCAGCATCACGGGCCGGGACTAAATAACCGTTAAAACCGTCCTCAACGCTAAACATCAGCCCACCCACATTAGAGGCGATAACAGGTGTTCCGCAGGCCATAGCCTCTACTGCCACCATGCCAAACGATTCATAATTGGAAGGGATAACCACCATCTCGGCGGCGGCGTAGTAGTAGACCAGACAGTTTTGGTCTTTTGAACCTAAAAAGGTCACCAACTCTTCTAGCCCCAACTCGCGCCGTAAAGCCAGCAACCGAGCCATTTCGGGGTGGGTTTCATCCCCATCTGAATTTGGCTTACCGCCAATAATTACCAAATATATATTTTCGGTCAGCCGCCGCTTTAATCGAGCAATCGCCTGTAACAAAATGTCGATACCCTTTAATCGCTGAATCCGTCCCACAAACAGAATCATCTTATGGTCGCGGGGAATGTCCAGATGACAACTCGCCTCAGCCTTGTTCATGGGGGTAAACCGAGTTAAGTCAACCCCCGGTGGAATAATGGATATATTTTGGCACAACGCGCCATAATACTCGACCATGTGACACCGATCAATCGGTGTGGCGGCAATCACTCGGTCTACCCGATGCATGAGTTCCCGTTCGCAGTTGGTTCTCTGATCCGGTTCCCGTTCGGCATCGGTCTGAGCAACCATGTTCTTTAAGGCGGCTAGGGTGTGAAACATCTGAAACAGCGGGATATTCCATTTTGCTCGTAACTTCAGTCCAACCAAACCAGACAGCCAATAATGAGCAAACATCACATCATACTGTTGCCCCTGGGCCAAGACACCAGCGGCGAACTCATCCAAATGATGGTATATTTTATTCTTGTTATATGGTTTCTCAGGCCCAGCTTTAACCTGTATTACCCGCACATTGTCCATTAATTGTTTAATGCGGGGCAAGGTTGGGTCTTGAGAACGAGTATAGATATCGACATTAATCCCTTGCCGACCAAACTCTTGGCTAAGGTCGCGGACATAAACGTTCATCCCCCCCGTTTCCTGATCGCCTAAACGGGCAATGGGTGAGGTATGAACAGTCAACATGGCAATATTTTTGAGCATAGCCTAATTTAAGATTAGATTTCTTTTCCGTAGGTAAAATTGACTTTTTCGGCTACCATATTCAAATATTTGGACATGGCTCGGCCGGGGGCATACATGCCTCGTTCCCATTCGCTAATGGTCTGCTGACGAACGCCCAGATCATCGGCAAATTGGGACTGACTCATATCCATATGACGGCGTAAAATCTTAATTGAGTCAGGATCCCAAAGTACCGCGCCATTTTGACGCTTGACTTTGTACGGCTGAATCGGCTTCCGAAAAGTGACTTCTCCTACGGTCAAATCAAACTCTTCAACATGATATCCCGCGCCCATCCAAGTAGGGGATTGCCACGAACCTTTCCGACGATTGCTCCACCAGCTACGGCTTTTATAGGCGGAGGGAGGTAACTTTGAGTCAATAATTTCCTCAATTTTGGTAAAGGACAATGTCATTTCATCATCCTCATGAATATTTAGATAGTTGTGTAACGGCCAGTATTTAGTTCCTTTTTTCATAATTCACCTTCTCTAAATTAATATATTAAAGCTGTAGGCTCATTTTACCTTAAACCTGATTATTTTGCAAGGTTATAAAATCGTTATGGTTTTTTAGAGGCGATTGTTTGAGAGAATCTAAAAAGAGGCTGACACGTGGACAGTCTCTTTTTAGATTCTGTATTCAGGCGAAAGGATTGGGTAGTGTTGTTGTCTTGACTGATGACGCATCGGAATCAATCCCGATGCTAAAAACTAAAGCAGGCTGAAGCCAGCTATTTACAGTCTTCCAGATAATCTTTTTCAGGTTATCGTGACGCTACAAGCGTGACCTCCAATTATCGTAGGTGACGCTTGTAGCGTCACGTGAAAATCTTTTTCTGAAGGGCTGTAGGCCGCTTTTAGCGGTCTTGAGCTTTTAGCCTTGTGGCTTTAGCCCAAGGCTATCAGTCAACAGGTCAACACTACCCATATCCTTCGACAAGCTCAGGATGCTATCACGAATCAGTTTGGCATATACGCCTTATTTCGCAGAAACGGTCGCTCTAGTTTTGGTCGGGGGAGGTGACCATAATAAACGTTGTAATGTTTCCATAGCATTTCGGTCATAGACTTGTTCGTCGCAGGCATCACAAACTAAAGCTGGCATTCTATCAATAACTAATAACTCCTTACCATACCATTCAATGTAGGTCATGGTACGTCGTTGTAAGCGACCAGAATTACAAACGGGACAAATGTTCATTTTTTTGCTCTCCAACAAGATTGATATTCTATCAAGGCAGGTTTAATTTTCAGGTATTTCGGAATCGGCGGCATTGGCGCTAGGGACGATATCTTTGAGTATATTTTTTAAGGTTGCTTCTTCCGAAGGTATATCACGGGGAATGTAGCCCCATTCATTCGGGGGCCAATATGATAACCAAGCTCGTCCGACGATGTTGCGGATGGGCAACGTTCCCCAGTTATGAGAGTCGTTTGAGTTATTACGATTATCTCCTAGCACAAAAATATGTTCCGGCTCGATAGTCATCGGAGCCATGCTGTATGAGCCTGTTCTTGGTTTGAAGGTTTCATCTAGGGATTCCTCGTCGATGTAAACCTGTCCCTGTACAATTTCAACCGTTTCGCCGGGTAAGCCGATGACCCGCTTCACATAATCGTCTTCGGGGCGATTGGGTGGCTCAAAGACAATCACATCGCCTCGCTTAATCCCGCCTATACCGATAACTTCAGTGACCAAGGGGTTGTATGTAACCTTATCTATAATCAGATACTGTCCATCATGCAAATTATTGACCATACTGGTTCCCACAACTCTAAAGTTGCGAATGAAAGCTTGAATCAGAAAAAATATGATAACAGTCAACAGAATTGTTTCGCTGATTTCCCATACCACAGCCCGAAAGGTTTTCCAGCGTGATGATTCTAACTCTTCCTCGGTTAGGGGTGTGTCAGAGGCATGTTTACGCAGAAGGCGCATTTTTTCATCGGCTAAAAAATCGACTACAGGGAGCGGTGTTGGCTTGGCAGGGAACGAATCAACGTCGGCCCATAAAATATCGGTATGAGGGGTTGGTAACAAGGGCAGAAAAATTGTTTGGTCGGTATCAGGTTGATATGGGGGGAGCGGTTGCTCAGGGTTGGTTGGCTCCGGGAGTTGGGCCGGACGAGTTTCCGAAACGGAGTCACTGATTGTCCAATCATCATGGATTGGGGTTGCCGTTTCGGTATCGTCTAACTGCGGCTCAGTCACCGAAGGAGGAATCTCCTCTGTCAAAGCCGGTTCTCCAACCGGCTCGGTTTCTGAATCGCTAAGAATGATTGGTTGTTGGTTGTCGCTATCTAAGTGTGACAATCTGAACTCCTAAACAGTTTGAATCTTGAATCTTGAATCTTAATAATACAAGGAATTATAGCTTACAGTATGAACTGTGGCAAGGACAGAATAATTTTAGGATATTAGTCCCCCTATTCATAAAAGTCATCTATAGTTTCATAAAATTAGAATAATTGATTAGTTATTCTAGTTTTGTAGTCCTGCACAAGTAATGATGACTCGACTTTTGCGATTTGTTGATTTCAAGGCATAATTAAAGCCAAGTTCCTGACTTGCTACCCGACAAAGTGACCCATGAAAAACTAAACTAGGAACACGGAGGGGAAAATTTCGCTTTTTCTCTGCGCCCCTCCGTGTTCCTCTGTGAAACTCTGTGTGAATTAGTTTTGGCTAAAGGTTTTGTCGGGTACACTTTCAAGGGGTTATCAACTTAAGCCGAGACATGTAGCACATGCTTCAGCCTGTGCCGCACAGTCTAAAGACTGTGTTACGATATTATCTGTCGCACGTTAAGTTGGTAGCCTCAAGGGGCTATCAACTTAAGGTTTGTAGTAGGCGATTCATCGCCTTCAAACGGCACTAAAGTGCCTACTACAAACCCTTAAGTTGACGGTCATGGTGCGACAGTTATGAAGGCAAAAAGTTGCGAGATGAGAAGTTACGTCATAAACTAGAGTCTGTGCCGCACAGTCTAAAGACTGTGTTACGATTATCTGTCGCACGTTAAGTTGATAGCCTATGATAGTCAAGGAATTACAACTTTGGTAGAACGATATTTGATTTGAAGTAACACTATTATGTTTTATTGAGAGGAAAAAAATGAAACCATTTCAATCATTACAAATCCAATTATTGATTGCCTTTGTAGCAACCGTATTGCTTACGGCAACAGTAATCGGTGTCAATTCCATATATGCCAGTTATCAAAAAGGGCAACAGTACGTTGTTAACCAGCTTGAATCTGCCGCGGTCTTAAAAGAAAAACAAATTGAGCAGTGGCACTATAATTTACAAAAAGAGTTAGCACTATTGGTCAGTCGTGGGGTGGTAGCGGAACATCTACGCGTCCTTTTACAATCGACAGCCCCTTCTGATGAAACCTTACAGGTGAGTATTCGGCAGGATTTAGACCAAGTTCTGAGTTTAACCAAGCGGTTTGACCATATTGCTCTATTGGATTTGCATGGTACGGTCTTAGTTTCAACCGACCCGGCTGAGGAAGGGAAAAATTATCAGACCCACGGCTATATACGTCGTGCCTTAAAAGACCCTATCGTACTTCCGCCGCGTTATTATCAATATGACTACAAGGCCATTGCAGTAGCCCATCCGGTCATTCGTCAGACAGATGATGAGGCTTTAGGTATTTTGGTTGGTTTTACGGGCCTACAGAATCTCAACGACATCATGTTAGAGCGAACCGGGTTAGGGAAGACGGGGGAAACTTATCTGGTTGATTTGGATTATGAACTGCTGACCGATTCTCGTTTTCCTAACTTCCCGATTAGTGAAACGCTCATTCGTACTGAGGGAATAACTCAAACTGTGGGAGAACGGAAGAATGGCATCGGATTTTATGATAATTATCGAAATATTCCGGTGGTTGGCGTGTATCATTGGCTCCCAGAGTTGCGGATTGCTTTGTTAGCGGAACAGGAACAGGCAGAGGCATTCCAACCGATTTATGACACCACTCTCACCAATACTGCGATTGTCTTGGGTACAGTTTTTGTTGTCATGTTGCTTAGTTTGTGGGTTTCTCGTTGGATAGCCAACCCTATTGGTAAATTGGCTGAAACAGCCGAAAGAATTTCGGACGGTGATTTAGCCCTTACGGTTAAAATAGAACGACAAGATGAGATTGGTGTCTTAGCGGATGCCTTTAATAGCATGACGACTCAACTACTGAATTTGATTAATAACCTCGAAGATCGAGTTGAACAGCGCACCCGAGCCATTGAGAGCAGTGCCGAGATTGGTCGCCAAATGACCAGCATGTTGGATATTGAGAAACTTCTACAATATGTGGTTAATCGAGTGAAAGATGAGTATGATTATTACCATGTCCAACTCTATCTTGTTGATGAAGAAACGGGTGATTTAATCATGGCTAGAGGATTCGGTGAGATAGGACAACAACTCAAAGAACGTCAGCACCGAATTGCGGTTGGGCAGGGAATTGTGGGAACTGTGGCTACTATCAAGCGTTATTTTTTGAGCAATAACGTGAACGAGATGCCTAATTTTGTACGTAACCCACTTTTATCTGACACAAAATCTGAGTTGGCAGTTCCGCTACGTCATGGGGAGAAAGTGATAGGCGTGTTGGATATTCAAAGCCGTCAGATTCAGCGGTTTTCAAGCAACGATATTTCTGTGATGCAACTGATTAGTGATCAGTTAGCTGTAGTCTTAGATAATGCCCGTCTCTATTCCCAAACTCAACGAGTCAACGCCAAGTTAGCCCGCCTCAATCAGGACAAAGATAAGTTCTTCTCGATTGTGGCACATGACTTAAAAGGGCCGTTTATGCCCCTTTTGGGCAATGCTGAACTGTTGGCCGAGATGGGGGACAGTTTTTCTCCAACAGAGGTTAAAGAGATGGGGTCCTCAATTTATCGCTCGGCTCAAAGTACTCTCAATCTATTGGAAGCCCTGCTTACGTGGGCGCGCATGCAGATGGGACGCATGACCTTTCAACTAGAGGAGGTTTTGCTATCAACCTTGGCACAACGTACCGTCGATATCTTAACCCCCACCGCCAAATCGAAAGGTCTGACCCTAACCCATACCATCAGCGATGCCATAATTGTCTATGGTGATGATAATATGATAGAGACGGTCATTCGTAATTTGACCAATAATGCCCTTAAATTTACTCTGCCCGATGGTGAGGTAACTATTTCGGTTCAGCCCATGTTTTTTGATAATCCGGCGGAACAAGCAAATATCTCCGAAAAAATTGACATGAATGTGACCGAATTAGCAGAAGTTTCAGTCATCGATACGGGGGTTGGCATTAGCCCCGAAGACCAAGCCAAACTATTCCGTATTGATACCCATCATAGCACCTTTGGTACCGACCATGAAAGAGGCACCGGTTTAGGTCTGATTATATGCCAAGAAATGATCGAAAGACATGGTGGACGGATATGGGTTGAAAGTGAAGAAGGGGTCGGCACAACGTTCAAATTTACCCTGCCGATTGTTAAGGGATGAGCCTAAATAAGTTGCGCGTTTCGCCTTCGACAAGCTCAGGCTACGTCGCGCCGCCGAAGTCTTGTCGAAGGCGAACTATGGCATGGTTCATTATCCGTTGAGTTTGCTTTACAAATAAAACATTGTAGGTGACGCTTGTAGCGTCACTAGTTGCTAAATAAACGCCGTAATACCTCAAGCAATACAGGCGAACGATTATTGTCACGCTACAAGCGTGACCTACATCTACGTCGCGCCGCCGAAGTCTTGTCGAAGGCGAACTATCAGCATGCCATGTTAATTCACGCTTATTCCTAAATTATACCGCTCAACTAATTTTTTATGACCAACAATTCAGATACAATCTTAATCGTCGATGATATTCGGGCAAATGTCCGTTTATTAGCCGGACTGCTAGATGCTCAAGGCTATAATATTCAGTTTGCCTTTAATGGTAACATGGCGCTTAACGCTGTGCAAAAGGAATTGCCAGATTTGATTCTGCTAGATATTAAATTACCGGATATAAACGGTTTTGAGGTGTGTCAGCGACTTAAAAAAGACCCGTATAGTGCTGATGTGCCGATAATTTTTGTCAGCGCATCGGATAAAACATTGGACAAAGTGACGGCATTTTCGGTTGGAGGAGTGGACTATATTACCAAACCATTTCAAAGCCATGAGATACTGGCTCGGGTAGAAACCCACTTAACCATTAAACAGTTGCATACTCGTTTATTAAGACAGAAGCAGGAACTTGAGCAGAGAATTTTTTTTCAAGAACAGATGCGCGAAGAACGGGATTATTTTATTGACCAACTGCGGATTACCGCCGACATCTCGACGGAATTGGTCTCTATTCTTGATGTTACCTATCTGCTCGAGAAACTGATTGCCTTAGTCCAGCGACGATTTAAACTTTACCATGTCCATATCTATTTGTTAAACAAAGCCAAGGATGATTTGATCATGCAAGTCGGAACAGGTGACATTGGACGTAAACTCAACAAGCGTCAGCACCATATTGTTTTTAACCATCCTCATAGCCTTGTGGCAAAGGCAGCTCGAAATCGAGATATTATTGTGGTAGGGAATGTGACCCAAGAGCCTGATTTTTTGCCGAACTCTTTTCTCCCTAACACTTTATCTGAAGTGGCAATTCCATTAATCAGTAACAACGAACTGATTGGCGTTTTGGACATGCAAGACAATCATCCTCATCGGTTTACGCACTTCGATATTGACGCGTTTAGGATTATGGCCAGCCAAATTGCGGTGGCTTTACAAAATGCTCGTCTTTTTGCCGAACGCAAATAGGTTGAAATGGCCCTGCGAGAAAGTGAAGAACGGTATGCCTTGGCCGCGGAAGGAACTAATGATGGCTTGTGGGATTGGGAGCTAAAAGAACATCGAATCTACTTCTCACCTCGTTGGAAGGCCATGTTGGGGTATGCTGATTATGAAATTAAACCTAATCTGACTGAGTGGTTTGAACGGATTCATCCTGATGATTTACAAGTCTTCTCACAACAGTTAAAGCATCATTTAGACGGTGATTATGCCTTATTACAGGCAGAATACCGTATCAGGCATCGAAACGGTTCGTATCGTTGGGTTTTATGTCGGGGAATAGCAATACGGAACGGAAAAGGAAAGCCATATCGTGTGGTTGGTTCGCAAGGTGATATTACAGACCGTAAACAGGCAGAAGAACGGTTGCGCCGAGATGCGTTGTATGACAAATTGACCAATTTGCCGAATCGAACCTTATTCATGGAACGGTTAGAGGCTTTATTCAAACAAGCTAAAAACTGCCAGTCCTATAAAATGGGAATTATATTTCTTGACCTGAATCGATTTAAGTTGATTAACGATAGTTTGGGGCATCAGGCTGGAGATAAACTATTGATTATCGTCGCCCGTCGTCTGGAAAAAGCAGTGCGTGACCAAGACTTGGTGGCTCGTTTAGCGGGGGATGAGTTTACCATACTTTTAGATGGATTTGCAGATATTGATGAGATTGACCAGATTTCCAGCAGAATTAAAACAGAGATGGTCGCCCCGATTGATCTCAGCGGTCAAACCATATTTGTCACCGTTAGTATCGGTGTTGTTTTTTACAAAACTGATTATGAATCGGCAGAAGCACTTCTTAACGAAGCTGATATTGCTATGTATGCGGATAAGAATAGACATCGTCGGCAGAGTGAAACCTATAAACTTCCCAACCGTCAGCAGGCGATTGCCCGTTTGCAGTTAGAATCGGATTTGTGGCAAGCGACTGACCGTAATCAAATTGAAATCTATTATCAACCGATTGTGTCGTTATTAAATGGAACAATTACTGGGGTTGAGGCCCTTTTGCGCTGGAACCATCCTCAATTAGGGGAAATCTCTCCTAAAGAATTCATCCCAATCGCTGAGGAGACTGGTTTAATCGTCCCGATTGGGGACTGGTTGATTGACCAAGCGGTTAAGCAACTCAGCCACTGGCATCAAATAGGGCATAAAAATCTTCGTTTAGCTATAAACATTTCGGCAAACCAGTTCCATCAACATAACCTCCTACCTATTCTGCAAATGGTTCTGGCTGAAACAAAAGTGCCACCAACCGCTATAGAATTGGAAATAACCGAAACAGTAGCCTTAAAAGATAGTATACTCGTGCTAGAGACCTTAAAACAGATTCGAGCGATGGGGGTCCGGATTGCTATTGACGATTTTGGCTTAGGTTCATCATTGGAACATCTAAAACTGTTGCCGCTAGATAGCTTAAAGATTGACCAAGCCTTTGTCCGAGGCATGATCAAAGAAGGGTACGATGCCGCGATTATCACCGCCATTATCTCTATGGCCCATAGTCTGAATCTAAAAGTTATTGCCGAAGGGGTAGAGACTGCGTTCCAAGTGGCATTTTTGCGACGACAACAATGTGATGAAATACAAGGCTATCTTTGTAGCCCCCCCTTATCAGCAACCGACATATTGGATAAACTTAATGATGCACCATGTTTAGCCCCTGAGCCGTTATCGGAAGAACTTAAGATATTAATTCAAGCGACTACGACTAAAAACCGTAAAATGGCCTACGCCTTGGTCGATGAACGGTTGGTTGTGACCACCTATAATAGCGACATCGAACGCTGGGTCGATAGTTATCATCATAACCGTAATTTGGTTGGTCTTCATTTATTAGATATTTTCCCTGAAATTATAGGACTTGAAGATTATTTACATGAGATGCTCTTTGCCTCGCGTCGGGGGTTAACCGTTCCTAAAATTCATCGCCCCTCACCTGATGGGTTTGGTTACTATTTTGACTTACAGATAGAGCCATTTTTAGAAACAGGTCCCAATTTATTGGTAGCGACAAGTGATGTCACCGACCAAGCCCGTTTAGAGTTAGATTTGAGGCAGGAGCGTAATGAGTTACGTCTTAAAATAAGAGAATTCGAAAAGGACGATAAGTATGCTTATTAACAAGAATTATCGCAAAAAATCCGAATTGGAAACCATTTTCCACACTTTGCCTGACCTATATTTTCGGGTAGATATAGAGGGAACAATTTTGGATTATCAAGCCAATATAATCGCTGATTTATACGTCCCTCCAGAGGAGCTTTTGAATAAGCGATTTCAAGAAATTTTACCGCCAGAGGTTGGACAGAAGATTTCTCAAACCATACGTGAAGTTCATAAAACTGGCAACCTCATGAGTGTCGAGTATGCGTTACCCTTGGAGAAAGGAGTGCAATATTTTGAAGCCCGAATTTTGTCTCTGCTGACCGACCAAGTGGCCGTGATTGTTCGTAACATCACCGATAGTAAACAAGCCGAGCAAGCCTTAAAAGAGAGTAAAGAAACGGCAGAAATTGCGAATCAAGCCAAAAATACCTTTTTAGCCAACATGAGTCATGAACTCCGTACCCCATTAAATGGTATTTTAGGATACGCCCAACTCCTTAAACAAGACCGTACCCTAACCGCAAAACAGCGTGAGTTTGTGCTAATTATGGAGAGCAGTGGTGAGCATCTCTTAACCCTGTTAAATGATATTTTAGACATCTCCAAAATTGACGCTGGACGAATGGAGTTAGAGATTAATGAAATCAATTTTGCCCATTTCATCAAAACAATTACCGATATTTTTCAAATCCAAGCCCAGCAAAAGGGTATTTTGTTTACTTATGAGCAGGAAACTCCCCTGCCTGATATGGTGCATGGGGATGAGAAACGGCTACGGCAAATTCTGATCAATCTATTGGGTAACGCGGTAAAATTTACCACCGAAGGTAGCGTGGCATTTAAGGTGGGGCAGTATCAAGATATGTTTCGTTTTGAGGTGCAAGATACTGGCACTGGGATTAATAAGGATGAGTTACAGACAATTTTTGCTCCTTTTCAGCAAGCTACCATTGGAAAATCATTTATTGATGGCATAGGGCTAGGATTAGCCATTACTAAAAATCTGGTTACAATGATGGATGGCACAATCCATGTGACCAGTGAGTTAGGGGTTGGTAGTCAATTCTGGATTGAAATCCCTTTGCCCGTTTCAGAGAATTGGGCCGAGTTTGCTCTGCTTGAACAAACTACTGTAATGGGGTATGAAGGCTCAGTTCGTAAGGTGTTGATTATTGATGATAAATGGGAAAATCGCCTGATTTTAGATAATATATTAACCCCTTTAGGCTTTGAACTGCATGAAGCATTTGATGGTCAGGAGGGCATAATAAAAGCTCAAGAAACTCATCCTGACCTTATCTTGATGGATTTGGTGATGCCAGTTATGGATGGTTACGAGGCTACAAAAAAATTACGTGAGTTGGAAGACACAGACTCTGCCTCAAATAAAGTAATTATCATTGCTGTTTCGGCCAGTGCATTCGACGAAGATCGTCAACAAAGTTTGGCGGTTGGTTGTAATGACTTCATTACTAAACCTTACCCTGTAGAGATATTACTTAAGAAAATTCAAGAATATCTCCAAATTTCATGGATATATGAGGAATCAGGTGAGATTGGAGATGCAGACAACAAAATAACTCCCCCACCCCCAGAAACCATAGATATGTTATTCAATTTGGTCATTCGGGGAAAAATTAGGGATGTTAGGAAACAGTTGACTGAACTTAGCCTGCTTGACGAGGGACGTTATCATCTTTTTGTTGATAAGATTGCTAAGTTAGCGAAAAGTTACAAATTAAAAGAGATACGTCATTTCCTAAACCAATATCGTTAGAGTAAATGGGTAGTGGTGCAGAAGTAGTGATACGGATCCGTTAGCTACCCGCAAGTTCTAAACTTGCGGGTAGCTGACCACTACCTATGCAGGACTACCGAGTGAATGATGAGTAGAATCTAAGTAAAAGATTAATCGAGGAAACTCAATGACTGAAAACAAAGAAACCATATTAGCCGTTGATGATATACCCGCGAATCTTGGCTTGTTGGTCGATTTTTTGGAGCAGAAAGGATTTGAAGTTTTAGTGGCCGAAGATAGTGAAAGTGCCATTGACCTACTGAATCATATCAAACCAGACATTATTTTATTAGATATTATGATGCCCGGCATGGATGGCTTTGAAACTTGTCGGTGGTTAAAAAATCAACCTGAGTTTAAGGATATTCCAGTTATTTTTATGACCGCATTAAGCGAGACAACCGATAAAATTAAGGCGTTTCGGGCGGGTGCAGTCGATTTTATTACCAAGCCATTTCAGTATGAAGAGGTTCTAGCTCGGCTATTGACGCACCTGACGATTCGGAATTTACAACAACAGATGTTGACTCGTCAGCATGAGCAACGAGAAATTATGGCACAGATTGAACGTTCCAAACAGCTATTGTGGGCGGTCATCGATTCAACTCCCATCGACTGGATATTTGCTAAGGATAAAGAGTTACGATATATCATCGCCAACCAAACCTTAGCCAAAAGTTTTAATCTGATTCCCCACTTGGTGATCGGCAAGAATGACCTTGAAATTGGCTTTTCTGAGGAGTATGTTTTTGGTAACGCAGAAAAAGGGATTGCTAATCATCAAAAGGATGATGAATATGTTTTGCAAGGGAATGTGCTTCATAATCCAAGTGAACAGATTGTTGATGCCAATGGCGTAATGCGTATTTTGGATACCTATAAAACACCGTTTTATAGCAAAGACGGTCAAATTTTTGGCTTGATAGGAATTAGTCGTGATGTAACCGAGCAACGAAAATTAGAGGAAGAACTAGAAACATACAGGTTTCAGTTAGAGAAAATGATTATTGATCGGACGGAACGGTTAGAGTTTATTGCTCACTTGAGTGGGCATCTGAATGAGATTTTGGATCTACGTCAACTGCTGATAGAGTTGGTTAATCAATTGCAGACCATCTTTTCTCAGGCCCATATTCATATCTATCTGTTTGATGAAGAGAACAATAACCTCGTGATGACTGAAGGTACAGGCCAAGCAGGTCAACAACTTAAGGAGCAGGAGTATCGACAGGAAGTTGGGCATGGGATTATCGGCACGGTATTTAAGACCGGCAAATATTTTTTGAACCAGAATATACAAGAAACTGACGTATTTATAGCTAACCCGTTATTGCCTGACATCGCATCCGAATTAGCTGTGCCAATCCGTAAGGCAGGGAATTTGATAGGTGTGTTAGATATTCAAAGTAAAAAACTTAACGCCTTCTCTTCGGAAGATGTCTCTATGATGCAGTTGATTGCCGACCAAAGTGCTATCGCCATTGATAATGCTCGCCTGTTGGCAGAACGACAATCAACAATTATGAGACTTCGTGAGGTTGACCAAGCTAAATCGCAGTTTATCACGATGATGAGTCATGAACTTCGTACCCCCTTAAATGCCATCAATGGTTTTGCCGAACTGTTAATGTTGGGGTTGAGTGGTGATCTTCCTAACCAAGCACAAGAAGATATCCAACTGATTTATGATAGTGGACAACATCTCTTGAATTTGATTAACGATGTTTTGGATATTTCTCAAATCGAAGCGGGACAAATTCAAATAGAGCCAGAGATTTTGTCGGTCAAAGAGGTCATGCAGGATGTACAGGCAACCTCTATAGCACTGGTGCAAAACAAACCAATTCAGTTACTGATTGACGTGCCGGAAGTTATCCCTGATGTTTGGGCTGACAGGACTCGATTGAAACAAATTTTGCTCAATCTAGTCGGAAATGCTATTAAATTTACCCAAAAGGGACAAATAACGATTAAGGTAACAAAGTTAGATTTGCACTGGTCAGCAACAGAGGCACTTGATCAGTCTAATCAAATCGTGTTTTCTGTGATTGATTCAGGTATCGGTATTTCAGCCGATAAACGGCAGGTTATCTTTGAACAGTTTCAACAGGCAGACATGTCCGACTCGCGGGAATATGGCGGCACGGGCTTGGGTTTAACGATTTGTCAGCAGTTGGTACAGATGCACAATGGTAAATTGGGTGTTAAAAGCGAGGAAAGTATTGGTTCTGAGTTCTATTTTTCCCTGCCGATTGCTAAGGAATCCTATCGATTCGGTGGTTAGGAATCGGGATTAATTAACATGTGCATTTGCGTCGGAGATTATGGTAGGGGCTATAGGCAGGGCGGTCTAGACTTGGAATGTGCGACCATCTCCGCTCCGCCCCTGCCTCGCCCGTCATTCCGTGGATTCAGGGCGAGGCAAGGCGGATTGGAGTTCTGATTTCAAACCAACGCTACACCGCCTTGCCTAGCCCCTACGATTGCCAAACACGCAACTTATCTAGGACTCATTCCTTAGCAGAGTCATCGGATGAATCTTCGGTACTAAAATACGCCGAAAACCATAAAAGGAGTGTGATTTATGAGAAGGAAATTTAATGATACCGGGCTGTGTGTTTCTCATCGACATTATATGGTGGATACATCCCATAAAATTGAACAAATTATTCAGCTTGTTGAAGAAGAGGAATATTTTACCATCAATCGACCGCGCCAGTTTGGTAAGACGACTACCTTGCTGATGGTGAGCCAACAACTTAATCAGCGACCGGATTATTTGGCTTTGAATATCAGTTTTGAGGCGTTAGATACCGCTACATATCAAAAACCGGAAAGTTTTATTTATGAATTTCTGATGACATTGCTCAACAAGTTTGAGTTTTTGAATCAAACAGAGCAGGTTCATTTCATTGAAAAACAAATTAAGCAGATAACCACCATTCCTATCTTATCGCGTTTCATCACCAAACTTGTTCGTGATATGTTACCGAGGAAATCGGTGGTGTTGTTGATTGATGAGGTAGATAAGAGTACCAATAATCAACTTTTTTTAGACTTTTTAGGGATGTTACGCTATAAATATTTACAAAGAGATACTGGGCAAGATTACACATTCCAATCGGTCATTTTGGCCGGAGTGCATGACATCAAAACGCTCAAGAGCAAAATCCGCCCAGATGGAGTGAGGAGTTACAATAGCCCCTGGAATATCGCGATAGATTTTGAGGTTGATTTGAGCTTTGCACCTAACGAAATCGAGACCATGTTGCAGGATTACAGGCGGGAGAAGCAGATTCAACCGGACATTCCAGTTATCTCCGAAAAACTGTACTACTATACCTCCGGTTATCCCTATTTGGTGAGTAAACTGTGCAAATTCATTGATGAAAAAATTATTCCCCAACGAGAGGATAAGAACTGGTATCTTGATGATGTGGAGGTCTCTTTCAATATGATTGTGGCTAAGAGATATACTACCACCCTGTTTGATAGTTTGACCAAGAATCTGGAAAACAATGAAGATTTATACGAACTGGTTTTTCAGATAATTATCAACGGTAAAAATCTTGATTTCGCCATTGCCAACCCGCTGATTAATCTGGCTCACCTTTATGGGATTATTGTTCCTTCAAAACGGGGGCATTGTCAAATTCATAATCGCATTTTCGAGCAACGGATTTATGATTATATGTTATCTAAATTTCTCCAGGCAAAGTATAGTGAAGTGAACGGGTTCGGTGGCCCGGAGTTTTATACCGATGAGGGGCTGAATGTCAAGCTGATTTTGCAACGCTTCCAAACTTTCATGAAAGAGCATTATTCTAACCGAGATGTCAAATTTTTGGAACGGGAAGGGCGATTGTTGTTTCTGGCCTATTTGAGACCGATCATCAATGGACGAGGCTTTGATTTCAAAGAGCCTGTGGTTGGCGACGAACGGCGGATGGATCTGGTCATCACCTATCAGAACAAACGATATGTGATTGAACTAAAACGGTGGTATGGATCCAAGAAACATCAGGAAGGGTTGGATCAATTAAGTGACTATCTGGACACCTATTCGCTGAAAGAAGGGGGTTTGCTGATTTATGACTTTAGAAAAAAGAAGGAATACAAACAAGAGCAGGTAACGGTTCAGGATAAGCAAATATTTGCCGTGTGGGTGTGACGGTGAACCATACCGGAAATTCGGGTAATTCGTGGTAGGTATTCATGGCGGACAAATTTGTGATTCGGGCGATTCGGCGTGCCAAAAAATCATCAGAAACTCTCATAGACAAGATTTATGTTGTGGGGTAACATGTCATGTAAGAAACTGCCAAACCAACTTGGTAGAGCTGGCTTACAGCCTTTCTTTTAGATAATTTTTTCAAATAATGGTCAAA
Organism: Anaerolineales bacterium HSG24; assembly: GCA_030377895.1. GTDB lineage: Bacteria > Chloroflexota > Anaerolineae > 4572-78 > J111 > JAUCGB01. Next base: position 43,929 of record JAUCGB010000025.1, read on the forward strand.
GATAACCTTAAGGAGCGTAGAAGAAACAAAATGAAAATTTCAAGAATCGTTTTAGTTGTAATGTTTGTATTGATGGCTATGTCAAGAGCAACCCAATATGGTCAGGCTCAGACAGGTGATGTTAAATTTGAACATCTAACGATTGAAGATGGGCTGTCAAGTAATTTTACCATGGGCATTTTACAAGACAGCCGGGGTTTTATGTGGTTTGGCACCAGAAATGGGGGCTTGAATAAATATGATGGCACTGAATTTACGACTTATACCCATGACGCGGATAACCCAAATAGTCTTAGCAATAACTTTGTCTGGTATCTTATAGAAGATAGTAAGGGCATATTGTGGATTTGTACCT
>JAUCGB010000140.1 GCA_030377895.1 Anaerolineales bacterium HSG24
CGATATTGCTTATGCGTTTATAGATCCCAGAATACGGTATGGAGGATGAGGGGACACTTATGACAGTAGCACAACCCGTTTCATTTGGTGATGAATATGAAGAGCAAAGCATTTGGCAACGTTTGGCTTATGTAGGTCGTTTACTTCGGCGCGACCGAGGCGGCATGATCGGTTCGATTCTGTTTATACTTATTGTCTTAACCGCCGTTTTTGCACCGATGCTGGCCCCACACGACCCGCTGAAACAAAATCTAAAAGTCGCCAAACAACCCCCGGGCTGGACCGAAGAGGGTACATGGGAGCATCCATTGGGTACAGATAACTTGGGCCGAGATATGTTAAGCCGGATTATTTATGGAACACGGGTTTCGCTGACCGTGGGCTTTTTTGGAGTACTCATTGCCAGTATATTAGGGCTGATAAGTGGGTTGATAGCGGGGTATCGCGGTGGCCTGATTGATAATACTCTCATGGCCGTCATCAATCTATTTTTAGCCATACCCTACTTGGTGTTTGTGGTGGTGATTGCCTCTATTCTAGGCCGGAGTCTGCTCATCGTCATTTTGATTTTTGGCATTACCGACTCGCCCCTCTTTGCTAGGGTCACTCGGGGTGAGGTTTTACGTATCCGGCAATCGGGTTACGTCGAATCGGCCAGAAGTGCCGGAGCCAGCGACTTTCGTATCCAATTTGACCACATTTTGCCTAATTTAATCGGCCCTCTTATCACCCTAGCCACCTTTGAGATGTCAGCAATGATCTTTTATGAAGCGGGGCTTGGATTTTTAGGCTTAAGTGTGCCACCTAGTGTGCCAAGTTGGGGCAACATGTTAGCTCAAGGACGTAAATACCTCGATATTTACCCTTGGATTGCCATATATCCCGGTATAGCGATTGCTATTACAGCTTTGAGTTTCAATCTGTTAGGTGACTGGTTACGCGATGTGCTTGACCCGCGCTTACGTCGTTCTAGATAGGAAATTGGGATTAAATAAGTTGCGCGTTTCGCCTTCGACAAGCTCAGGCTACGTCCCGCCGCCGAAGTCTTGTCGAACTACCAGCATGCACAAAAGGCTAAAACCATAACACAAAGAAGCACAGAGATACACAGAGGAAAAGAATAATTCGCTATCAACTTAACGTGCGACAGATAATATCGTAACAGTCTTTAGACTGTGCGGCACAGGCTGAAGCATGTGCTACATGTCTCGACTTACGTTGTTGATAGCCGAATAATTCGCTTTTTCTCTGTGTATCTCCGTGCTAATTAGTTCAGGTAGCATGACTGTCAACTTAACGTTATGTAGTAGGCACTTCAGTGCCTTTGAAGGCCATAAATCGCCTACCACATAACGTTAAGTTGACACTTATGGTTCAGACAGTTCCAGAAAAATAAATCTCCCAACGCTCCCTGAGCCTGCCGAAGGGAAACAGGCTTCGACACTAGCTACACGTCGTCAGCCGTAACCGTTCATTCCCCTCGTTCCCAATCTGGAGATTGGGAACGTATTTGCCATAGAAACTCTGTTTCTGGCATGTTGCAAACAGAGTTTGCTTGAGCAATTGTGTTCCCAAACCTAGTTTGTGAACAAGGGGGCTGAAGGATTGGTTTTTGGGAGGTTTTAAAACTCGGAACTGCCTCAGACTAAATTTTCTGTCTGGCACTAACTGAAATTAGAGAAAATTCCAATGATTTTACAAGTTAAAAATTTAATAACCCGCTTTTATAGCGTTGATGGTGTTGTTTACGCTATTAATGGAGTCAACTTTGCCTTGGATGCAGGCGAAACCTTGGCAGTTGTGGGCGAAAGTGGCAGTGGCAAATCTGTTACGATGATGTCGTTGTTGGGGCTTATTCCTCAGCCACCGGGCAAAATTGAGGGTGGTCAGGCTTTTTTGTTTGAGAATGGCGAACAGCAAGATTTGCTAAAAATGTCAGACCAACAAATTCGACGAGTGCGGGGTGGTAAAGTCGGCTTTATATTTCAAGACCCCATTAGCTCACTCAACCCCACTATGACCATCGGCAAACAGATAGCGGAGTCGATGACGGAACATTTGGGCTTGAATCGCTTAGAAGCACGAAAACGGACGGTGGAACTGTTAAACGAGGTTGGCATTGCCGATGCCGACAGGCGATTTGATAGCTATCCCCATGAATTTTCTGGAGGGATGCGTCAACGGGTAATGATCGCCATAGCCGTCGCTTGTCAGCCCAAAATTGTCATTGCCGATGAACCTACAACGGCATTAGATGTGACCGTTCAAGCTCAAATTATCGAGCTGGTTCAACGATTACAAGAACAGTTGGGCATCGCTATCGTTTGGATTACCCATGACTTGGCCGTTGTCGCCAGTATGGCCGATAGGGTGCTTGTTATGTATGGTGGCACGGTGGTTGAGGACGCGTTGGTCAATGATTTGTTTGATAACCCTCAGCATCCTTACACGATTGGCTTATTAAAAGCAATCCCCGGAGTCACTAAAATGGGAGCGGAAGAACGATTAGAAAGTATCGAAGGTGCGCCGCCTGACTTGTTGCGTGAGCTTACCTTCTGTCCGTTTGCTCCCCGTTGCCAATTTGTATCTGACCAATGTTTGACTGAACTCCCGCCATTAATTACCATTACAAAACAACACAGAGCCGCCTGTTTTTATGATGCAGAGAAGAGAAAGATCAAGGAAAAAGAGGTTGAGCATGGCCAATAACGGTAGTAATAACGTTTTAGTTAGCGTTAAAAATCTAAAGAAATTTTTCCCAATCAAACAAGGTTTCATCTTTAACCGCCAAGTTACTCAGGTCAAAGCGGTAAACGACATATCCTTCGAGATTAAACAGGGCGAAACGCTAGGCTTGGTGGGAGAGAGTGGCTGTGGCAAATCGACCACTGGCCGAGCTGTTTTACAGTTACATAAACCAACCTCAGGCCATGTATTTTATGAGGATCAAGATTTAACCACCTTGAGTGAGGGAGAGTTACGTGCCTTACGTCCTAAGATACAAATGATTTTTCAAGATTCTATAGCCTCTCTTAATCCCCGTCACTCAGTGCGTAAAATTATTGGTGAACCTCTCGTAATTCACAACATCGGCACGGCCAAAACCATCCACAATAGGGTGGTTGAGTTAATGGAACTAGTCGGCTTAAATCCTAAATGGATGAAACGTTTCCCTCATGAATTTTCCGGCGGCCAACGACAGCGCATCAATATTGCCAGAGCGTTGGCCCTTAACCCCAGATTTGTTGTTTGTGATGAACCTATCTCGGCCCTTGATGTCTCTATTCAAGCCCAGGTTGTGAACCTGCTTAAGGATTTACAACAGCAACTAGGCTTGACTTATCTATTTATTGCCCATGATTTGAGCATGGTACAGTATCTCTCTGACAGAGTCGCGGTCATGTATTTGGGTAAAGCGATGGAACTAGCAGACAAACAAACCCTATTTAAAGAACCCCTCCACCCCTATACGCAATCGCTTATGTCGGCGGTTCCGCTCCCGCAACCCAAATTGGAGCGAAAACGCAAGCGAATCATCTTACAAGGTGAAGTCCCCAGTCCTTCAAAAGCTCCTAATGGCTGTGTGTTCCACACTCGATGCCCACTGGCAATTGACAGATGCGCCAAAGTCATTCCTGAATATCGCCAAGTTCACCCCGACCATTTCGTGGCCTGTCATCTTGTCGATGACCAACAAAGTAGCATCATCAAGGTTATTGGCAGATAAGATAAAGATTTTTCACCCCCGCACGTTCCCAATCTGGAGATTGGGAACGTATTTGTCAGAGAGGTAGCGGTGCAAAGGTAGTGATAAGGAGTGCAAAACTCGCTTTGCAGGCAAGGCAAGCCTTGCACTCCGGATTCTGCCATCACTACTTGTGCAGGATTACCGTCAGAGAAACTCTGTTTCTGACATGTTGCAAGTCGCAAACAGAGTTTGCTTGAGCAATTGTGTTCCCAAACCCAGCTTGGGAACAAGGGGGTTGAATGATTACATTGGCAAAATTTTTGCCACGAATTATTTTTTTGTTATCAGGATAAACGAGAAACCTCTACCGCTCCTCAATCCTCACAATTATTGAAGTTGTACCTCACCTTTTTTACCCGATAAAAAAGAAATAGTCTGTTGAAGATTCATTTTCCAAACAGTTAATATATCTTTCAATTGAGGTTTTACTGGAATAGCCCCAGATTCATCTCTCATGGAGGTTGTAACCAATTCCGCCGCTTGAATCTGTTCTATGTAATGTTCTCGAGCTACCTGAATCCCAAGATTTTCATACATTTTTTCCTCCTATATCCCTACAGTTATAACTGTAAACTTAACGTTTGTAGTAAGCGATTCGTCGTCTCAAGGTACTAAAATGCCTGCTACAAACTTTTTAAGTTAACAGTCATGATTTCTACAATATTGATTGGTTTATTGATGAACACCTTTGAGTGTTTATCTAGTACAGTTCGGCAGAAGCTCTCCGATAGTAAAAAAACGTGTGGATGTCTACTCCAACTGCCGGAGGATTTACGTTGCCTAGTACTAGCCACAATGTACCAAAAAATTGTATAAAACGGGTATAAATCATGTATGAAAAATGTAGAAAAACGGCTGGTAGTATATCAATTTTGTATAAAAAGAGAGCGGGTTTCAAACGGATATAAGGGGGTATATTTGGGGCTTATTCTAATCTTAAAATTGTTTAATGGTCATCTAAGGAGAAGCGATAACCAACACCGGGGATCGTTTTGATAAACCGAGAATGTTTGATCCCCGGCTCTAATTTATGGCGAAGTCGACTGATGAGACCTCGCACCAATTCACGATCCCCCCGATCATTATAACCCCACACCCGTTCTACAATAATATTGGTGGGGATCACTTGTTCTGGGTTGGTTATTAAAACGTAGAGTAGATTAAACTCAAGCGGAGTCAATCGGCGTGGTTTTTGATTGTCCACAGTCACCGTGCGTGTCGATGGGTCGAGTTTGACCCCATCCAGTTCCAGTGTGGGCAGTACAAAAGTAGGTACGGCACCAGCTCGCCGTAAAAGTGCCTGAATATAATTGCTTAACACTCGTAGGGATGTCGGTCGCTGAAAGACTAAATCAGCGCCGGTTTGTACCATCGTGCATAACAAAGCCTCGGACGGAGGGTCAATAATGATGACTAAGGGGACTTGCGTAATTGCCCTAACTTGTTTGATTTTTTCCAAAATTAAGGTTGTATTATCCACCGCCAATAAAATAAGACTAGCCCAATTGTGTGACCAGTTGGCCAGAACATATTTGAGGTTTATACTTATCGCTGTCTCTAGCCCGGCATGTCGCAAGGCAAATTGAAACAACTCACATTCGTCTTGACTATCAGAAACAATAAATATCTTCATACTGCCTCCATATTTCCAAACCATCCATGGTCGTCATTTTAGCGCATTTTAAAACTTGTCGCAAAATCTAATGAAAATAAGGGCCTGGTTCAAAATGAAGGATTTCATCTTTACAAATTATGCATGGTCGCACGTTCCAATCTCCGACGCAATGCACAAGTTAATACCCATTCCTAAGGTGATAGCCTATTCACCCAAATCGCTTGCCAATCATCATCGTTTGGATTATGCTAACTCATCCAAAACAATCAGCGTCGTGGATGGTTCGTAAAACCTACAAGGCCGCGACCGACAAGATTTCGACTAAGTCAACTTTGTCGGCTCACAAAATAGTCGTCTACGCCCCACCCACGACCTATCCGTAATTTATTATGAATTTCTTACTCAACGAAGAGCACACAATGATTCGTGATATGGTATATGATTTCGCTCGCAAAGAAATTATGCCCATCATCAAAACCTATGACCGTGACCATAGGTTTCCCCATGAACTGTTGTCAAAAATGGCGGCGCAAGGTTTCATGGGAATTTGTTTACCCGTGCGCTACGGTGGCGCGGGCATGGATTACATCTCTCTGGGTCTGCTGTCGGAGGGGCTAGAGTGGGCCGACTCCTCGATTCGGGAGACGATTGCGGTGCATGTCGGCTTGCATATTTTGCCGATTTTTCAATGGGGCACAGAGGCGCAAAAAGAGCAATTTTTGCCAGTCTTAGCCAGTGGCGAAAAGATCGCCTGTTTTGGCCTAACCGAACCGGGCGGGTTCTCATACATGTAGTTATGTAACTCGGTATACAAGGCCGCTCGTTCATCATCAACAATGGTTGTGCCAATTTTATCCATTAAATCGTCAATGGTGGGTTCGGCCCAGGCCGCATAGCTGGAGTCGGCTAGTACCCCGCCTTGTAAACGCACAAAGGCTTCAGATTCGGTTACGGACCATGAATCGCCAAAGAGTGGCGGCAGTTCCTTGGCCGATTCTAAATCCCAATACTGACCCGATTCCATAAATTGCACTTCGCCGCCTTCCATTGTTACGCCAACTTCGCTCAGATAACCGCCGATAGCCTCGCACACTTGTTCAAAGTTGGAATAAGCACCAATCGGACAAGCCATGCCAATCTCGAATCCATCGGGGTAGCCAGCTTCAGCCAACAGTTCTTGAGCGAGTTCCGGGTCATAGGCATACGGTTCAAGACTATCATCATAGCCCAATTCGTTAGGGCTAATCCAGCCGGTGGCTAGGTCCGCATGTCCTTCAAAAAGGGCATCAATAATGGATTGTCGATCTACGGCATGGTTTAACGCTAGACGCACTTTGGGGTCTTCGATGGGAGTATCAATACCAGTAGTAAGATTGTTGAAAGCAATGTAGTAGATACGACTAATCGGGTAACTGATGATATTTACCTCAGATTCTCCCATTAATTTTACAACTTCTTCTGAGGTGAAACGGTTGGCGATATGAACTTCGCCAGTTTGGGCCGCGGCAATTCGGGTAGAGGCTTCTGGGATGGGGCGGTAGATAACTCGGGCCACTTTGGGCAACCCTTCTTCCCAATAATCTGGAAATGCTTCCAAGATAATTTTGTCACCCTTAATCCATTCAACAAACATGAACGCGCCAGCCCCAACAGGGTGAGCTTCAATGCCTTCTAGTCCAACCTCGTTATAGTAGTCGGTCGGGATCATACCCCAGGCATGTCCTACTTTAGCTAAGAAAAGTGGATCCGGAGCAGGAATGGTCAGTTTTACAGTCAGATCATCAATCACTTCAACACTTTCTATTGCGTCATATTTATAGGCATAAGCATTGGCTGGGTCTTTACCCACTTCCCAAGTAGTGACAACATCTTGGGCATCAAATGTTTCACCATTGTGAAATGTTACACCCTCGCGTAGGTGGAATATCCATTCCGTACCGTCGTCATTCGATTCCCAGCTTTCGGCCAGATCAGGCACAATCTCACCCTCAGCATTTTCCCAAGTCAAACCATTTTCAATTTGCCAAGAGATGTTCATGGCGTTCCGCTCGGCGGCATTGGCCGTATAGACGGAGTTTGGCAGAGTAGAGACGGTAACAACCAGTTCACCTTCCGGCTTAGAGGGTGCGTCAACTTCAACAATTTTTTCAACTTCAACTTCTTTAATCACCTCTTTTTCAACTTCTTTGACAACTTCTACTGTTTCAATCACCGTGATTGTTTCCGGTTGAGCCGCGCCACATTGGGCGGCAATCAAGCTTAGTATAGCAATAACTGATAGAATAAGTAACGAACGTTT
>JAUCGB010000141.1 GCA_030377895.1 Anaerolineales bacterium HSG24
CAATAGGGATAGAAATAAACAGAATTACGATCAAAAAAATTGCCCCTTGACAAACAACAAAAACTATGATAATATCTGTCGGTAACGATACCGGTAACAATACCGGTAACAATACCGAAACCTCACCAAGGTAAACTTATCTTTGCCATTAGTGATCACACGGCTTTGAGGTCATCAAAGCCGCTCACGAATGGATTTAGAAATTCCACAAGATTTATTCAGTAGTTGGTTTTGACAATATTCCAAAAGCAACCTATACTTTGTCAGTTGGTTTAACCACCGTCGATTAGAGTATATGTCAAATGGGAATGGCGGTTACAAAAGTATTGGTAAAGCTCATCAAAAACGATACAAAGTTCCCACTCAACTCACCCTTTTGATAGGGAAAGGAGGTAAGCCGGAAAAAATTAATTCAAAACGTGACGCTACAAGCGTCACCTACGATAATTGGAGGTCACGCTTGTAGCGTGACAATAATCTGAAAAAGATTATCTGAAAAACTGTAGTTAGAAACGTGGTAAAAAATTAATTGTCTCGTGGAGTAGGCACGTGTCGTACACGGGTGCGGACTCCTCAATTGAGATGCTTTATTATTTCGTCAACCTATCAAAATCAGTGTGGAATGGGAATTTCACACAAAAAATAACCTAAATTAGTAAAGATAATATTAAGGAGAAGATTAATGCGTAAGTCAACTGTATATCTGTTAAGTTTGTTACTCGTTTTAAGTATGGCCTTAAGTGCCTGTGGTGGTGACACTGCCGCTCCAGCCGAAAAACCAGCTGCCGAAGGGTCAGCTGCCGAAGAACCAAAAGCTGAAGAGCCAGCTGCCGAAGAACCTTCTGGTGAAAAACAAGTCTTGAAAGTATGGTCATTCACAAACGAAATCAACACGATGACCGTAGCTTATGAAGGGGTGAACCCCAACGTAGATATTGAATACACTATGATTCCGATGACCAATGGTGAATATCAAACCAAAATCAAAGCAGCCATGGGAACCACTGATGCACCCGATGTGATTGCTCTGGAAGCCGCGTTTGCTAAAGAGTTTGTTGAAGCCGATGTGTTAGCCGACCTTGCCGACCTTCTTCCCCATGCGGAAGCAGCCAAAACCTATCCCTTTGTTATTGACGTTGGCTCCCATGATGGTGTAACCAAAGCATTCGCCTATCAAGCTACACCGGGCGCGTTGTTCTATCGACGTAGTTTAGCCAAAGAATATTTCGGCACCGATGACCCCGCAGAACTTCAAGTATTGCTGTCTGATATGGACAAGTTCGCCGAAGCGGCTGCTATCGTCAAAGAAAAATCGGATGGTAACACCTACATGGTCTGCTCTAGTGGTGACCTCCAAATGCCTTTCTTCGACAACCGCTCTCAGCCTTGGATTGTTGATGACGTCTTGATTCTTGACCCGATGGTGAGAAAATATGCAGCAACTGCCAAACTGTTCCGTGATGAAAAATACGAAGCTCAAGCCACAGCATGGCAAGAGGGTTGGTTTGCTGGTATGAATGATACTTTGGTTGATGCAGAAGGTAATCCTAAAAGAGTTTTCAGCTACTTCCTGCCTACATGGGGTTTGACTTATGTGTTAGCTCCTAACGCCAAAGCCTCTGATGGTGCTAGTGACACTACTGGTGACTGGGGTGTTATTACTGGGCCATTACCTTATCAATGGGGTGGTACTTGGATGGGTGCCCTAAAAGATAGCCCGAACATGGACATCGCGAAAGATTTTATCCGTTTCGCTACTTTAGATGAAGAGAACTTAACCAACTGGGCCACCGGCAAGTATACGAATGAGTATCTCAAAGCCATTGATCCTGAAATTCCTGGTGATCAAGGACAAGCCGCAGGTGACTTTGTCTCTAGTCAAGTTGTGGTTGAAAAAATTGTTTCCTCTTTTGATGATTCCGAATTGAGCAATTTTTTGGCCGGACAAAATGCTTATGCTGGTTTTGCTGAAGCCGCTCCAAGCGTAAATGCTAAATTGACGACTGGCTCTGACGATGCCGTTCAACGAGCGCTCGAGGATCCACTTAGCCAGTATTTGAACGGTGACATTAGCGAGGACGACATGTGGGCCATGTGGAAAGATGGCTTGGCCCTTGAATTCCCTAACTTAATCGTTGACTAAGAATTTGTAACGATTCAGAAAATCCTTTTGTCCTAGCCATCCGATGACCTTAAGTCATCGGATGGCAACGGGACACAACTTATTCAAAAAAACTAAACTAACTCACTTTATAGGAGAGAAACTAATGGTTCAAATAAAGAAAGAGCATTATGGGTACGTATTTATCACCCCCTTTATCATTGCATTTTTGATATTTGGTTTGTACCCAATTTGGAATACGTTTTACCTCAGTTTTACCGATGCAACCTTAATGAGTAAAGATTACAATTTTGTCGGGCTAAAGAACTTTCAACGTTTATTTAGTAGCAAAATGTTTCTAACTGCAATCTATAACACTTGGCTACTCTGGTTACTAAACTTTATCCCCCAGATTGGTGTTGCCTTTCTGTTATCGGTTTGGTTTACTAGCCTTCGCTTAAGAATTAAAGGTGTAGCTATTTGGCGAACGATTTTCTTTTTACCCAACTTGTTGATGCCCGCCGCCATTGCCGCTTTATTTTTCAGCTTGTTCTCGTTCTATGGCCCAATCAACCAGCTTTTAGTAAGGTCTGGGGTTTTATCTGAAGCGATGCAATTCCTGCAAAGTGCCACTATTTCCCGTAGTCTGGTTATTTTCATTCAATGGTGGATGTGGTTTGGAGCAACGATTATTTTCCTTATGGCTGGTATGACCTCGATACCAATTTCTTTGTATGAATCAGCCATGATTGACGGAGCCAATGAACAACAAATGTTTTGGAAAATCACAGTCCCCTTATTACGGCCCATCATCGTCTACATTTTTGTAACCTCACTAGTTGGTGGGATGCAGATGTTTGACATTCCTTATCTTTTAACAGATGGTAGAGGCTCGCCCGGTGCTTCAATTCTGACCAACACCATCCTGATGTACCTGAACTTTAGTAGTAGTAAAGGGCATATTGGTTCAGCTTCCGCAGTCGGGGTTCTGGTTTTTATTATGACCTGTGTGGTTGCGTTAGGTATCTTTTACTTTATGCGAGATAAAGATTAGTACCGCACGACAAAAGATTTCCGGTAATGCTAATATCCATGTCACTCTGAACGTAACGAAGTGGAGAGAAGAGACCTAAGAGCTTATTAGGCTAGACCTTCGGCCTCGGTTCCGCTACGCTACACTCGAAATGACATGAGAGGTTATCACAACACCAGATATCCATGTCGCTCTGAACGTAACGAAATGGAGAGACGAGTCTGAGCTTATTGGCCGGATCTACGGCCTCGGTTTCATTACGCTACACTAGAACACAGGCTAAAGCCTGTGCAAATTTTTACTCAGGTAGAAAAATCAAAATTCCGAAACAACAATAATTCTCCAAGGAGAGATAAATAGAGGTGTCATTATGAATTACAGCAACAAAACAAATATCCTTCGTGGATCGATATACATAACTCTCTTCATCTTGTTACTCGTTACAGTTGTGCCAATTTGGTTACTAATGGTCAATGCAACACGTTCTACAGTTGAAATTCAACAGGGCATTAGCATATTTCCAAGTAGCCATCTGATTGACAACTATAACATTCTGCAAGGTAAAGGATTAAACCTATGGCGTGGCTTTTTAAATAGTACGTTTATCGCCGTTTCTACAACCGTTTTAAGTGTTTATTTCGGTTTGCTAACCGCTTATGGGGTTATAGTTTATGACTTTCCGGGGAAACAACTGTTTTCCAACTTTATCGTCGTCTTAGTCTTAGTCCCCATGCAACTGTCCATCATTGGATTTTATCAATACATGGCCGTGTTGGGACTAACAGACAATTATGCCTCTCTAATTTTGCCAACCATCGCCGCGGCTGGCTCGGTATTTTTTGCCAAACAATACCTTGAGGCTGTAGTCATCAGAGACCTTATCGATGCAGGTCGAGTTGATGGGGCTGGTGAACTACATATTTTTCATAGAATTATGTTGCCGCTGGCTCTTCCCGGAGCAGTTACAATGGGAATTTTTGCCTTCATTGCCTCTTGGAATAACTTCTTCAACGCGTTTATTCTGATTACATCTATCGAAAAATATACCTTGCCCATGTTAGTCCAATCCTTACGTGGTGATTCGTATCGGACTGAATTCGGATCTATCTATTTAGGACTTGCGGTTACAATTGTCCCCATCATTATCATCTATCTTGTCTTCTCAAGATTTATTGTGAGCGGGATTGCAATGGGGTCGGTTAAAGAATAAAATGCCTTGATTTTTGTTTAGACCAAGCTTAGAATAGGATACGTGACGTAAAGCGGCACTGATTGGCATGTTTCGATCAGTGCCGCTTCGCGCCACCAATATTCCTCGTAGATAGTAATGGGTGAGCCTCCCCCACTTCCCATTCTTTACCCAAACAATTTATCTAAAAAATGCTGATGCTAACTTTTTCTTTGGTTTAGCCGGAATCAACACTACAACGGATACTTAACTACGGAACGGATGGTTTTCACCCGTATATAATCGGCATGGTTCATTATCCGTTGAATTTGCTTTACAAATAAAACCACTGTAGGTGACGCTTGTAGCGTCACTAGTTTGCTTAATAAACGCCGTAATACCTCAGCAATACAGGCGAACGATTATTGTCACGCTACAAGCGTGACCTACATCGTCAAGAAATTTGTAAAGATGATTTGGTCTATTTTGAACCATGCCATATAATCACTGTAAATAGCAAAGAAATACCGTTGTTGGCGAAATATATCCGTTGAGTTTTGAAGTATCCGCTGTAGTGTTCCCGCCAAAGATTCCGTTAGCGTCAGAAACAATGGAGTTAACTATGACAGAAACAACGATTTATCAAGATGCCAATCAGCCTGTGGCTAACCGTGTAGCTGATCTACTTTCTCGCATGACCCTTGACGAGAAGATTGCTCAATTAGGAAGTTTGTGGGTTTTTGAGCTTTTAGACAATATGCAGTTCTCGTCCGAAAAGGCAACGCAGTTATGTGCCAACGGGTTGGGACAAGTGACCCGTATCGCCGGAGCCAGTAGCCTCGACCCGACTGCTTCAGCCAAATTAGCCAATGCTATTCAGCGCCATGTTATCGAAAATACCCGCTTGGGCATACCAGCCATGATGCATGAGGAGTGCTGTAGCGGCTACATGGCCCGTAATGCCACATGTTTTCCCCAAACAATTGGCGTAGCCAGCAGTTGGGAGCCGGAGTTAGCTGAGGAGATGGCAAATGTAGTACGTATCCAAATGCGAGCTGCGGGCGCGCATCAGGGCCTTTCGCCAGTGATTGATGTCAGTCGTGACCCACGTTGGGGTCGAGTGGAAGAAACCTTTGGCGAAGACCCATACCTCGTCTCGCAGATGGGAGTCTCATTTGTCAGGGGGCTACAGGGTGACAATTGGCATGACGGTATTATCGCTACGGCCAAACATTTTGTCGGTTATGGCATGCCCGAAGGTGGCATGAACTGGGCTCCGCCACATCTCGCACCCCGTGAACTACGCGAAGTCTTTATGCTTCCCTTTGAGGCCGCAGTCAAAGAGGCCAAGCTAAAATCGGTCATGAACGGCTACCATGAGCTAGATGGCATTCCCTGTGGTGGTTCAAAAGAGTTGCTGACCGACATTCTCCGAGAAGAGTGGGGCTTTGATGGTATTGTGGTCTCGGACTATTTTGCCGTAAATCAATTGTTAGAATATCACCAAGTCGTTAGCTCAAAAACCGAGGCCGCGTCGATGGCCTTACATGCCGGAATTGATGTGGAACTGCCCAGTACCGACTGTTATTCAGCCGCCTTACAAGAGGCCATAGAATCGAACATGGTCGCTGAAAATAAGTTGGATGAAGTGGTCGGTCGAGTGTTAAAGCTCAAATTTGAATTGGGGCTATTTGAAAACCCTTATGTGGATGTTGAGTCCGTTAAATCGGTATTTGACAGCCCCGAACAGCGTGACTTGGCCTATCGTATCGCCCAAAAATCAATCGTTCTGCTTAAAAACGAGGATAACCTGTTGCCGCTCGACAAAAACATCAATTCGATTGCCATTATTGGCCCTAATGCCGACACGGTACGGAATATCATCGGAGATTATGCCTATCCCTGCCACATTGAAACCTTGATCGAGATGCGAGACGCGGACAATGTATTTGACATGCCCGTGCCGGATGGTTTTGAGTTGATTGATGACTTTGTGCCAATCATCAGCATATTGGATGGCTTAAAGGATAAAGTGTCAGATCAGACGACCATCCATTACGCCGCAGGCTGTTCGGTCTTAGGCGACTCAAAAGAGGGGTTTGCCGAGGTTGTCACCATCGCCGAAAAGTCGGACGTGGCGATTGTGGTGGTAGGCGGTAAATCGGGCTTGACCAACGACTGCACCTGCGGTGAATCTCGCGACCGAGCCGACCTAAATCTGACAGGTGTACAGCAAGAACTAGTTGAAACTGTGGCCGCGACGGGTAAACCAGTGATCGTCCTGTTGGTCAATGGTCGCCCCTTGAGCATCAACTGGATTGCCGAGAATATTCCGGCCATCGTTGAAGCATGGCTCCCCGGTGAAGAGGGCGCGGCCGCGGTGGCCGATGTTCTGTTTGGAGATGTGAATCCCGGTGGGAAACTGCCCATGACCTTCCCCCGTAGTGTCGGTCAAGTGCCGATTTTCTACAACCATAAACCATCCGGCGGACGCTCTCATTGGAATGGAACCTACATCAACCTGAGCAACAAACCGTTATGGCCGTTTGGACATGGCCTCAGCTACACTCAGTTTGAACTGAGCAACTTGCAAGTCGATAAATCATCCGCCCAAGCCGGTGAAACGGTGACAGTACAATGTGACTTGACCAACGTCGGTCAACATGCTGGTGATGAAGTTGTCCAACTTTATACCCGTGATGCCGTGGCCAGTGTTATCAGGCCGGTTAAGGAGTTGAAAGGGTTCAAACGGATTCATCTGACTCCGCAAGAAACGAAAACAATCACCTTTGAACTGAGCGTCAACCAGTTCGGCTTTTATGACCGTAATATGAAATATATTGTTGAACCGGGGGTAATTCTGCTGATGATTGGCACCTCATCCGAAGCAATTCAGCTTGAAGGCGAGTTTACCATCGTGGGCGATGTCACTGAGATTGATCAGGATAAGGTCTTTTTC
>JAUCGB010000142.1 GCA_030377895.1 Anaerolineales bacterium HSG24
ACTAAGTTCTAATGTCTATGTATGTCTATACTTTAGACGTAAATAGATTTTAGGCAAATATCTTTGTAAGCTGTTCCCGCTTTCAAGGGAAACATCCTGAAAAAATGTCAAAGCGGGAATTGCTGGCTAAAATTGGCTTAATCGCCGATTCTAATTTGGGTGATAGTTGTTGAGTAATCATTACAAATTCTCCTCTATAAGGTTATTTTTTGTCAGGGGATCGATTAAATTTAAACACCGTGCTTTCCTCGTGGAAGGTACGTCAATATAAAACAAATCAAAGTTTCGCAAGGAGACCCGCTCCACCTGTTTCATAGCAGGGTTGTTCAGTTCTAACTCTTATGGGCATAATAGTGACGCTACAAGCGTCACCTACAGTAATTTGGTCGGATATGGATGTATGGAGGTCACGCTTGTAGCGTGACAAAACGGAGGACTGAACAGCCCTGCGTTTCATGGATTGGTAAACCTCATCGAGGGTGTTAAGTCCGGCTGAAGCGGTTATTCAGTTCGATTCGTTTGGTCATGTTAATCCTCCAAATCTAGCTCATCCTTCATCAATATATCAGTTGGCACATCAAACAAACGGGCTATTTTTAAGATCATGGCCGCGTTGGGGGTACGTTTTCCTTTCTCTAGTTGAGAGATATAGGTGTTATAGACACCGAGCATATCTCCTAACTCACGCAAGGTCAAACTACGTTGTTGTCGTAAGTCGGCTAATTTTTCACCAAAACGTTCCATGATTAATTATCATATTTGACGCACAGCAGTTGCTGTGCTATCATTAGTTACACAGCAACTGCTGTGAAAACTGTGTTAGAGATATTTCACATCTCTAAACTGGAAGAATTAGGAATTATACTTCACCTGCAATTCCTAATTCCTAATTCTTAATTCTCACAAAGGAGGTAAAACCGATGAGTACCGAACCCATCAAAAAGCTACTGAACAAATGGAAAGTGGAAGACCTGACCGTCGAGATGGCTATCGGGCATCTGCTACAGCATGCCTACATCAAGCATGAGTCCGATGAGCAAGCCAAGCAAGAACGGCGCAAGATTATGCGGAACTTAGACGAGATTCAAGTCACGCTCAAAAGTCTGCGGCATGATGTGGACGCGTTAATCGCCCATACCAAGATGCCGCCCACGCTCCCAAAACAGAAGCGCGGGCGATCCAAAAAGGATGAGTAAGGCATGAGAATCACGCCCTACTCTACAACATAGAAAAAAAGTTTCGTAAGGCGCGGGATGTAACCCGCGTCTTGCTGTTTATCATGATAAGGTTGGATGTGGATTTTGGCAACAGGAAAGTTGGTTTATTTGAGGTGTGGGTCAGATGAATCGCGAGTAATACGAAACTCATGATGTGGATGCGGCAAATGGAGGCTAGATTTGGCCTCAGAAGTTTTATGCATGTTCAAAATCTCTTGTGGCGAGTTAGGCCAAGGGCCGTTTGAAGGTGAAAAATTCTGTCCATGGAAAACCGCCTAGACCATCTTCTACCACGATTTGAGATTGAGTGTGGCTAACCAGTTCCCAACCATCTATACCCAGTTGGGCGATTGTTTGGCTAATACTCCGAATTTGTCGGATATTTAGTTCGTCAACACTTAAAAAAACCAACTGTTTTGACTTTGGGTTGTTCGGAGTAGCCCGATTAACCACCAGTTGACAATACTCCCATTTTTTCATAACTCTATTTCTCCAATCCATCGAACTACAGATTTTGGTAGTGGTGCAGAAGTAGTGATATATGTCAGTTACCTACCCGCAAGTTTGGAACTTGCGGGTAGGTGATCACTACATGTGCAGGACTATCAAAATTAGTCCTCTGCTGGCAGTTTAACAAAGCTGACCATCTGCTCACGAGCCTGCCAGCCCTGTTTTTTGTAAAACTCTCGTTGATACGATTCACGGGTGTTGTTGTTGATGAGAGTTAGTCGCGCTACTCCCCGTTTTTTTGCCTCTATCTCCACCTCGGACAGCAGGCGAGTGCCTAACCCTTTGCCCCGATACATCGACAGGATAAACAGTTCGGTAATGTATCCCTCTGGGCCGGGAAGAAACAGGTAAGTCAACCAGTGAACGGCCACATATCCGACTATCATATTGGCCTCTGTATCGACCACATAAATCGAGTGGTTTTCTTGAGCCAGATATTTGTGCAAATATTGCTCAATCCGGGCCATTGTGGTGGCCTCTTCTTCTGATTCAAAATAGGCAAAAATTCCTAATCCCCGAATTAAATCGGTCAGATTGGATGCATCTTCAGACTGTGCCGCTCTAATAACGAACTCTGTAGTCATTTTAGTCATGCCTTGCTACCCGACAAAGTAGTTTGGGAAAAGCTAAAACAGGAACACAGAGTTTCACAGAGATGCACAGAGGGGCACAGAGGAAAAAATAAATGCTTTTTCTCTGTGAATCTCCGTCTTCCTCTGTGAAACTCTGTAGTGTTGTTATCTTGACTGATGACGCATCGGAATCAATCCCGATGCTAAAAGCTAAAGCAGGCTGAAGCCAGCTATTTAGGCCGCTTTTAGCGGTCTTGAGCTTTTAGCCTTGTGGCTTTAGCCCAAGGCTATCAGTCAACAGGTCAACACTACCTGAAACTCTGTGCTAATTAGTTATTGCTAACTTTTCTGTCGGATACTGAGTAGTCATGCCAACTTCTCCAAAAATCATGAGCTGGTGATACAGCACTGGAAGCGCGTCCAGCTATCGATCCAACTCCACTTTGACCGTCTCGTAAATCGTGTCGGCTCTCAATTGACCTAAGTTGTAGCAGGTTGCATCCAACTCGTCGGCGAGCGACTGAGCCAATCCTCGGTCAAAACTGGCATGCTCCATGTTAATCACCACCGAGCGAACCGACTCCTCTCGAATCATCTTGGCCGCGCTGTGGGCCTCTTGTTGAGCTGGCAAGTTCGATATCGATACGTTGCCCGCTCCATCGGTCAGCAAAATCATCATGGGCATAATATCGGGTTGGAGACGAATTTGGCGTGTCATGACTTGATGGGCCAACAAAAGACCCGACGAAAGAGGCGTTTTACCGCCTACAGGAATATCGGCCAGCGCCTTTTTTGCTAACTCAACGCTGGAGGTGGGAGGCATAATCAAGGTGGCCTGCTCTTTTTGAAAGACGATTAACCCCACTTGGTCACGGCGTTGGTAGGCATCCATCAACAGGCTCATAATCGCCCCTTTGGTCGCCTCCATGCGCTCGGCGGCAGCCATGCTCCAACTAGCATCGACCACAAACATAATCAAGTTTGCCGCTCGACGGACGCGCACTTTGTCTCTAATATCGTCACTTTCAACCACTAGGGCACGCTCAGAACGGTCTCGTTTTGATTGATGGGGCGCGGCGGCGCGCAAAGTCGCATCAAAGGCCAAATCACGCGACTTGCCATGTGGCACTTTGGCTCGAATGTATCGGCCTCGTTTGCGGTCGGTTTTGGTGTAACTACGTTTGCCAGATGAGTGGCGAGTCATCTTATCAAGCGGGGTTTGCAAGCGTCGGGTGGCAAAATCTTGACCAATATCAACATGCGTGTTGGCTTGACTTTTGTCACCCGACGCGGGGTCGGCGATGTCAGAGGGCGGGGGCGACCCAAGGGGAGGAGACAGGTCGCTAGAATCGCTTTCTACTGATTCACCGTCGTTTTTTTTTTCTGTGTGCCACTGGTATCAGAGGTTTCGGTAATCTGGTCAACCTTATCTTGGGACTCTTGCCGAATCTGTTGCAACCGTTCCGACAGTTCTTGGAACTCGGCCGCGGTGTCTTGGAATGGCAATCGTTTCAAGCGATGGGGCAAAGCCAACTCCGCCGCAGTCAGAATATCTTCTAGGGTGACTCTATCTCGTCCGAGGAAGGCAGCATGGGCTAGAGCAGTTTTCAGAATCACAATGTCGCCGCGATGACCATCAACCTTCATTTCAGCCATCAACTCGGCCACGGTGTATATGTCACGCTGAGTATAGATAACATTTGGTAATAACTCACGGGCTTGGATGATTTTTTCAGACAACGTTTGTTCTTGTGGATACCATCTTTCAGAAAATTCTTGCGGGCTTCGCTCAAACAGCAAGGTTCGCTCTAGGATTTTCATACGAGATTCTGCATCAGAAATGCTTTGAATATCAACACAAAGAGAGAAACGGTCTAATAGTTGGGGGCGTAAATCCCCTTCTTCGGGATTCATGGTGCCGACTAAAATGAAGCGAGACGGATGGCTAAAGCTGATGCTTTCTCGCTCGACCACGTTAACCCCCATCGCGGCGGAGTCGAGTAGCAGATCAACCACATGGTCGTCAAGCAGGTTAACCTCGTCAACATAAAGCAGACCCCGATTGGCGAGGCAGTTTAGACAACATCAGCCGCGATCCGAATCAGCCCGAATATGGCCGCCAAGGAGCCTACTCGACCAGTCTTTACCTGCCCAAACTGACCATCCAACAAGCGACCCGTGAGGCTTACGGCACGGACAATTTGGTGCTGGATATTTTTCTGCCCATGATGCGGACGCGTGCGCTCTCTTTCATCCCCAGTGGGGTGATGATGGCCTGCCTTACCGAGACGCTCATGCAAAAAGATGGGGTGCGCCATGTCGGCATCCCCGAACTGGCTTTGGGCATGTTAGATTACACTGGCAAAGCCCTGACCGAAGGGTACGACAATCCTTTCCCTCGCTTAGATAGCCATGATAGTCATCTCGATTTGTGGCTGTTTGAGGTGATGGCTCGCTTGAATAATAATGAGGATAGCGATTTTTACTATAAGCGGTGGCTACCAAGTTTGTATACTGAGTAGTCAAAAATTTGTCGAATAGCGTTTGGGAACGAGAGGCAATACGCTTCGCGCCTCACGTACCAATTTCTACCCTTTTGACAATCCTTGCCGATTACATTAAAATACGTAGCTTGTACGAAAAATCATGGGCAAAGGTAGCCCCTTAAAGAGGTCTTGAATGAGCAAACAGTATACAACTGATACAATTCGTAATATTGTTCTATTAGGCCACAGTGGTTGTGGCAAAACCTCTCTTGCAGAGGCAATGGTATATAATACTGGCATAAGCAGTCGTCTTGGACGTGTCGAAGATGTGAATACTATCTCAGATTTCGATGAGGAAGAGATTAATCGAACCATGTCATTGAATCTTTCTATTATTCATAGTGAATTGAAAGATCATAAGATTAATATTTTGGATGCGCCCGGATATGCCGATTATCAGGGCGAAATGTTAAGCGGTCTCCATGTCGCTGATACCGCGGTCATCGTGATGGATGCCTCCTCCGGTATCGAGGTGGGGACGCAACTGGCTTGGCAAATGGCAAAAGAGGTTGACAAACCGATTGCTATCTTCTTAAACAAGATGGATCGGCCAAATGTCAATTATCAGGCTATCATTACCGAACTTCGCGATACGTTTGATGCCACTTTTGTCCCGATGGGGCTTCCGATTCGGGATGATGAAACGTTTGTCGGTTTGGTTGATTTAATCACCCAAAAAGCCCACACAGGAACAGGCAAGGGTGGTGATTATCCGGTCGATATGGCTGAGGAAGTCGAATCGTTACGTTTTGAACTGGTCGAGTTTGCGGCAGAGGGAGACGACGACCTGATGAACAAATATTTTGATGAAGAAACCCTGACTGAAGAGGAAATCGCCTATGGGTTACGCATGGGGTTACGGAATCGGCGAGTTATTCCCGTTTTTTGTGGTTCAGCCACGGAAAACATCGCCGTGCGTAGCTTTATGAACGAGGTTATCAAGATGTTTCCCCATCCAGAATCGAGCGAAGTAACCGCCACCAATACCAAATCGGGTGAGGAAGAGGTGTTGAGCAATGCCGACGATGGCCCGTTCGCGGCTCAAGTATTCAAAACCGTTAATGATCAGTATGGTCGCTTAAGTTACATGCGAATTTGGTCTGGCACATTTTCGGGTGATTCTCGACTGACCAATACCCGTATTGACCGTGAAGAACGCATTGCGGGTATGTTCATATCTCGCGGCAAAGAACAAGTTAACATCAAAACCGCCTTTGCCGGAGATATTGTGGGCGCGGTGAAGTTAAACGAAACCAAAACAGGTGATGTGTTGTCAGAAAAATCACACCTCCTTACCATTCCTATTTTTGACTTACCCGATCCTGTCTATGGCGTGGCTGTGACCCCTGTTACCCAAGCCGACTCTGCAAAACTAGGGCCAAGTCTAACCCGCATCACCGAAGAAGATTTAACCCTGAAATATCGGTATGAAAGAGCAACTCGCCAAACCATCTTTGAAGGCATGGGAGAGACCCATGTTATGATTGGGGTGAAACGGATGCAAAATCGGTTTGGCCTCAACGTCGAAACCGCTGTCCCCAAAGTACCCTACATGGAAACTATCAGCAAAATAGGCAAAGCCAGCTATCGACACAAAAAGCAGTCAGGTGGAGCAGGCCAGTTTGGAGAAGTTCACATGCGAGTTGAGCCATTAGAACGGGGTGAAGGGTTTGAATATAAGAGTGAAATCTTTGGCGGATCAATCTCTCAGCCCTTCTTACCCTCGATTGAGAAAGGGATTCGGCAAATCCTGGAGCAAGGCGTTATCGCCAGTTATCCGGTGGTTGATGTTAAAGCCATCGTTTTTGATGGTAAAGAACACCCTGTAGACTCCAAAGATATCGCCTTCCAAATCGCCGGACGAGAAGCCTTTAAGAAAGCCTTCAAAATCGCCGGGCCAACCATATTAGAACCGATTATGGAGATTGCTGTTACAATTCCAGAAGAGTATACTGGCGACGTAACCAGCGATATGAGCACTAAACGAGGTCGTATGTCGGGCATGGATCAGGTGCGTGGTCACACCATTATCACCGGCCAAATTCCCTTAGCAGAGGTTCAACGCTACTCAACCGACCTCCGCTCCATCACCCAAGGGCGCGGGGTTTACACCTTAAAACTGTCCCATTACGAACCTGTTCCCAGTCATGTTGTGAGCGAGATTATTGCTCAAGCACAAAAAGAAAAAGAAAATCAATAACCCGCAATAATGAGTAA
>JAUCGB010000143.1 GCA_030377895.1 Anaerolineales bacterium HSG24
CTAAACCGCCACTGTCGCTGTTTCGAAGGTCGGCCTGATTGTTAAAATCTTCGGTGTCGCCGAGCCGTAGAACGAGCGATTCGCGACTGTCGGTTACTTGGCCGATGACGGAGCTGCTGCCGATTGCTACTTTGTGCTTGAGCATGAGTAGGCGACTACCTAGCTCGCCGGTGCTGTGGCGGAGGACGGCGTATTGGCTGAGTGGGTCTATTAGAAAGACTTGTACATGATAAAAACCAAACCGCTCTTTGATCAGCTCGACAGCTTGGTTGAGCATGTCGTCTTGGTCGAGGATGGAGGTAGCCACTCGACCAACGTCTGCGCTGGTTTGGAGTTGGACGGCGCGGCGTTTGGTTTCGGCTAAGAGGCGATGGTTTTGTAGGCTGATGGCTAGTTGGTTGACCATGGCCGTGGCTAGATTGATTTCGCGCTCGCCAAATTGGTAACTCTGGCCGCGCACTTCTGCCCGAACTGCGCCCACGAGTTGCTCGTTGATGATGATGGGAACGACCAGCATGGCCCGCACATCGTATTTTATTAGCGCGCTTTGCAGGGTCGCCAGCCATTCGTTGTGGGGGGCGTTCATGATCATGAGCGGCTCTGGCTGGCTGGCTAGTTGTTGGAAGAGTTGGGTGTATTTGCGGCTGGGGGTGATGGCGCGGGGGATGGGCTGGCTGTTGAGAAATAGGGCTACTGAACGGCTGGTGAGGGTTTGAGGTGAGGGCGTGTTTCTTGAGGATGTTGAAGATGTTGAGGATGTTGAAGATGAAGAGGATGAAGAGGATGAATCGCTGACAAGCTCATCCGGCGCGGTTTTTGTCTCTATCTTTATTGGTAATGGCTCGTCGAGCATGATGATGCCGCCACATTGTAGACCGAGCGCGCCTAATAATGCTTCTAGCAGGGCCTCGTATAACTCTTGTTCTTCGTCGATGCTAACGAGAGTCCGTACTACTTTGTAGAGTGCTTCGGCTTCCTCACGGGCTGATTGAGTTTGCTCAAACAGTCGGGCTTGCTCCAAGGCTTGGGTAGCTTGACTAGCTACCGCTTCGATAATGCGGAAGTTATCTTCGTCCCAGCCTTCATCGGTTGGGTCAATTACCAAATCGAGCGCGCCTATGGCTGTTTGACCACGTAGCATGAGCGGTTGCACTACTTGCTGGTGATTACTTTCTGAATCCAACTCGGCTACCACCATCGAGCCGCTGGCGATTGATTCTTCGATTCTTTGATTGAGCGATTCGAGCGATTCGAGTGATTCGGTGTCACCGCTTGATTGATCGCCTGATTGATCGGCTGACTGATCGTTTGACTGATCAGCTGAAATAAAAGAATGATCCAGCCGATATTGCAACGCCCCTTGTTGCTCCTGCATAAAACCGCCCCAGGCTTCGCGGAGATAATGTTGATGCAGTTTGTTGACCTCTTCTAGGGCTACTCGGGATTCTTGAAAAGCGCGGGCTGCTTCGATGGCGTTGGCGAGTTGATTAGCCATCGACTGTAAAATGGTGATGTCGCTTTCGGTGAAGGCTCCGGCTTCGGTGCTTTGCACATCGAGCGCGCCAATAACCAGACCTCGAGCTAACAGGGGGAGGGCCATCTCACTGCGGGTATGGGGTAGGAGGGGATTGTTAAAATGGACGGCATCTTCTCCCACATCTAGGGCGATGTGGGCTTCACCGCCGCCAGTGGCTGTGCCGACGATACTTTGCCCGCCTACGGCTAGTTTGTGCCGACGAGCCAGCATGGTCTGTCCGACTGTGCCGGTGGAGGCGGCCAATACCGCGTACCGCTGATAATCATCAACCAAAAATATAGAGACTTGATAGAAGTCTAGCCGGTCTCGAATGAGATCGACGGTTTGGGGTAGGAGGACGGTTAAATCGAGCGAGGCGGTGGCCGTCTCGGAGATTTCCGCAGTGGTCTCTAGCAGTTTGGCTCGATAGTTGGCTTCGTCGAAAACGCGTTGATATTCGAGCGCGTCGGAGGCACGCCGAGCTATGTCTTCGCACAGGGCTACTTTTTGCTCCTCAAAAGCATGACCTCTTTCCGCTACTGAACCTACTCCCACCAGCAGCAGGCCGCCTACTTTGCGGCGAACCCAGAGCGGGAGTATTAAAATCGCACTGAGTCCCATGAGGTTGAGGATTTGTTTGGTTTGATTGGTTAATTGCTCGTTGCTGGAGATAGAATCTATTTGCTCAATACTACCGTCTGCCACGAGCGGCAACAGCCCCAAACTGGCTTGAGAAAACTGTTGTCCAAGGGTAGGCGATTCGGCTGATTCGCCCGCTTCGTTGACCCACCGCCCGACAAGCTCCAAGGGTTGCCCCTCGGCCTGCTCTGCGGTTATAAATATCAGAGCTTGATCAGGCTCGGTGCGGGCGATAGCGGCCAAACATGCCTCGTAGATCATGCTGGCTCGGTCGGCGGCCAGCAGTGCCTCACCAAGCTCGGACAGTAGGCCGGTGCGGTAGAGGTTGTATTGAGTACGGGCGACTAAATCGAGGTTTTGCCACACCACCGCCACTTGTCCGCTGAGGGTGCGTAACTGCTGGTGTAGCGTGGCTGAGAGGGAAAAGTCGGCTTGTCTACTGCCCAGCCACAAACCGCCCAACCAGTTACCGCCCACGTTTAAGGGCCAGTAGCGCAACTGTTGAACCTGCTGGAATGGCTCCGACCAACCTTGAGAAGGTGAAGGTGGAGACTCAAACTGGGCTGGCTCGGTGGCGGTCAACTGAGCGATAAAGGGAAAATTGCCCACCGTTAGATCGACAGGTTCGGTTTGAGACTGATCCGGAGCCCGCCAACAAACCGACCAGCGCAAGCCGGTCGGTGACTGGCCTGATTTTAGCCGCCTATTCCACCGGCTTAGAGCTACTAAATCAATCTCGTCGGCCACCAAACCATCCGGTGAGCCTGCCGAACCGTTGGATGTCGAACCGTCCGATGCCGAACCGTCCGATGAGCCTGTCGAACCGTTGGATGTCGAACCATCGGATGTCGAACCATCGGATGTCGAACCATCCGATGTCGAATCGTCCGATGCCGAACCATCCGGTGAGCCTGCTGAACGCAAATAGCGCACCAGCGTTTGTAGCAAAGCAACCGGGTCTTGTACCGTGTTAAAAGCTCGGCTGGTCTGATACAGGGCTTCGGTCTCGTGTAACGCTCTTTCCATTTGAGCCAGCAAAATATGGTTTTCGACAGAGATAATGGCTTGGTCGGCCAACAGTTGGTAAAGCCGGATATGGTGCTGGCTATAATGGTGGGGGCGGCGGGTATATATCGACATGACCCCTTTGTATTCGCTGCCCAAGAACATGGGCACTGAAAACATTGTTTGCATGGCTAGATTTTTGGACACAAAAAGCCGAAACGCCTCATCTAGGCGGGGGTCGGGCTGGACAGGGTTGCTGAGGTCTTCGGAGATGAGGGGATGGAAGGGGGGGCGAGCGAAGGTGTGGACTAGGCCAAAGTTTTTGGCACTGAAACGAGTTCCGACCGGGCTTTGTTTGCTTGGGTCACGATCCCATGTGGCCGCTATCCAGGTCGTTTCGATTTGGCCTTCCTGATTACGGTCTAGGAGGGAAATCGACACGCGGTCGATGTCGGTGGCTTTTACGGTCTCGATAACCAGTTGGTAAATCTCGTCTAGTGTGTTAGCCTCAACCAGGGCGCGGCTTACCTGAAACAGGCTTTCGGTTTCTTGGGTGCGGGCGCTGGTTTCGGCCAACAGGCGGGCGTTCTCAATGGCTTGGCTGGTCTGTTGGCTGACCTCATCGAGTAGCTGTTGATCGGCCTCGCTCCACTGGCTTGGCTGGCTGATTAGTCCAATTTGGCCGATTGTTTTTCCTTGCAAAACTATCGGGCTGAGGGGGGAATCGGTTGCTGGTGGGTTGATGTGGGGCTGAAGAGGTTGGGATCGGTGGGGGTTGTATTGGTAGCTGAGGGCTGGTTTGGCTTGGGAAGTTGCTGTAACGGTGTGAGATGTTGTCTCGGCGGGCTGTTGATTGAGCTTGATTTGTTGTCCGAGCCAGCCACTAAGGAGGTCGGCCAGCACCGGCCAAACCGCTTGGCTAGACGAAGGTGGCTCAGGCGAAAGGCCAATAGCTCCCCACAGCGCATCGGCATACCACATGGGTAGCAGTAGGCCAGTTTCAGTGTGGTGCGGGGTGGGTGATTTGAGAAGCTGTGGCAGTTGCGCGGCCAATACGGGTGGTTGGTTTTGCGGAGCGTGAAACAACGGCTGGAACGTTGGCTCGGGGGGTTGGGCTAAGTATAAGGCTAACTGATGAATGCCCCATTGCTGGCTCAGGTGTGCGGTAAGGTCGATTAAAACGGCCTCTATCGGTTTGTTTTTGGTTATTTGCTGGCTAAAAAACTGGATGACGGTTAACGGTTTCATAGTCGGTCGCTACCTGTAATTATGAATTATGGATTATGAATTATGGATTATGAATTATGAATTAGGAGTTAGGAATTAGGAGTTAGGAATTAGGAGTTAGGAATTAAGAATTAGGTTTTCTTGCCATGTTCTCAATTTGGGATTGGGAACATGGGGGGAACATGGCCTTCGACAGGCTCAGGCTATGTCGGCTATCAACGTAAGCCGAGACATGTAGCACATGCTTCAGCCTGTGCCGCACAGTCTAAAGACTGTGTTACGATATTCCTTGCGGGCAAAGCAAGCTTTGCACTCCTCTTAATTCCCAATTCCTAATTCCCAAATTCCCCATTCTACTCTTTTAGAGTTATAAAAGCGGCTTGGCCGCCGAGGGCTTGGCTAATTTCGGCGACAGCGGTTTGCAAGATTGGCTCGACATTGGTTTCGGCTCGGACGCGGGTGGTAATCTTTTTCAGCAAATCGGCCCGATATCTGGCCCGCTGGCTGGCTTGGTATCGTTTAGCGTTATCAAGGGCGAGGGCGAGTTGATCAATAAAAGCCTGCAACAGCCAGTGCAGGGATTTGGGCCAAGGCGGTTGGGCAGAGGGAAAGCCAAACTCAATCAGGCCAATCAGTTGTTGTCGGAGCGATATAGGCAACAGCCTCGCTTGGGCCACAGGTTCGGGCCAAGCCGAGTAATCGGAGCCGGTCAAGCTGGCCATGGGCGAATCTAATTCGGCTGGTTGGCCGGTTTTCATCATGCGGGCCAGAGCAAGGGATCGGGCGGGCTGGCTGGTCAGGCTGGTTTGCCATTGGGTCAGTTGTTCTGCCGATACACCTACCCCACTAATCGCTTGCGGCAGGTTAGGCGGGTCGAGCAGGGCTACCAATATATGGGCCTGTTTTAGCTGGTTCAAACAGCCCTGTCCAAAAATAGTACCAATCTCGGTTAAATCAAGGGTAGCAGCCAACGAGCGGCTTAGTTGTTGCAGAGCCTCACTCTCGGCCAAGCGGGCCTCTGCGTTTTGTTGGGCTAAGGCGGCATGTTCAAACAGTTGTGCGTTTTTTATGGCATTAGCCAACTGATCAGCCATGGTCTGCAACAGCATAATATCCTCATCAGAAAAAGCCTGAGCCTGCACACTCTGGATTGTCAGCGCGCCCATCACCTCATCACGGCTCATCAAGGGCAAGGCCATCTCACTGCGAGTGTGAGGTAGATCGGGGTTCTTAAAATGAACCGCCTCCGCCCCCACATCGAGGGCAATCTTGGCTTGCCGATGCTCCACACTCCAGCCAATCATCGAGCCACCGCCCAGCTTAAGCCGGTGGCCCCGATCAAGCTGACGTTGCCCGGCCTCGCCCGTGCCGGCCTTTAGCACGGCCCATTCTGCCTCAACCAAAAACATACCCACATAATAATAATCAAACTGCTCCTTAATCAGATTAACCGAGCGTTCAATAAGGCTAGGGGTGTCTAAAATAGAACTAGCCGCACGAGCCACCTCGGCCGCAGTTTGTAACCGCTCGCTTCGCTGTTGGCTGGCTTGGCTAAGGGCTTTTTGGGCCGTAATATCCTGCACTACCCCTTCGTAATAAGCCAGTTGACCAGCCTCGTTGTACACCCGATGCGCGCTCTCGGCAATCCAAATTATCGAACCATCCCGACGAAAAACCTGAGACTCGAAGTTACGCACCGAGCCTGTCTGAGCGCAGGCATGGGCAAACTCAGCCCCACGAGCCGAGTCAACATACAATTGCCGACCAATATTGGTCAACTCGGTATGCAGTTGGGTCGGTGAGTCGTAGCCGTACAGCTCGGCTAAGGCTTGGTTGACGGTTAGATATTGGCCAGTCGGACTGCTCTGGAATAACCCGACCGGGCTGTTTTGAAAGATTGCTTGATAGTCGGTCATCTATGTTTTATCCTTTTTTTGGCAGTGTTGCAAACTGAAGGCTATCAACGTAAGCCGAGACATGTAGCACATGCTTCAGCCTGTGCGGCACAGTCTAAAGACTGTGCTACGATATTATCTGTAGCACATGCTTTAGCCTGTGCGGCACAGTCTAAAGACTGTGCTACGATATTATCTGTAGCACATGCTTTAGCCTGTGCGGCACAGTCTAAAGACTGTGCTACGATATTATCTGTCGCACATGCTTCAGCCTGTGCGGCACAGTCTAAAGACTGTGCTACGATATTATATGTAGCACATGCTTTAGCCTGTGCGGCACAGTCTAAAGACTGTGCTACGATATTATCTGTAGCACATTAAGTTGATAGCCAAACTGAACAAATGTTCCTGATGCTAACGGAATCTTTGGCGGGAACACTACAACGGATACTTCAAAACTCAACGGATATATTCCGTCAATAATAGAATTTTTTACCATTTACAGTAATTATATACGGATGAAAACCATCCGTTCCGCAGTTAAGTATCCGTTGTAGTTAAGCGGGCAAAGCGAGCTTTGCACTCCAAGCCGAGACATGTAGCACATGCTTCAGCCTGTGCGGCACAGTCTAAAGACTGTGCTACGATATTATCTGCCGCACATGCTTCAGCCTGTGCGGCACAGTCTTTAGACTGTGCTACGATATTATATGTAGCACATGCTTTAGACTGTGCGGCACAGTCTAAAGACTGTGCTACGATATTA
>JAUCGB010000144.1 GCA_030377895.1 Anaerolineales bacterium HSG24
GCCTTTTCATGCTCAAGGAGCCACTTTTTACGCCATAACCCGCCTGCGTAGCCAGTTAAGGTATGGTCACTGCCCACCACCCGATGGCAGGGGATGATGATGCCGATAGGGTTGCGCCCGTTGGCTTGCCCCACCGCTCGAATCGCCTTTTCGTTGTTGATCTGCTTCGAGATAGCCAAATAGGTTGAGGTGTGACCATGCGGAATATCGAGCAATTTTTGCCACACCTGTTGCTGAAATGGTGTGCCATGTAGAGCTAAGGCCACCGAGAAGCGTTGACGTTGTCCGGCAAAATATTCAATCAACTCAGTGCGACACTGTTCCACTACTTGAGGCAGGTCAGCTTGTGGCGCGTCATGCTGATGCGATGTGGTGCCATCGTCAGACACAAACCGAATCTCGGTGATGGCCTGCGCGGTGCCGATAATCTCTAATAATCCGATGGGCGATGGGAGGTAAGTTTTGTATTGTTGAGTCATGTTTCACTCCTCACGAAGTTCAAAAACGTAGAGTTGATGGGTTGAAATATCGGTCAGGTAGAGCCGATTGGTCGCCTCATCAAAATAGATACCCAACGGACTAATAAATCCAACCGGGCCGATATTTTGCCACATTTGAATTAAATTTCCATCTGGGGTGTATCGCATCAAGGAACGGCTTTGCGATTCGGTGGTAAAGATAGAACCATCTGGAGCGAAGGCCAGATGTGGCCCATCGTAGGCGTAGGTCGGCGGCAGATTCCATTGGTTCATGGGCGTACCATTCACACCCAACCGTTGGATGCGATTGTTCTCGGCCTCGGCGATGTAATAACTGCCGATGTCGTCTTGGATGACATCGGTTGGCTCGTTCAGTTGACCCGGCCCATCCCCCAAACCGCCGATACTGCCCCGTAAACTGCCATCGGGTGCAAACATGGCGATACGAGCGCTCCCCGTGTCGGCAATGGCGATTATCCCGTCCTGTAAAAGGGTGAGACCGCGAGGATGAAATAGTCGGGCTTCGGGGCCACCAAAATGGGCTAATAATGCCCCATTTTGGTCATATTTATAGATCCATTGCAGAGTCGAATCTAAAATCAAAATCTCATCCTGAGCGGTTACAACGACGGCCAGAGGTTCTTCAAATGGATCGGCAGGTTCGCCGGTTAGTTCTAAGAGGGGATTGCCAAACGAGTCGAGAATCTGGACTCGTTTGTTGACTGTGTCTGCCACCACCAGATTGCCATTCGAAAGCACCGCCACATCACGCGGCTCGTTGAACAGGCCCAAAGCATTGCCCTGCCCGCCGATGGTAGTAATCCATTCGAGGGTCAACGGTTTCATCTCCACCGCAGGGACGGGCATTTGCTCGACGGGCGGGGTGTAGTCACCAAAGGGCGGCCATAGATTCTCAGTCGGAATCGGTTCAAAATTGCCCGATGGCGGAACCCAATAAAGATGGATTCGGGAACGATCCGAGGTGTCCTTATAGCGCACCTCTAGCTCATGCAGTCCGGCCTCAAGGGGGAGTGAGCCTTCAAAGGTTTGGTTGGGGATACTGGTTTTGAGTAGCGACTGACCATTGATGAACAGTTCCGCTTCGGTGACGGCGTTTAGTCCCAGACTATAGACCCCATTTTGCGGGGCGATGAGCGACCCAGTCCAAATAACGCTGTAGGGACGATTAAGCGGTGTAAAATGGAAATAAATGTCTAAAAATGGATCAATCCGTTGCAAGGCTGGTTGACCGGCCCAGTTATCGTTTGGATAATAAGACCCTAGCAGACCATGCACGCTGACGGGCGAGCGATAGAGCGACCATTGGGGAATAATCGACTCTGGCTCACCGGAGGG
Source organism: Anaerolineales bacterium HSG24 (assembly GCA_030377895.1). Lineage (GTDB taxonomy): Bacteria > Chloroflexota > Anaerolineae > 4572-78 > J111 > JAUCGB01. Next base: position 1,836 of record JAUCGB010000144.1, read on the forward strand.
TTGACTATACAAGGCCACTTGCCCCGCGCCGCCATCGGCCACGACTCGCAACGCATGGTTGCCTTGGGCTAAGGGGAGACCCGTCACCTGCTCGCCGCTTCCCTCTAACAACAGGTTGCCATCGACCTCTAGCATGCCACCGACAGGCGTGACCAATCGGAAACTATATGGCCCATATCGCGGGACGTATAGCACCCCCTTCCACTCAGCCCGAAACTCTGAGCCGAAATTTTCTTGTACCATAGGCGGAATCTCATCCGGCCAATTAACTGAAATATGGGGGACTTGAATCGGTGGCGCAAACTGGTCATTCTCATTCAGTGGGTGATAGGTTAGCTCAAGTCCCTGTATATTGGCGATGTTGGTCGGGGAGAGATTGGCAAAATAAAGCACTGACGGGCTACCACCTATTTCATTAGAAACAATATCAAACTGGGCTTGAGGATAAAGCCTAGTCGCTTGGTCAAATATCCATTTATCATCGGGATGGATAAACAGAGCCACCGGATAAGTCGGGGGTTCTCGGATTGGCAACGGGTCGGGCAGGGTCAGACGGTGTTGATTTTTGGCCTCGGGAGCCAGAAAACGAGTGGCCGGATGATTGGTCAAAAATGGGGAACTATAGTATATATAGTTAGGGCCAAGTTCAGCCATTTTATGACCGGCAATCGTCTCTGGAGTAGAGAAGGCGTTCCATGACGCGAACTCATCGGCTTGGTCGATTAAATAGGTGCTGGCGTTGCTGTAAAACAGATAGCCAACCAGTAACGCCGTCGGAACCGTCAGCCACCAAGCAGACAACGGTTTCAAGGAGTGTTGAGCTTCTCGCCCAAGGGTATAAAAACTCAGGCCACTTAGATAAATCACCACCGGAATAACGCCAATAGAGCGCAAGGATTGTGGCGCTTCAAAGTCAAGACTGAGGATACCTCCGGCGATGGTGGTAGGAAATAAAATCAGAAAAAACAGGTTAATCGGTTGCCGAATGTTGACTATGGCGAGGCCAAAGCCTAACACCATCAACACCCCCGTTAGCGGGTCGAGCATGGGCGCACCGGGTAAATTATGTCGCCCATTATTATCGCCATGCACATTGAACATCATGAGATGTTTGCTGGTCGTATTCCATACGGCAGTCTGTAAATCGGCTTGATCTCGTTTGGTCAGGATCGAGGTTTGTTGTATTCGATACCAGAATTTTTCAGGATTATCTTGCATAAAACGAAGAACGGGTACAAGAACCATGATCATAGCTAATAATATAATCAGCAGATTCAGGATATAAACCGGCCACCCTCTCTGTTTCATGAGTTTTACGAGGTAGTATGACCATATTATGCCGCCAATAACCACAAAGGCAACTAGCGCCGCGATATAAAGTCGAAAGGCCGTGTAAAAGGTCAGGCCAAACGCTAGGGCTACTCCTACACAAAGCGCGTCCCGCAAGCGGCCATATTTAGCTAATCGTACCAAAAAGAAGAGACTAATCAACTCGAAAAATGGTGCGTCGATACCAGTCATGGCGATTCGGCTAAAGTTGATATGCCAGCGCATAACGGCCAGTAGCAAGGCCAATATCAGGCCAAAGTTAGGCCCATGCAATTCTCGCCCAAATAGATAGGCGGCGATGACCGCGCTCAAACCAAAGGCCACACTGACCAGTCGCATGGCCTGAACTGTGTCGCCGAAATTCTCTAGGGCAAAGGCATAGAGACGCAGTAGATGACCTGTTACGTTGATGGGGGTAAAAAATATCGGACGATAATTCGGGTCAGTCACAATCAATCGAGCCTGTATCCCTGCCGCTGCCTCATCGAACCATATTCCAAAGGGTTGTTCGTAAAAATTGTAGAGCCGCATGAATATGGCAATCAACAGGATCACACTCAACATTAGGGCAATTTGTCGATTGGGGATGAGCCGTTTTAGCTCGGTGAGCGGATTATCTCCCTTGGTCATGGTGATGACTCCGCTGATGAAAAGTAGGATACTGCCCAAATAGAGCCACCATCCTTGCGGATAGTTACTCGTGTCAGAAAAAAATCGGTAGGCTAACAAGGAGATACCGATTGCGATGACGACCAGCCACAATCCGACATTTTGCCGCCATCCGGTGGCTAACCCCAGTCTAAAATCGCTAGATGCAAATTCTAACGCTGGTTTTAATTGATGGGAGACTCCCTTGACAAACAAGATAACGGCGATACCATATAGTAGCAAACCGTCCCAAAATTGGTCTTGGCTGAAAAGGTATTGACCGCCAATCGCCATCATCAGGCCAAGCAGGGCGATGGTGAGATTGTTGATTGTACGCCGTGGTCGCAACGGTTTTGAGACGACCTCCGACTCAGAGAGAACAATATCTTGGGTTGTATTTAATGTTGTGGACATAAGTGCATAGTTTACCAAGAAATGAAGGAGTAGACAATTTTTGGTACGAAGGGTATTGTTCCGTTTGGGTAGCTTCGCCTTTGACTCAGTATGACATGGCGAAGCAATTTGTGGGCATGGTCTTGAGCTTGCATTATTGGAGTTTATTGTTTATAATTTACCACGCATGGTGAAACTATGCGAAACGAGGAAAGAGGTTGCTTATGAAAATAAGGCACCATAACATCTGATTTAAAATGCGAGTTAATCAGTGTATATACCTAAATTATAAAGGGAAGGAAGTAGGCTTATCGTAAAGTTTCCAAATTTATGAACAATCAACAAAGGTTTTTGATGCGCTGGCCGTGGTTGCTGCTGACCCTACTCACCACCTTATGGCTTCTGTATATGACCCTGTATTCTTGGCGATATTCGTTAAAAAACGATATTAACCTGATTCCGTTGGCGCAAAAAACTCCGGCGATAACCTGCCTATTAACTACCAATTGTACAAATCCGCTCCGAACTACGCGCTATTTGATGATTGATGTGGTGGGTAATGTGGTGGTTTTTATTCCGCTAGGCTTGGGGTTGGCGGGATTGCTCCATCAAAAACAGTGGCAAAATACCCTAATCAAGGTCATGGCCAGTGGGTTTATCCTCAGTTTAACGATTGAAATTTTGCAATTAATGATTCCTAGTCGGGCCAGTGATGTTGATGATTTAATCTTTAATACTTCTGGCGCGGCCATCGGAGCATTTATCTATCTTAGTTACCGTATTATTTACGATTTAGGTATTACGCGTTGGCAAGAAACCGCAATGCCTAAATCGTGAATATTTAACACCTGTATGTCTAACATCCATTATTCTATTGTAGCCCCCTGTTATAATGAAGAAGGCAATCTTAACGAATTGTACCGTCGTATCACCAAGGTTATGGAGCAGACCCAAGAAAGTTGGGAGTTGGTGCTGATTAATGATGGCAGTGCTGACCGGACGCTCGATTTGATGATTGACCTCCATGCCCAAGACCCTCGTGTCCATTATATTGACTTTGCCCGGAATTTTGGGCATCAAATCGCCGTAACTGCGGGCATGGATTATGCTCAAGGTGAGGCGATTGTTTTGATTGATGCCGATTTGCAAGACCCGCCAGAGTTGATTCTGGAGATGATCGAAAAATGGCGTGAGGGGTACATGGTAATCTATGCCAAACGTTCCGAGCGTAAAGGGGAAACGTGGTTCAAAATCTGGACAGCTAAGGCTTTTTACCGGATTATCTATAGCATTACCGATATTCATATTCCGCTTGATACGGGTGATTTTCGGCTGATGGATCGCAAAGTAGTGGATACCATGAAAAACATGCCGGAGCGAAATCGCTTTATTAGGGGCATGACTAGTTGGGTCGGTTTCAAACAGACTGGGGTAGAGTATGTGCGCGAAGAACGGTTCGCGGGCGAGACCAACTACCCGTTCCGACGCATGCTAAGGTTTGCCGTGACCGCCATTACTGGCTTCAGCCATGTACCGTTACAACTGGCGATGGTGCTTGGTTTTTTCGTGGCCGGATTAAGCGTGATCAGCATCTTGGCCGTTATTGTGGCCCGTTTGTTTGGTGGTGAGGCGATATTTGGCGGTCAGGCGACCACCTTGGTCACAGTGCTATTTTTGGGCGGCGTACAACTTATCTCGTTGGGAATTATTGGCGAATATCTAGGCCGTATTTATGATGAGGTAAAAGCTCGTCCAATGTATGTGGTTCATAAAGCGGTTGGATTTAAGAAGACACCAAAATTATGATTATCTATCCCGATGATCGTGTGCTGATTGCGGTCATGAACAATCAAACCGACTGGCAACGGGTGCAAGACGAAGGCTGGTATCGCTTACCGGCTAAAAAAGCTCCCCCGCAAACACCCAATTTCGATTGGCTGGCCTTCTATTTTACTCAATCCTTTGATAATGATAAATGGGCTATCCATTATTATGCCTCAATCGAAGGGCATGAGCTACTCACTCGGCATGACCTGATCCCGACCGAACCGAACCATCGACGAGCCAAAGAGTGGTATTATCGGCTATCATTAGGTAAAATATACCATAAACTCCCGCCGATTATTGCAGAACGACGACGGCGCATCACCTTCATTGCGACTACGGGTGATAGGTTTGAGGACGCGTTCGAGGTGGGTGATTTATTGCAAGACTATTCTCCTCAAGGAGTACCTTATGTGGTACTAAAAGAGGAGTTGTGAGGTTATCAGTTAGCTACCCGCAAGTTCCAAACTTGGGTAGTGGTGCAGATGGAGAAATCCGGAATGGAGTGCAAAGCTTGCTTTGCATCATGGGCTATCAACTTAACGTGCGACAGATAATATCGTAACACAGTCTTTAGACTGTGCGGCACAGGCTGAAGCATGTGCTACATGTCTCGGCTTACGTTGATAGCCGCATCATGCAGGCAAGCCTTGCAATTCACTCCGGATTTCCCCATCACTACATGTGCAAGACTACCCCAAATTTTTCTAAAAAACTATAAATTTAAGAGAACGAGGACATCATGTTCAAACGCTGGTTCAGCCGAAATAAAGCAAGTAACGGCAAAAACGGACATAAAAAAACCGATTCGCTGATTGAACTCAATCAGATAGTAAAAATCTACGAAAGCACGGCTGGTAAATTTACGGCTCTTAATAAAGTCGATTTAACGGTCAATAAGGG
>JAUCGB010000145.1 GCA_030377895.1 Anaerolineales bacterium HSG24
ACCATTACAAGCAACAAGGAACAAGGAAGGAACAAAAAATGATAACACAATTAGCTAAATTATTTGCTCTATTTATTGCACTTTCGTTAGTTGCCACCCAATGCAACAATTCGACCCCAGAACCAGCCCCAGACGACGGGGCCGGCAAAACATTCAAGATGGCGGCGATTTTCCCCGGTGTGATTACCGATGCCGACTACAACACGCTTGGTTATATCGGCCTAACCTCGGTGCAGTCTGACTTGGGTGTTAAGACTGCTTACTCAGAGAGCGTGGCCGTGCCGGATGTGGAACGAGTCATGCGCGAGTATATTGATGATGGATTTAACATCATCTTTACCCACGGTGGGCAGTTTTTGAGTCAAACTCAAACCTTGGCCAAGGAGTTCCCTGATGTCTATTTCATTGGCGAATCGGATGCCGCGCCAGATGATGCACCAGAAAATCTATGGGTGATTGACCGGAACTTCCATGTTGGTTTTTATCCGTTGGGAACCTTAGCCGCCCAGCAAACCAAAACCGGTAAAATCGGCTATATTGGTGGGTTGACCCTGCCTTTCTCCTATGCCGAGGTACATGCCATCAAACAAGCCATCGCTGATGCCGGAGCTGATGTTGAGGTGGTGTCGGTTTGGGCGGGTAATTTTAACGACCCGACCAGAGCTCGCGAATTGGCCGATGCCATGATTGCCGATAATGTCGATGTAATTATCGGCTCGTTGAACTTGGGCATGTTTGGTCTGTTTGAGGCGGTCAAAGCCTCAGACAACAAAGCCTTAGCCATCGCCAAATATACCGATAAATCGAATTTTGCCCCCGATAACTACATCACTTCGGTGTTATATGATTTCTCTGGCCCGTTGAAAAATATTGTCAAGGATATCCAATCGGGTAAAACCGGCGGTTACTATCCACTTGGGTTCGATACCGGGGTGACAATTCAAATGCCTCTGAAAAATGTGACCGATGGAGTCGAGGCCAGCATCAAACAGGTTGTGGCCGATATTGAATCGGGTAAAACTGAAGTCAAGAAAGATGTAACGCCAATTGAGTAAGTAAGGTATGGGAGTGCAGATATCCTGTCTGCGGTAGGCCGGAAGTCTGCACTCCCTGTAGCCTCGAAATCTATGAACAACCATCCTATTCTCCGCATGACCAACATTCGCAAAACCTTTGGCACGGTGGTAGCCCTTGATGAGGTTACTTTTACCGTTCAGCCGAGCGAAATTCATGGATTGCTAGGCGGTAATGGCGCGGGCAAAACCACCTTGATGAATGTGTTATATGGGCTGTACAAACCAAACGCCGGACAGATTGAATTATCAGGTCAATCGTTGGCGATTAGCTCGCCCAAAGATGCCATTCGGCAGGGGGTTGGCATGGTGCATCAACATTTTTTGCAGGTTGATAATTTCAGCGTGTTAGAGAACATCATCATGGGCATGGGCAACGTCAACCCGATGGAGGCGACGGCCAAAATTAACACCCTCTCCAAACGATTTGGACTAACGGTTGACCCGCAAGCCATCATCGAGGATTTGCCCATAGGGGTACGTCAACGGGTTGAGATATTGAAAGCCCTATATCGGGGGGCGAAAATCTTGATTTTGGATGAGCCGACCACCAACCTGACCCCACAAGAGGTCGATAACCTGTTTGAGTCGTTACGGTTTATGGTTAAAGACGGCATGAGTGTTGTCTTCATCACCCATAAATTGCGTGAGGTGTTGAGCGTGTGCGACCAAATCACTGTTCTCCGCAAAGGCAAAACCGTGACCACACTGAAACGAACCGAAGCCTCAGAGGAGGCGTTTGTGAAGGCCATGGTCGGCGATGAGATGGACATTCAAAACAGTGTCGTCTTTTCGCAGGGTGACACCGACACCATTGCCCCCGCGACCGAACAACCACCGCTCTTGCAAATTACTGATTTAACGGTGCAAAGGACTAACCGTTTGCCAGTTATCAACCAGTGCAATCTGACCATCCAGCCCCATGAAATTGTGGGCATCGCTGGGGTAGCCGATAATGGTCAAAAAGAGTTGGCCGAAACGATTATCGGCTTACAGACCATCACCAGCGGGCAGGTGAGGATAGACGAGGTTGTGGTGCAACAGAATCATACCAACGTCCTGCTCAATGGGCAGGTCAGCTACATTCCCGAAGATCGTATGCAAGATGGCTTTCTGCCCAAAGCCACTGTGGCTCAGAATTTGATTTTAGGATTGCAACGGCAACAGCCATATAGCAATGGTCGATTTCTGAATTGGGGTAACATCTACCAAACCGTTCGGCAACTGATTGCCGAGTATAACATCCAAACTCTTGGCCCAGATGATGTCGGAGCCAACCTATCGGGGGGCAACATTCAACGGGTACTGATTGCACGGGCCTTTTCCTTCCCGAGCAAACTGTTGGTTGCCCACAACCCCACCCAAGGGCTTGATATTCCCTCGATTGAGTTTGTGTACAGCAAAATTTTAGCCCACAAAACCGCAGGTATGGCGACCCTGCTCATCTCCGAAAACCTTGATGAGCTATTACTGTTGTGTGACCGGATCGCCACCTTGTACAAGGGCGAAATCATGGGCATTTTAGAACGCCCACAGTTCGACAAATACCAAATTGGACGGATGATGAGTGGCCTTAGAATTAGCACCTGACCAATCAACCTTTAATCCCAAAACAATCGCCATGTGGCTCATTCCTTACATCGTGGCAGTTATCGCCGCCTTTGCCGCTGTTGGCTTATTCATCGGCTTGATGGGATATGACGTACTCAAAGCCTACGAGACGGTTTTATTTACCTCTTTTAGGAGCCAAAACGGGTTTATCCAAACCTTGCTGAAATTTGTTCCGCTACTGTTACAAGCCTTGGCCTTCACTGTGCCGTTCGCTGCCGGAAAGTTCAACATCGGTGGCGAAGGCCAGATGATTGTCGGCGCGATTGGAGCCACGGCGGTAGGCATCATCTTTGCCGATTGGCCCTTACTCCTGCTACTACCCATGGTTCTGTTAGCGGGCATGGCCTGCGGCGCATTGTGGGCCGCTATTCCGGCTTGGTTGCTCTATCAATTCGGCATGCACGAGATTTTGACCACCGTGTTGATGAACTTCATATCCTTTAGTTTAATTGATTATGTGGCTACTGGCCCGTGGCGTGACCCGGCGGCAGGTCATCCAACCACCATTCCCATCGGCGTGGGTGGTGAGTTACCGTTGCTGATATCGAGTCCGCCGCTTCATTCGGGCTTGATTGTGGCCTTGTTTGTTGCGCTAGTTGTCTACATCTACACTGATAAAACCTCTGCCGGATATGAGTTGGTGGTGACCGGCGCAAACTCTCGCGCTGCCGAAGTTTATGGCATCCCAGTGCGGCGACTATTCATTTTGTCCCTTGTCATCGGTGGCATGATTGCCGGACTAGCTGGTGGGTTACAGGTAACTGGTAGCCAACACCGTTTGATTGAAGGACTACAATCGAACTTCTTAATTCTGGGCCTCATCATCGGCCTGATTGCCAAAGGGAACAACATGGCCGTGCCATTTGTGGCCTTCTTTATCGCCGTGCTAGAGGTGGGAGCAAGTGCCTTACAACGCACCATGATGATTCCCGGCGAGATGGTTTTTATTGTCGAGGCATTGATTCTACTGTTTGTCCTGTTGTCGGATGTGGTGCGGCAACGGTAGGTGAGTTTGTTGTCAATTAAGAGGCAAGATTTATATGGATAATATAATTGTTGACGATAACGATACCATAGAAGCAGAAGGGTATGCGAATGATTCTCTTTACCCATACTCTATGCCTGATGGAGTTGATATTCGGGAAGAACCGTTAACCATTTTTGAGTGGATGCGAAAACTCAATCGTGGCAGTTTGATTGTCGATCCAGAGTTTCAACGGAATTTGGTTTGGAAGCTAGAGCAGAAAGCAAAGTTTATTGAATCGATTTTACTCAATATTCCCTTGCCACCTTTGTACGTCAATCAGGATATAAAAGGGAACTATATTATTGTTGATGGTTTGCAACGAACCTCAACCTTAGACGAATTTATTAACAAAAATGGGTTTAAGTTGACTGGTTTAGAGGTATTGAAACGTCTAAACGGTTTGACCTTTGAGAAACTAGATTCGGCGTATCAAACCAAAATCGAAGATAAAAAATTTTTGGTATACGTGATAAAACCCACCGTCCCATTAGCAATGGTGTATGATATTCTTCATCGAATTAACACCGGAGGCACTCAATTAACCCGCCAAGAAATTCGTAACTGTATTTTTTTAGGTAAAGCAACCCGACTTTTAACGGAATTGGCTGGGACAGATTATTTTCGGCAAGCAATAGACAATGGCATCTCACCCAAACGCATGAAAGATCGCGAAGCAGTGTTGCGCTATTTAGCCTTTCAACTTTTTGATTATCGAACCGAATACAAGAACGATATGGACGCATTTTTAGGCCAAGCCTTAAAAATGATGAATACCATGTCTGAGGCAGAGTTAGAAAGTTTAGCTAAAGAGTTTGAACGAGTCATGCGCCTAACCTACCAGTTTTTCAAGGAAAAGAACTTCCGTTGGCCCACCGAAAATTCACGCGGGCGGGTTAATATCGCTTTGCTAGAGTCGGTGAGCTATTTTTTCTCTCGTCAAGATGATGCGTTCTTGAAGACACATAAAAAGCGAATCAGAAAAAATTACAGACAACTATTGCAAAATCAAGCGTTTGCTGATGCGGTACGGATTTCTACCGGAGACATTAAACGAGTAATGACCCGTTTTGAGTTGGCTCAAAAAATTCTGGGAGAGGTCTAATGTTACAAGGAATTCGACTGAAAAACTTTAAGTGTTTCCGTGACATGGTCACCATACCTCTGAAACAATTATGTCGATAACTTGCATTATGGTGATAGCGCGCACTTAGAAGTTTTTAATGCTCAAGGAAAACATTTGGGTGTATCGAACCTACAGGGTATCATCGATATATCCAAAAAAGTTAAAAATAGAACTATTTGAGAATTAAATGCACTCAGTTTTATAAGGAGATTTTTAACATGGCTCGAAAAAACCAAACTCGAGGAAAATGTAACTTTTGTCAAAAAGAGATGACCCGAGAAGGGTTAGTACGTCACTTGTCGTCGTGTAAAGAACGACAAAGGGTGATTGAAAAGGCAACAGGTAGGTCACAGCAAATTTATCATCTGCAAATACAAGATGCTATTATAGGTGATTTTTGGTTGCATATAGAGATAGGTGCTGTAGCGACCTTAAAAAATTTAGACCATTATTTACGCTGGATTTGGTTGGAGTGTTGTGGACACCTGAGCCAATTTTCAGTGGGTGGTTGGCATGGTGAGGAATTTGACATGGATTGCCCAATTGGCGAAATTTTTACCGTTGGTGGTGATAAATTAACCCACATCTATGATTTTGGTACCGAGTCCCAAAGTATTATCAAAGCCGTCGCCATACGCGATGGGAAACCTCTCAGCAAAAACCCGATATTTTTGATGGCTCGTAACAACATTCCCGAAGTAACCTGCATGGAATGTGATAAGCCAGCCACTTGGTTATGTACAGACTGTATGTGGGAGGCAGAAGTGACAGGGTTACTGTGTGATACCCATAATGAAACACATGTTCACCCTGATGTAATACTGCCCTTTGTTAACTCTCCCCGCACGGGCCTGTGCGGTTATGATGGCCCAGCGGAGCCACCTTATTAAGAAATGAGTTCTAATAAATTAGGTATTATTGAGATTAACTCGCTTTTTAAGACGGAAACAATCTAGCAACATTGAATGAGGATTATGGACTTCACCCAATTTATCGACTTTACCCAACTTGTATTCTTGGCCCTTGTGCCTTATGTGTTAGCTAGCCAAGGCACCATGCTCGGCGGGCGCACTGGCATCTTTAATGTAGCGCAAGAGGGGATCATGCTGGTCGGGGCATCGGTTGGCTTTTTGAGTGCCTATCAATCGGGCAGTTTAGTGGTCGGCATGCTTACCGCCATGTTGGTTGGCGGATTATTTGGCTTCGCTTTGGCTTTCTTCACCACCACCCTCAAGATGGATCAGTTTGTGATTGGTCTAGCCCTCTTTTTTATCGGTCTGGCCCTCTCGACGCTGTTCTATAAATTTGCCGTGGGTGTGACCCTACAACCACCTCTCATCCCAACTTTGCAAGAGACTCCTATTCCGGGTTTATCCCAAATTCCGGTCATCGGGCCGATTCTGTTCAACCAGAATGTGCTGGTATATGTCACCATTCTGCTCTCGGCTTTGTTATATTATCTGCTCTACCACACCAGCTTTGGCCTAGAACTACGGGCGGTGGGCGAAAACCCCAAAGCGGCGGATAGTTTGGGCATCAATGTGACTCTTACGCGCTACTTGACCGCCATTGTGGGTGGCATGTTGATGGCGCTGGCCGGGGCCTACCTGCCCATGGCCTACACCGGCACCTTTACTGAGGGGATTGTGCGCGGACGGGGTTGGCTGTCCATCGCTCTCACCTTTTTTGGCGGCTGGACACCCCACCTGATATTTTTCGGAGCCTTGTTTTTTGCAGGTGTAGAGGTATTTGCGCTACGGATTCAAGTCGCCAGTGATATTGGCATTCCGTATCAATTTCTGCTCATGCTTCCATACATCGCTACAATTCTGGTAATGATGATTCCCTCCAAATCCCGTCCCCCCGCCTTTTTGGGTCAGAACTATGACCGAGAGAAACGGGGCTTGACCTAAAGTCTTAGTACCCCGATAGAACATTTAGCCTGAACTAATTAACACAGAGTTT
>JAUCGB010000026.1 GCA_030377895.1 Anaerolineales bacterium HSG24
CCGTTCACCTGTATTGCTTGGGGTATTACGGCGTTTATTTAGCAACTAGTGACGCTACAAGCGTCACCTACAATGGTCTTATTTGTAAAGCAAACTCAACGGATAATGAACCATGTCCTCAATTCATAATTCGTAATTCATAACTCATAATTCGTAATTCGCGAAACATAATACGAATTACGTAGATATCCGAGGCCGATATTGAATCGCCTCGGCCACATGGGACGCTTGAATATCAACGGAACCGGCCAAATCAGCAATAGTACGAGCCAACTTTAGAATCCGATGATAAGCTCTAGCACTTAACTGCATCTGACGCATGGCCGCTTTAAGCAAATTATTTGAGACTTCATCGACTCCGCAAAACTGCCGCACTTCAGACGGCCCCATGTCCGCGTTAATGCGTAGTTTGCTGTCGGTAAAGCGTTCTTGTTGAATTAGCCGAGATGCCTCAACCCGCCCTCTAACCGCCTCACTCGGTTCACCGAGCCGTTTACTGTTTAGTTTTTCAAACGGAACACGAGGAACTTCAACATGAATGTCGACTCGGTCTAGGAGTGGGCCGGATATTCTCTTTTGATACCGGCTAATCATGGTCATCGAGCAGGTACACGCTTTGACCGGATCGCCATGATAACCGCAGGGACATGGATTCATGCTGGCAATAAGGGTAAAATTAGCCGGATAAGTTAAAGAACCCGCCGAGCGACTAATCGTCACAATTTTATCCTCTAGCGGCTGACGTAGGGTCTCCAAAAGACGATTACCAAACTCCGGTAACTCATCCAAAAACAGAATACCCCGATGGGCCAGACTGATTTCGCCGGGAGTCGGCCAACGTCCGCCCCCAATCAAACCGGCATAGCTGATGGTATGGTGCGGCGCTCGAAATGGTCGATATCGAACCAGTGGCTCATCCACCGAAAGTTGGTCGGCCACCGAGTAGATGCGGGTTACATCAAGTGCCTCGTCAATTGTTAAACGCGGTAAAATTCCCGGCATTGAGCGAGCAATCAATGTCTTTCCAGAACCAGGCGGGCCACTCATTAACATATTATGCCCTCCAGTAGCTGCAACCTCTAAGGCTCGTTTCACATGCTCTTGCCCTTTAATTTCGGCCATGTCTGCCGCAAAATCGGGTAATTTATCCTGTTCTAAAGAAAAATCTGGCGGATAAGGAGTCAGACGCTTATGACCCGACAGATGGTCAACGAGTTCCAATAGTGATTCAACCGGATAAACCTCAACCCCCTCAATGAGAGCCGCTTCGGGGGCATCGGTGGCGGGGACAAAAAGGGTTGTATACCCCTCTTGCTTGGCTAAATGAGCCACAGGCAATACCCCGCTCACATGGCGTACCGTGCCATCAAGGGATAGTTCGCCTACGATAATAGCACGACTCACATCACCATAAATCTGCTCTGAAGCGAGCAAAAGTCCCAAGGCAATCGGTAAATCGTAGGCCGGGCCAGCTTTCCGAATATCAGCCGGAGCCAAATTGACGGTTAACCGTTTATAGGGAAAGGGCAACCCCGTATTTTTGATTGCGGCTCGAACCCGCTCACGACTTTCTTGGACTGCGGCATCAGGTAGCCCCACAATGGTCATGGAGGGTAATCCGTTAGAGATATCAACCTCGACATCAATCAGCACTCCGTCCAACCCAACCACCGCACAACTGTTAACTTTGGCTAACACAATTAAAAGCCTACTCCGCGGCTTACAGCAATTAAACCAACAACGGCAATCAACGACCCCATCACCACAGCTATGCCGGTAGTCATGGCAAGTGAGGCTTTAGGGCTACCTTCAACCAAGGCTTGACGGTTAAAGGCGGCAGTATACAGCGAAACAAGACCCATAAGTAACAGGAGAGTTCCGCATGGAATGGCTATACATTGTCCCATAAGGTTATATTTAGATACAAAATCAGGTAGTCCTGCAAAGGTAATGAATAGGCGTTTATATAAAATACAGCAAAGCAAGCTTTGCACTCCGTGTCACTACACTTACACCACTACATTTATCGTTACGTAATTTTTGCGTGCCAAGTATACCGCCTACTCTAAAAAGTCACAAGTTATCAAGTTATCAAAGCGAATTATGAATTGTGGGGGCAACACGTAGGGTCGATTCTTGACGATAGGTCACTAAGCCGGGCGCGGCCCCTTTTATGGCTCGCACATATTTTTTGAGAGTAACATCAACCTCCACGCTGGTATCATGACGCGCTTTGGAGTAGTAAGCGGCGACGCTGGCCGCCCAAAAGAGATCGGCTTCAGATGGTAGACCTTGGGCGGTGGGAATGATGACATGCGCGCCGGGAATCTTATGGGCATGGAGCCACAAATCGTCAGCCTTGGCTCGATTGAAAGTGAGATGCGCGTTTTGTTGGGCATTTTTCCCGACCCAAACCGTCGCCCCATCAGGCGCGGTCAAACGGAGGTAACGAGAGACTGATTTTTGAGGGCGGCCTTTGTTCTTACGAGGTTGCTTGGGTTGATAGGATCGATAATAGCCTGCTTGAGTCAAAATAGCCGCTACAGTGTCGATTTCGGTTCGATCATCAGCCATGTCCAAGTCTTGCTCTAACTGGTCAAGATATTCCAGCTCAAGAGAGATTTTATCCAATTGGATAGGGATTTCATCAAGTGTCCGTAAGGCTTTACGATACCGCTTGAAGTAACGTTGGGCATTATCACTCGGCGAGAGTTTCGGGTCGAGATTGATTTCCAAAGGTGGTTGATCGGCATGCCACTCAACGACAAGTTTCGTTTGCCCCGGTTTAATTTGGTAGGAATAGGCCAAAATCGCCTCCCCCTTTTCTTTGAAACCTGTCGGGTTACTTCGTTCAAGCGCGTCTTGATTAAGCCGTTCTTGGCGACGAGCTAGTTTACGGCGAGCCTCCGCGATGGCCTCTGACAACGGCTCTTTGGCCGCAGTATAGGCTATGGCCGATTCTGCCAGATAAAGCTCAATCACCTCAGAAAATGTCTCCAACTGTTTGGTGTTCCCTAAATGGTCAAGGCTATAAGGGGCAAAGGCCGTCGGAGTTTGATCCTCATCAAAGGCCAAGGTCGATTGTATCTTAAGCGGGAATTGGCGATCAAAATAACGGCCACAGTTATCAACTAGTGGGGCTAAATCGGCTACCTGAGCAACCGTCACGTTGACATTACCCGTCGATTGATAACATATTTCGCGAGCCAGTTGCGGACTCAGACCGAGTAGAAGTTGGGGTAGCAAACGAGCCAGTGGAAAGGTTGGGGAGGCTTCGGCCAACTCTCTTTCCAGCAACGGGACGGTTAGGTCATGGGGGGCAACTTTATTTTGGGGTGAAGGGGGATGATAAACATGGCCGGGAATGTGAATTCGGGTGCGAGATGTCGCCAACTTATGGCTGTTTTTACGGTTGGATTTAGACAAGCGAGCCGCGCCCAAAATTATTTGGTCGGCATCAAGTAAGAGCAGATTACTACGCGGGCCAAGCAGTTCAAGAGCGAGGATTGTTGAACCAGCGTAGTTCTCAAAATGGAGGTACAACAGGCGCTCATAAGGCGGTTGACGAATTTCTTTGAGCCGCGCGCCTCGCATATATTTACGAAGCACCAACATCAAGGGGGTTTCGTTACCTTGACCACGCCGCAGTTTTTTTGGGGTTAGGTAAATATGAGGCGATTGAGGCTCTATCGAAATAGCTAAGTAATGACGAATCGGATGTACGTAAATCTCGAATCCAAAATTGAGCGAGTTGAGCTGTGTCACTCGCTGAACTCGGCCATGCAAAACAATGGTTTGTAGTTCTCTAGCTAAAGCGGTCAAGGCAAGGGTATCAAAGGACATGAGTGGACATGAGTATGAAACGTGGTAACCGTTCAGCCCCTCGTTCCCAATCTGGAGATTGGGAACGTATTTGCCCTAGAAACTCTGTTTCTGGCATGTTGCAAGTCGCAAACAGAGTTTGCTTGAGCAATTGTGTTCCCAAACCCAGTTTGAAAACAAGGGGCTGAATGATTACCAACTTTTTGGTTGTGCTTGTGTGCTTATCGAAACCAACGGCATTCGGCAGGCATGCGATTTATGGCGAATCAATCGACCGCAAAATGGCGGCTAATCGCTCGGCAGAATCAGTACCATGGATCCGAATCCGAGATGTCTCAAAACGATCATTAAAGGAGTGACCGCTCCCCCACTGCGTGGTCACCGCGCCCCAAAAATGGGCAGAATCCAACACATCGATAACGGTTTGGTCATATCGCCCTGATGGGTAGCAGAAAAATCGTACTGGCTCGCCGGTACGCTCTTCAATCGCCTCTTTTGAACCCACAAGTTGATAAACGAGGTACGCTACATCCCGATTGCGTAAATCGGAATGAGTATAACTATGCGAACCAAACTCCATGCCTGCTTGGTGCATTTCGATAATCATCTCCCAAGTCAAAAAATCGACATTATAGGTATCAATCGGTTGGGTGAAAACGAAAAAGGTGGCCGTATAATCATACTTTTTTAGCAATGGGAAGGCATACTGATAGGCATCTCGATAGCCATCATCAAAGGTCAAAATTATCGGTTTCGGTGGCAACTCGATTTGTTGGGCTAAAGCATGATGAAACTGCTGTAGCGATATGGTTTGATAACCGGCTTCTTTGAGATAGGCGAGGTGTTGATTAAACATGGCTGGCGAGACTGATAAATCAAGCCGAATCGCGTCCGCGTTGGCTGGCGGGTCAGACAGATAGTGGTACATCAAAATGGGAATGGTGAGCGAGGAGTTCGGGTCAATTGGAGTGGGTTCAATCATGGAAAGTGGCGTAAATGTAACAGGTGGGGTAGCGGTTGCAACAACCAAAGTCGAGGTTGGTGTCGGTATTGAAGTTGCTGATGCCGTAGGGGTGTAGGTTGGGCGTTTGGTAGATGTTGCAGTATTCCGAACGGTAAAAACCTTGGGAGTTGGGGATTCATCCGGTCTATCATGGACAGGCGAGACCTGATTTTTATCAAGCGTTGGCTCGTTGTCTGACATGGTGGAGTAGGCAGTCGTTGCCAAAATTGTCGTTTGAAGCTGAGTACAGCTCAATAACACCAAGAAAAGTGGTATTAAAAGAAAGTATCGAATAATAGATGTCATGAATAGTGAATGTGCGAATGTGTGAATAGCGAATTTTGCTCGTTGCGGATATTCATCCGCAACGCCCTCTTGGCCGTAGACACAGTGCCGGATGAATATCCGGCACTAGCCCAGTAGTAAATATGTAAATATGCGAATAGCGAATGTGCGAATATGCGTCATCACAAATTCGCTATTCACTATTCGCATATTCGCCCAGCCGTTTGACCGACAGTTCTGCTTGGTCAAGCTTCTGGTTGCAATGTTGAGTCAACAGCATGCCTTTTTGATAGAGGATAATCATCTCATCTAAAGGTAAATTATCTCGCTCTAGGGCTTGAACAGTGATTAGCAATTCCTGATAGGCTTGTTCAAAGGTTAAATGTTGTAAATCCATGGTAATATCCGTAATATGTGCGAATTTGCACTAGCTAATATATTCAGCAGACCATTCAACGGTTTGTTTTATTCCCTCCTCAAATGAAATTTGAGGATTAAAACCAAGTAGCTGTTTGGCCTTTGTTAAATCAGCGATATAAAAACTGATTTCACCGGGTTGAATCGGTTCGTCAATAATTTCAGGTGTTACATCCAGATAACGAGCAATCGTCTCGGCCAAATAGCCCAAGGTGGCCGGGCTACCAGAGCTTAGATTTATCGTCTCATTCACCACCTCACCTTGCATCAGTTTGTCAATCCCTAACATTATGCCCTGAATACAGTCATCAATATGGGTGAAATCTATATTTTTGCGCCGGTCAAAAATAGTTATCGGTTCACCGCGTCGCATTTGGTCAATAAAAACATGAATAACCCGCGTCATGCGCTCTAAATCATTATCATAACGACCATAAACATTGCTGAGACGAAAAATCAAATATTTAAGGTCATAACAATTGGCATAAGAATAGATTAACATCTCATCTGCCATTTTGTAGGCGGCATAAGGGCTGAGAATATCATATATATTTACAGTATTCTCCGCAACAGTGGGCGGAGCAGGCCGGCCATAAACTTCCCTAGAGCTACTGAATATGATCGGTATCTGATTCAAACGGCAAAATTCAAGGACATTAAATGCTGTGGTGGCATTTTCATGAGCGCGTCGAGGATTCTCGACTAGTTCATGCACTTTTGCGTTCGCGGCTAAATGAACGACTAAATCAGGCTTGCCAAAATCAGGCGGTAAATCGGCGATAGAGGACATTCCATCAGCTGCAATATCTCGTTTTATGAGTGGTATTCTATCTGTCCAGCTATTATCTCGCCGGTCAATACCTAAAATCTGTTCTTCTCTCTCGAGTAGCTTAAGGGCTAAATTTGTCCCTACTTGACCGCTACTACCAGTAATTAAAATCTTCAACTAGTTTACACCTCTGAATATGCGAATGGGCGAATATCGAATGGGTACGTAGACAGGATACCCAACCGTTCGTATATTTACTCATTTTTTGTTCGTTATAACGGCATTGAGTTGCCCCTCATGTAATTTAATTGTTATCTGATCATCTAACATAACTTGATCAGGATGGGTAATAACTGTCGCTTCTTTTTGGATGATGGCGTACCCGCGAGCGAGGACGGCCTCTGGATTCAAGGCTTCGAGCTGAACTTCAGCCTGAGTGACCTGCTGGCGGAGCCGAGTGATCTGCTGTTCAAAAATCGAGTTTAGTCGATTCACATGCCCGTCAACCGTTTGCCGATGATTATTGATGAGATTATTTGGTGATAGGCGAGCTAAACGCCAAGTCTGACCCTCAATATTTTCTCGCTTCTGCTCAAAATTAGCGGTAATTATCTCCGATAAGATACGCCGTTGATGCTTCAACTGGCGGGCAAGCTCGGCTCGGTCAGGCGTGACAAGTTCAGCCGCGGCAGAGGGGGTTGGCGCTCGGACATCGGCCACAAAATCGGCAATCGTAGAATCAATCTCATGCCCCACGCCGGTCACAATCGGGATGGATGAGGCAAAGATGGCTCTAGCCAAAGATTCATCATTAAAGGCCCATAAATCCTCTAAACTGCCTCCCCCACGAGCTAAGATGATGACATCGACAGGGTGGCTGAGTAGCGACTGTAGGGCGTTGATAATCTGAATTGGTGCTTGTTGCCCTTGTACCAGCGCCGGAGCAAGCACAACCTCAACCAGAGGATAACGACGCTGTAACACATTTAGAATATCCTGCAATGCCGCGCCAGTCTCGGAAGTTACAATCCCGATTTGCTGTGGGAACATGGGTAGTTCCCGCTTTTTGTCTGAATCAAACAATCCCTCAGCCGATAGTTTTTGCTTTAACTGCTCAAACTCTGCTTGCAAATTACCTTGGCCCAACGGTTCGAGGCTATTGACATAAAACTGGTAATTTCCACCCGCTTCATACACCGAAATACGACCATTGGCTAAGACCGTCTCGCCATCGGTTTGGGGTCTATAGCGCAACCTGCGGGCTTGTGAACGCCAAATAACACTCTTTATGGTAGCCTTTTTATCTTTAAGAGTAAAGTAAATATGCCCAGAGGTAGCCTGTCGCCAGTTAGAAACTTCCCCCTCCAACCAAACATCCTGTAAGGTGCGATCTTTTTCAAACTTACCAAGAATATACCGCGTTAGCTCACTAACGGTATAGGTGTGGCGGATAGGGTTAAACAAAGAAAGTTGGCTCATAAAAGTTGAAACCGACCCGTAGGCCGAACAATTTTCGATTTAAAGTTGGTCACATAGTTAAACAGTTTGTTCTGTAGATTTTGCCAATCTGAGCTATCGAGAATCGACTGTAAGGTCGGTAGATCCTCTGCCACCCCACCGATTAAAATTTGCGCGCCATTACCAAACACGGTATACCACGACTCGGTAGGCTGAATACCTAACTTCACGATACTAGGCGCAAACTCACGCACAATAAACTCAAAATAATCGCTTTCAGAACCTTGTTTAATATCCCAGCTCATTAGTAATTTAACCATTAAATTAATATATATATGCGAATTAGCGAATATGCGAATATTCGCACATTCGTTATTCACATATTCTCGTATTCTAAAATGTCTTCGGCTTAAAATCAGGGGCATCCTGAATCTGCATCAACCCATCACTCAAGGCCAAGGTTATTAAACCTTGCCTGTTGGCATACTTCACTAAACTTGGCTCCATGCGGAATGAGGAGACACAGCCCCACAGCTTATACTCTCGATATTCGGGGAAGAACTCCCGAAAACGGGTTAGCTGATTTTTTATAAAATGGTCAATATAATCAACCGTCATGCTCTCTTTTGTCTCATTGATTAATACTAAATCGTCACATTCCACATAAGCGTCAATCTCAAGATGCTGTCCCTTATCATGAGGTAAACGCCGTCTCTGCCGCACATACACGTCTGGAATATCTTCCATCGGGCAACCTGAAACCAAATGCAATATCCGACGCATGTCAGGAGCGACAAAATCCTCCACCAAAGTACCTAACTTATGAGACAACTTCTCCTGAAAATCATTCATCCGTTTACGGTCGGCAACAGCAATAGAGTGGACTCTATCAAACTCTTGACGGGATTCTTTTATGTCACGATCAAATTTTTGACGGGATTCTTTTAGCTCTTGTTTCCATTCTTGACGAGATTTCTCCCTCTCTTGACGGGATTTCTCCAGTTCACGATCAAATTTTTGACTGGATTTCTCCCTCTCTTGATCAGAATGTTTGATTAGTTCATACAACAATTCACGAGTATCGGCTAACGAGACATTGGTATCACCCAATTCACCTCGCAAAGCCCTAATATCTTTTATAGTTACAGCCATTAGAAGCACCCCTTAATTATTGTTTGGTAGTGGTGCAGAAGTAGTGATACGGATCCGTTAGCTACCCGCAAGTTCTAAACTTGCGGGTAGGTGATCACTACATGTGTAGCACCACCGTCTTTATCAAAATCAGTTCTCAGTTCTAAAATATCTTCGGCTTAAAATCAGGAGTATCCTGAATCTGCATTAACCCATCGCTCAAGGCCAAAGTTATTAAACCTTGCCTGTTGGCATACTTCACTAAACTAGCCTCCATGCGGAATGAGGAGACACAGCCCCACAGCTTATACTCTCGATATTCGGGGAAGAACTCCCGAAAACGGGTTAGCTGATTTTTTATAAAATGGTCAATATAATCAACCGTCATGCTCTCTTTTGTCTCATTGATTAGCACCAAATCGTCACACTCCACATAAGCATCAATCTCAAGATGCTGTCCCTTATCATGAGGTAAACGCCGTCTCTGTCGCACATACACGTCTGGAATATCTTCCATCGGGCAACCTGAAACCAAGTGCAATATCCGACGCATGTCAGGAGCGACAAAATCCTCCACCAAAGTACCTAACTTATGAGACAACTTCTCCTGAAAATCATTCATCCGTTTACGGTCGGCAACAGCAATAAAGTGGACTCTATCAAACTCTTGACGGGATTCTTTTATGTCACGATCAAATTTTTGACGCGACTTCTCCAGTTCACGATCAAATTTTTGACTGGATTTCTCCCTCTCTTGATCAGAATGTTTGATTAGTTCATACAACAATTCACGAGTATCCGCTAACGAGACATTGGTATCACCCAATTCACCTCGCAAAGCCCTAATATCTTTTATAGTTACAGCCATTAGAAGCACCTCCTCGTAATTCGTAATTCATAATTCATAATTCATAATTCATAATTCGTCACACAATACGAATTATATAAGTATCATAGATTGAGGTCAAATTGACCCAGCCACAAAAAAAGAGCCACTGCATAAAGCAGTGGCTCTTTAATTTACTTATCTAACAATGTTAGCTTACAACGAGTACCTTTACAGTTACTGTACTAGTAATTCACTAAAGTTGTCAGTTTCGTCAGCCTCTTGGATAGCCCAGCCATCTTGTGGTACTTTGGTGTAGCTATCAACATAAGAGATAACGAACATACCGTTTGATAGGGTAGCAGGTAAATCATCGCTACTAACAGCCGCGTCGTAGACGACGTTGGCGCCATCAGCGTCCATGACCAAAGTAATGATTTGGTTCGGAGCAATGGATCGTTTGCCAGTTAGCGCCGTCAAGATTTCAGGCGTAATCTGCCATGCGATACCATATTCAACCCCGCTACTCTGCCATTTTTCCCAGCGGCCACCACCACTAGGTCCAGCGGCTTCAATCGCCATTTTCACACCATCAATCGGTTCTGTTTTAAAGATATACGCTTCAACCCAGAAACCAGTTTCATTCGTAACATCTCCAGTTCCAACATTGGTTATCGTCACCTGAATTTTACCGTTCTCAATCGTCATGGACGATTCAAGATCAGGTTGTCCTGGTACTGTCGGTGCCGGTGTTGGTGTTACTGTTGGTGTTGGTGTATCAGTTGGCGTTGTAGAAGCCGGTTGTCGTAAGATAATCGGCAAGTACAGACCAATTGTTGTAAGTTTTGGTTCTATCGTAGCATCCGGATTAGTCGGATCTGCTTGTACTATGAAGGTATCGTCTTTTGTAGTGGTAGCGCCTGTAGTCGGGTCAACAAAGCTGAGATCAGCCGTGTTGGCGATTGAGGTTTCACCAACCGCACCAGCCGTTATTGTCGTGACAATCGTAACAATAACATCGGCGTTAGGCTGTATTGCTGTAATATTAACCACAACTATGTTACCTGTAACGTTTACAGCACCATCAGGTGTAGATGTTGGTTCGCCGACAATACCTAGATCAACTGGCAATACATCAGTGATGGCAATGTTAGTGGCTACCTCAGTACCAATGTTAGTTGCTGTAATTATAAAGGTTAAAGTATCACCTTCTGTCAGAACAGGTTCACTAGCGGCTGAACGATCAACACCTTTTACAACGGTAACGTTCGCTGCACCCGTTGGTATTACAGTATGCGTGGTGGTAGCCGGACCAGCCGTAGCTATACCACCATCATTCGCTGTAGCACTGTTGAGTAATATGCCGTCGGTTATGGCAACCGTAGTTGTAATCACAACGGTAGCGTCAGCACCTTGAGCTAAGTCACCAATATCGAAGGTATAGAGCGAACCTACGACAACCGGTGTCAGTGAACTACTTACATAGGTTAGATCATCCGGTAAGGTATCAACAACTTGCACACCTGTAGCGGTAATAGTACCAATATTCGCTACGTTAATGGTGTAAACGATTGGAGTACCAGAGATAACTTCAGTGCCAGAGGACAGGTTAGCTGTCTTACTGACAGTCAGTGTCACCACGCCATCTGATTGAACATTGATAGTGTGACTATCGGTAGCAATTGCCGGTGTCGGTATCTGTATAATACCAATTTGGACAAAACCAGTCGCCGTAGCAATGTTCGTGTACGGGCCTGGAGTATCAGTATCAATGACATGAAGTTTCGTGAAGGTTACAGCATCTCCCGCTGCTAGGTCCTGAGCTGGTAGAATCTCGCCATTCAACATGGGGTCAATAACCGTAACATCAACTAAGTCTAAGGTACCAATGTTGGCAACCTCAAACTCGTAGGTCACGGTGTCGCCCGGTTTTGCCTCGATCGTAGCTGAGGTCTTGGTGATTACTAACGCTGAGTCGAGGGCGATAGGTACAGTGACGGGGTTAGAAACTGCTGAGCCAGTAACCACAGCACGCTCCACCACAACCATACCGATATTAACCAACGGGTTTCGGTTGGCTAGATCTGTCATCGTCGGAGTGTAAACTCGCCAGACAACAACCTGCTCGTTACCAGCCCCTGGTTCAACTTTGACAGAAATTGTGTTGATTAACCCTAATGGATCATCAGTCACCGTCGCATCAAAGGTTACATCACCAATGTTCAAGATTCGATAGGTGTAGGTAATCGGTACGCCAACTTGAGCGCGACCCAGACTATCCAAACCTTGCACGCCTTTAACAATCTGAGCTTCAAGCGTATAGGTCAACGGCACAGAGACGATACCATCCATCGTTCGAGTAATTGCTGAGCTTTGCGTAGCCCCACCAATTTCAGTGATTATGGCATGAGCTACGTTATCTAGCGTCGCCGCAACCGGTTCATACGTAATATCGCCATCGGCAACCGTGATTACCAATGTTTCTGAACCTGGCTCACCAGGCCCTAAGGTAATAGTAGATACAGGTACGATACCGCGACCTGTTCCGTAGATATCCTTCAAGAATTCATCCACCAAGTCGAAGGTAATCGTGGAGCTACCCGTGTTGGTGAAGAAGAAGGTGTAGGTTAGTTGTTCGCCAACCGTAGCCATAGCTTTATCAACCGTTTTGGTCAGTTCTAGGCTGAAGTTCAAGATACCGTTAAACTGAGTCGTATCGGTCGCCGTATAGGTTTGGGTCGTGACACCTGGTACAGTCGCCATCGCCAATACAGTGTTAGAGATAATCTGTGCGGTGTCGGTATTGCTTGTATCCGGGAAATGTACCGGAAGAACCGTTACCGCAATCGGTTCCACAAGAATTCCTGCCGGACCAACCTCATACGGGCCATACGTCACCTGATGACCTGAGCCGAAGGTATCGGACAATGTCACAGAAGCGGTGAAGTCGCCTTCGTTGACGATAGTGAAGTTATAGGTGACAACGTTACCCACTGTAACCGGATCGCTCGCGACGATCACCTCTTTCGTTACATCGATATCCATGAAGTAGGTCAACGGTACAGTTGCTGTCGCTGGTACAGATTGTGCCAGTGCAATACCTGATGTAGTTGCAAAAACAGGCGCAACATAACCAGTTGCAACGGCTGTGTTAATCAGTTCCAGACCATCTGCTGTCATAGTAGCATTGGCGAAGTCAGCGACAGTGAGTATGTGGACGACTTCATGGGAAATTGCCTTACCTGCTTCAAGTATGAAACCACTCCCACCAGCATTGGAGAATAAGACTATCGGCAGGATAAGTTCTCCAAGGTTATCATCCATCAGTTTAATCGGTAACCCACCACCTGCTGGGTTCAAGTTACTGAAGTTAACACTACCATCGTTGGTGATTACATACGTATATGTGACCACATCACCGATTCGAGCCGGTTCCGTCGGGGATACGACAGCCCCAGCCCAGGTAACTGTTTTCTCCAGATCGATACTGGCCGGTGAGGTCAAGATGATGGAAGCCGAAGCCATTCCAGTTTGCGGGGTAATAATCCCACTTGCCGAGAGACCAGAATCTTCCATATTTAGCCATAAGGTCGGTGTCACCAAAACCGAAACAGTATTGGTGATGTAATAGTCTGTGAACCCTTTGGCATAAGCGACATCGCCCGCATCTGGAATCCATACTTCGGTAACTTCAGTGTAGGTTCCTGCGGGTATCACTGGTGGGAGAGTCGGATCTACTATAGACTGAGCACTGTAAACCTCTTCCCCACTACCATAAATCTCATCCAGAACAGACCAGAGTTGTTGATCCACATTACCAGTATTGCTAATACCGTAGATATAAGTGACTGGTTCGCCAACAGTAACTAATAACAAACCAGAGTCTGGATCGATAGTACCTTTAGCCGTCGTAGCTTGTTTGGTGACGGTAATGGTATTGGTAAAGACCAACCGTAAGGTGGCTGTATAACCATTAACAGCCGGTGAGCCAGATGTAGCGGGTGTACGGCGAGTATCACCACTGTACACCCCACTGGCGGTCACAAAGTTCATGTGAGTGATCATGCCGTTTGCAGTTTCACCTAAGCCACTGCGTACGCCATTGTCCCCAATCAGCGTTAACCCCAACACTTGATTATCAATCGTCACTGGATCGGTAGTAAAGGTACAGGTTATACCAGCGGTAGTACCAAGCCCTTTACCAGTATGAGTGAAGTTTGTTGTTGCGCCAACACATTTCGTATCATTAGAGGCATCATTATTAACGCCTAATGTTGGGATAGAAGGTGTGTTACCAGCATGCGTGTCTTCAACTGTTGTGGTGGTAAGAGGTGCGTTAGACCCATTGACTAAGGTAATCTTATAAGTGATCACATCGCCAATCGTAGCTGCTGGCAGACCATTCTCGACTTGTACCCAGCCTGAACTACCAGCTCGGCTTAAGTACGGAGTCTTTTCAATGGTCAGCAAGCCACCTGAGATTTCTAACGTCACCGTAACCGGAACTAGGTTAGATGCCGTCGAGGTCGTGTAGGCCCACGTTACATCACTGGCCGGATGAGCTACCCAACCATTCACTTTAACCGTATTGGTTAAGGCTTTGTAGAGAGTTGCAGTAATGCCATCCTTGTAGACTGGATGCTCACCTGCTTGAGTCCACAGGGTACCATCGACAACAACTGGATGAAAACCAACATGTTTACCGCCAGCCGTTACCTCTTGGCCGCGGGCCACGGTGGCCGTGCCAACAGCCGTCGGAATCATATAATCGACCGCGGTAATCACAACCGGAACTGTACCTGTATTGATAAAGGTATAGCTATAGTAGAAGGTCTCACCTAAGAACACACTCATATCCGGAGTAATTTCTTGGGTAAGGGCCGCATCAAGGTAAGCGGCTTTCTGAACCGTTATCCCAGCGGTGTAGGTAATCGGTAGCCAAATTTCGTTGACTACAGTGGTGCCTACGGTTGGGGTTACGTACCAACTTGAAGAGTTTATATACCCATTGCTAACCAAGGAGTCAAACAAGTCGTTATAACCACCAGTGTCTGAAATAGTCGTATCAACTTTTAACACGTATGTTGCGGTGTTGATTAACCAACCTGTGATGGGTGAAACAGCTGAATTTGTAATGCTGTTGGTAATCACCCAGTCTGAATCAAGCAATAGATTGCCTAAGTTCAGTGTTGAGTTTTTCAACTCTTCTGTGTATAACCCAGTTTGTCTTGGCGGCACACTGATATTAGAGTAGGCAAAGATACCATCAGTGGTTGGAATGTTAAAGAAGGTATCGGTGACGGATCCACTTAAGGTGATACCACCCGTGTTGGTGATTGCCACTTCATACTTTAACCGTGTCCCAGCAGTCGGGGTATAGCCAGTGACATAATTGACCGTTAGCCCTGTTGATGGTTTTCCTTCAAATCGAACCCAGTCGCCGCTAGCATCATCAAGCCAGTAAACACGTTTCTCGATACTGTACTTGGCAGTGTAGGTGACAGGTAAGGTCTCGGTAACGGAGATCGCATCCGCACTTTCCTTATCACCGTTACCGAGGTTGAAGATAATAGTCCCTAATTTAAATGTGTTAGTCAAGGGAGAAGCCACCACACCAGACGACCAGTTAGACGACCAGTCAGCCCTATCAAGGGCATACTCGGACAGGATAACTGAGGTTTGGTAGGAGACAACGGTTAACGCCGTAATAACCCCGGCATTACCAGCAATAACATTTCCGTCCCCATCAGGAAGGTTAAAACTGGCTTTTGTCACATCTATATGCTTGTCTGTAGTACCAAAATAATTGTCGGAGAAACTGTCCAAACCCGCTGGATATTGAGAGAGGTTGGTAATCTTGAAGGTATAGGTTACCGGATCACCAACGGTTGGGATATCGGAATTATCCCATGTAACCTCTTTAGAGATCGTAATCTGTTTCGTTGCCGAAATCGTTACTCCAGCCTGAGCCATAGCCGATACTTGGGTTATAGCAGAACCGGCTCGCAGATCGTCTGGTATAGTACCCGTTACCCAAGCGGTGTTGGTAATAACTAAACCATCGGTAAGATCAGTACCCTTAATCTGATAAGGTTCCGTGAACGTAGTTGTAGACGATTGTGGCAAACTATAGCCCACTGTCGAAACTATAATCGGTGGCAACTTATCATCAATTAAGGTTAAGTCATTTAAGGTAATGGTACCAGTATTGGTGATGTGATACACATAAGTGACCGTATCGCCCAATGTTAGGTCCGCAATTTGAATAGCTGTCAGACTGCCATAGGTAACTTCTTTGGCAATATCGAGACCAGCCGTAGCGAGCATAACTGGTGCTTTATTAGGATTAGTAGCTGGAGCTGTACCACCACTAATGGTATAAGTAGCCGTAATCCAGTTCTCCAAATCACGAGTCGGATAGGTTCCAGTTGTCACTGCGGTTCGAGCCAATATCTTAAAGAAGTAACCATTTCCTCCTGGCCCGCTTCCATTCGTCAGAGGAAAGGTACTGGCGAATTCATAACTTGTAAGGCCGCTAGATGGAAGAGCGAAATTAGTGGAGACTTCAGTAAAGCTAATCCACTCGCCGTTAGCCCCAGCATCAACTCTATCAATTATTGCAACATCGGCTAGCCCGTTTCCTTTATTAACGATATTAATCGAGTAGGTCACCATGTCACCGGGAGCCACAACAGCCTTTGAATCGTTCCACGGGTCAACCGTTTTGGTAATCACAACATCGTTCGTTGCAGACATCCAAGTCACAGCGGTAAGCTCCTCGGTGCTTATATAGTTATACGAGTTTCCACCATACTCACCAGCTCGAACAATAGTGCTGACCACTCGGCCAATCTCGTCAATGCGGTTCGTAATCTCCTCCCCTGGCCTCTGATAATCATAAGCCTTAAAGTTCAGAGTAAAGGTCGCGACTGAGTTGTTGGTCAAGATACCCGTAGATCTCAAGTCTAAAATTGGGACATGAGTATCAGGATCAGAATCTAGGGAACCGACTAAGTCAAACTCATCCGGCCCACCAACCTTCTGGACATCTACAAAGTCACTAAATTCAAAATTTGTAGCAGGGCGGTAGCCGACTACGTCCTCGATTAAATCTTCGAGATAGACATTGGCCAGCCCGTTTTTGGTGCCATTAGCCTCCAACGTCACGGTAAAGGCAAAGGGTTGACCCGCATATACTTCGGCAGGAGCCAATTTAGTCACCGTCAAGACCGTATCTTTCTCGTAGTAGAAGACGTCGGTATAGGTTTCGCCGATATCAAAGGCGTTGTCACCACCCCAAACCTTCGCTTGGTTACGGATTATCTCACCCGAGCTTAAGCCATGATCTGGAGCTAGTCGGTAGCTATAGGTGATCGACGGCCCAAATGCAGGCGTAAAATTCTGACCCATAACAAGGAAATCGTCATCGGTGAAAACCCATGTTAGGGTAATCCAGTTCGTATCGGATACTATCGGTTCGACAATATACCCCCACGGATTTGGGGAGTCAAAGCCATAGCTTAACGAACCATCTAACACCAAATCTTTACTCAGGACATCCTGAACAGTAAAGGGATATGACGCATCAAAATATAAGGGATAGTCACCTACATTCCCTGGGTTTAAGGTATAGGTAACCGTTGCCCCATCAGAAAGCCCAGCCCCCGCTGCCGTTAC
The DNA here is from genome assembly GCA_030377895.1 of Anaerolineales bacterium HSG24. Lineage (GTDB taxonomy): Bacteria > Chloroflexota > Anaerolineae > 4572-78 > J111 > JAUCGB01. Next base: position 17,389 of record JAUCGB010000026.1, read on the forward strand.
CTCAGCAGTTTTGTCAATATCCCAGTCTGGGGCACTGATGTATAAATCAGCTTTCAAGTCAGCAAAAACAACTTCGAGGCCACCATTTAAGTCCGGCCCTTGCAGGCTAACCTCGTTGTTATTAATGGAAACATGATTCTCAGCCTTGGGTCGAATACCAATCCCAAAGACTATTGGTTGGCCTGCTGTAATGGCAACTCCACCCTCAACATCAGACCAGAATTGACCCCTTTTATGGTCTTTACAATCGGTAGTGTTGTGGTCCCACCCAGTTGCCTCTTTACCTGGATATGTCGCATTGTCCGTCTTAACACAAACGGCATCGGGATCCAACACATCTGTCAAGGTTAGTGGATTCATAATATCAACATCACTTTCTACTTCAATCACGTACAATGCAACCTCGCCGGGATCTTCAGTAGTAGCTGGATCAAGATCGGGATTACCTTGAAAGATCCCAGAGCGCGTTTCATGAGGATCCTTGTAACCAGGATTCACAAAAACACGTTTGGTAACAGTTATAGAACCACTATTACCACTACTAACAACAGTTACATCCTCCTTGGTCGCTAAGGCATCATCTGCGCCAAACGGAACCGGCACATCCACCTTAGACCAATTGGGTAACGCTACTGCTTGAGAGCCTGAGTCCAGTTGCGGAACCGGGACTGGCATCTGAATAACTGATCCTGCTACAATCGGTAGTAGCAAGAAGGTTAAGGCCAGTACAAAAGCAAGGCTCAAGGAAGCAGATAAACGAAACCATTTACTACTTGTAAAACTTGATTTGGTACTCATAAAAATACAACCTCCATCCATATAGTTAATTAGCGGAAAAACGTACAACAACCCTCCTGCGAGGTGTGGTTTTCTCCTCGTAGGTGTTGAGCATGTCAACGTTTCCCCTATGGGCAAAAAAAAGTAAATTTTGTTTACAACTTGACTAACAACGTGTGTCAGACCGTATCGTAGCACATGCTTTAGCCTGTGCCATACACAGCCTAACAACGTGTGTCAGACCGTATCGTAGCACATGCTTTAGCCTGTGCCATACACAGCCTAACAACATGTGTCAGACCGTATCGTAGCACAGGCTTTAGCCTGTGCCATACACAGCCTAACAACGTGTGTCAGACCGTATCGTAGCACATGCTTTAGCCTGTGCCATACACAGCCTAACAACGTGTGTCAGACCGTATCGTAGCACAGGCTTTAGCCTGTGCCATACACAGCCTAACAACATGTGTCAGACCGTATCGTAGCACAGGCTTTAGCCTGTGCCATACACAGCCTAAAGGCCGTGCTACATGTCTCAGCTTAAGTTGATAGCCTACAACTTAATCGGTCTATTTGACCGAGTAACTACCATCATTGAAAAAAATAAACTAACGAACACCATGCCGGGCAAACAAGACAACCCGCCACTCGGAGGTTCCGCATCGACAACTTCCGTCGGTACGGCTGTTTCCGTTGGCACGGATGTTTCCGTTGGCACGGGTGTTGCAGTCGGCAGACCAGCAATCCGTGTTGCTTCCGCATCCGCGGTCTGCTTGGCCACTCGGGTTTTAGAAGCATTATTGAGGGTTGGGGTTGCTGTCACCACCACCACTTCAGCCTCATCCACCTTATCGCCCGTGGTCTTAAACCGGTTCTCTTTACCAAGTACAACAAACGCTTCGTTCAAAATCTGTGGGTCATCTAATTCATTGGCCACCTTTACAGTTAGCTCAACGATTTCCTCCTCATTGGGCAACATCGCATCGGGTTTAAAGAACGTAACAATTCCGCCCCCTGTAGCAGGGGGGTTGGAGATACGCCAACCCGATGGTGCGTTATAACCGAAATAAAACGCGTTGTCAGGCACACTGATCGACACAACTGTCTCTCGAACCGGCGCGCTACTGGTGTTTTCCACCACAATCGTATAGCGGAAAAATTCACCCGCCACAGCCTGTTCGGCTTGCGGCTCTATCGTCACTTCGATGGGTGAGTTTCCCTGTGCTGAAACAACCGATGTTAGCCCAATGAGGAGTATAATTGAGCATAGAATATATTTGGTAAATCTTTTGGATACAATCTGTGTTTTCATAAAAATTTTCTGTATTGCGTATTGCGTATTGCGTGTTGTGTATTTTGTGAAACGTGGCTGATTTTACTACAGCCTTCCTGATTGTCAAATCCAAGATACGCAATACGCAATACGAAGCAGTCTATGATTCAGTATAACAACGAAAGCCATAATCGTCACTGATGAAATACTGAAAAATCACTGTGGAAATGTAAGGCTAAAATGTCTTCGGCTTAAAATCAGGGGCATCCTGAATCTGCATCAACCCATCGCTCAAGGCCAAGGTTATTAAACCTTGCCTGTTGGCATACTTCACTAAACTTGGCTCCATGCGGAATGAGGAGACACAGCCCCACAGCTTATAGTTCTGATACTCAGAGAAGAACTCCCGAAAACGGGTCAGCTGGTTTTTTATAAAATGGTCAATATAATCAACCGTCATGCTCTCTTTTGTCTCATTGATTAATACTAAATCGTCACATTCCACATAAGCATCAATCTCAAGATGCTGTCCCTTATCATGAGGTAAACGCCGTCTCTGCCGCACATACACGTCTGGAATATCTTCCATCGGGCAACCTGAAACCAAGTGCAATATCCGGCGCATGTCAGGAGCGACAAAATCCTCCACCAAAGTGCCTAACTTATGAGACAACTTCTCCTGAAAATCATTCATCCGCTTACGGTCGGCAACGGCAATAGAGTGGACTCTATCAAACTCTTGACGCGATTCTTTTATGTCACGATCAAATTTTTGACGGGATTTCTCCCTCTCTTGATCAGAATGTTTGATTAGTTCATACAACAATTCACGAGTATCCGCTAACGAGACATTGGTATCACCCAATTCACCTCGCAAAGCCCTAATATCTTTTATAGTTACAGCCATTAGAAATATCTCCTTTTTGTAACCGTTCACTCCCCTCGTTCCCCTCGTTCCCAATCTCCAGATTAGGAACGTATTTGCCATAGAAACTACGGTAGTCCTGCACATGTAGTGATCACCTACCCGCAAGTTCCAAACTTGCGGGTAGGTAACTGACTATATCACTACTTCTGCACCCGACAAAGTGGTTTAGGGAAGGCTAAAACAGGAACACGGAGTTTTGGCTGTCGGCTACCGAATGCAGGTAACTAAGAGCGGTTGCATCCTATTGAATATCCTCTTCCAACTCATCCAAATACCTCTCCGCCTCTTGGACGGCTCGGGAATCGGTTGGATTACCAGCCAAAAACTTGGCCATCTCCTGTTTCGCTTCATCCCGTTTGCCAAGGCTTAAATAAGCCACACCCAAACTAAAATGGGGTTCGGCCAAATCGGGAGTCAGCTTAATCGCCTGCTCTAGCTGTTGAATGGCTTGCTCGAAGGCGGCTTCATCTGGTGGGTCACCTTTAAGGAGGGCTTGTTGCAGATAAAGCGCGCCTAAATTATAGGCCACATCTCCATCGGAAGAGTCAAGTTCTAGGGCCTTTTTATATTGGGTTTCGGCTAAATCAAACTTTTCTTGTTGATAGTAAGCCACGCCCAAATTAACGTAGGCTCCTTGATAGCTGGGGTTTAGCTCAATCGCCTTTTTGTAGGCGGCCACCGCTTCATCCAGTTTACCACTTTGGAAATGTTCGTTCCCGACTTCAAACTCGGCCTCGGCAGAACGGCTACTACTACCGCTCGATATTCCGCCCCCACCACCTTGCATGGTAGATAGGCCAATAACCACCACAAAAACCAGAACCACCACCCCAATAATCACTAAAATCGACTTATTGGCGATTGCTTCTGGTTGAGTTTTGGTTTTTTTATGATTAGACTGCTTAGGTTTCGTTAGGTCTTCTTTTTCAATAGTCATGATTGTTTTCTTCTTGGTAGTCCTGCACAAGTAGTGGTGCAGATGTAGTACTCCGGCATGCAAAGCTTGCCTGAGCATGCAAAGCAAGCTTTGCACTCCGGAGTACATCTGCACCACTACCAACATTTTCAGAGATTACTTACCCGCAAATATAGAACTTGCGGTAAGTTGGGCTTGAATTGAAAATTATCACCTGAAAGACGGTAGACAAACTTACAATCTTGGCTCCAACAACAAAATCTGTGTTTCTTCGGGGAGTTGCGCCCGCGTTATTTTGGCCGTATCTACGGTCTCAACCGTAGCCACCCCCATCTCTTTCAAAAACTTATCGACCGTCTTAAGGTCATCCGCCTCGGTCAATAAAGTCGATTCAGATACTCGATAATACATCGGAATGACAATTTGTGGCTCAATTAAGCTGATAACCTCCGCCGCTTCCGAGGCGTTGAGGGTAGAGCCACCCCCAACCGGTATCAGCAGAATGTCGATACTCCCCAAATCCTCAACCAAGTTTTGAGCCGGAACATGGTTCAGCAATCCCAAATGACAAACTAACAGATGGTCGAGGTAGATGACAAAAAGATTATTTCGTTTTTCTGACTTAGCCTTATTTGCCGCGGGAGGCAAGTATAATCCCGTAATAAAAATATCCGCAATTTCATATTCACCGGGAGTATCAACGACTTTCATCCCATTTTGATGCAACTGTTGTGCGGTTAAGGTGTTCGGCTCGCTAAAGGTTACTACATTGGCCTTAGTTCGACTTGATAACAAAGTCGTTTCTTTATTATATGGGTCAGTCACCACAGACTGTTTACGAGTTTTCAGTTGAAAAAAGGTCTGCCCACCCCAAGTAATTTCCATAAATCGTTTGGTTAAAGATAAGCGAACAAGTCAATGAGAAATGTTAAACCGAGATACGTATAGATGTTCAGATAAACATTTTCAGCCGTTACCTTCCCGCAAGTTTAGAACTTGCGGGAAGGTTGGTCTTGAATTGAAAACCATTATCTGAAAGACTGTAGCATAGGTTTTAGCCCTATGCCTTCATAATCATACACAGCCTAAAGGCCATGTCAACCCTCATTCACTCATTCGCTTATTCGCTTATTCGCTCATTGACGATTTGCGATTTTACCATACTTCTAAGAAAAGATGAAATTCTAGGCATGGTTCATTTTCGGCCTTGCTACCCGACAAAGTGGATTAGGGAAGACTAAAACAGGAACACAGAGTTTCACAGAGAAGCACAGAGTGACACAGAGTAATACAAAAGAAAAATAAATCGTTTTTTCTCTGTGAATCTCTGTGTTCCTCTGTGAAACTCTGTGTTAATTAGTTCAGATTAAATTTTCTGTCGGGTACTAAGAGTTCAAGAATTATCCACTATCCGTCCCACTGCCACTGCCCTTTGGCCGCCGAGAGGCAGGCCACCAAATCCACCAATGGACTGGCATGAGCTTGATTTGTGGCTTCGGTTGAATCGGGTACGGCTCTTGCCCCAACACCTTGGCATATAAATATCCTACAATCTCCCGCCCCGAGGCGATGATGGGGGTGGCGACTAACGCCCCCAAAATACCGCCAACACTGACTCCAATGACGACTCCGATAATCACCACCAGTGGATGAAGTTTGACCGCGTATCCCAACACCCGCGGGATCACAATCACGTTCTCCGTTTGCTGAATGACCACGTACATGCCAATCACCATGAAAGCAAAGGTGACATTACTGACCTCAAAATAGGTCGAGCCTTGAATCAAGGCGATGACCACCGCCGGAACTGCGGCCAAAAATGGGCCAAGATAAGGCAGTAGTTCCAACATCCCCGCAATAACCCCCAAGGCAAACGCGCCCGGTACGCCTAACATCCAGTTACCGAGGCCAGTCAGCACCCCAATCATCAGCATCAACGTCGCCTGTCCCCGAATATAGGATTGCCATACTCTTTTCAGCCGATTGATCAAGATTTCAAGCTCAGGTCGATACGGTTCAGGCGCGAGATTGATGAAATAAGCCATGAATTTGTGGGCATCAAGGGTAAAATAGATGGCGCACATCAGCGTCACAATCAGAGTGATGATCCATGAGAAGGTTGTCCCGACCACACTGGCGGCCATGCCAAAGGTCACGGTAACGACCGATTGTAGATAATCGATTACCGTGGTAATCGAGGGTAGGAGCGAGATGGAGGCTCGGAAAAAGTCAGATGAATCAGCCTCTTGTAACGTCGCCAACACCGGATCAATCAGCAGGGTCAAGTCGATGGATCTGCCAATCAGAGGCAGTTGAATCGTCCGCACATTTTCCAAATCAGTCTGTAGCGAGGTAATCAGATTATCAACCAAGGTCAAATAGGGGATATTTTGCAAGAGTTGAAACCCTTGTTGTGCCGGTTCACTCAGAATGAGTGGGGCCAGCAGTACGAACAAAATCAACATGAAGTAGGCAAACAGCACCGCCACCCGCCTCGGAATCTTAAGCCGAGTATTCAGCATGTCGATAATGGGGGTCAATAAAAAGGCGGCCAAACCAGAGATGATGATAATCGGTAAAATCGGTAGACTGATATATAACAGAAATAACCAAAATAAGGCCAGTCCAACCCCAACAATATGCCTTGTGGTACTGCTCCATTGTGTGTTCATAAATATGTCCAGTATCAGTTAATGATCAATTCTAATCTAATTATAACACCCTCCCATACGAATAAGAAAATCATGCTTAAGCATGGGGAAATCCGGAGTACAAGGCTTGCCTTGCAGGCAAAGCAAGCTTTGCACTCCAGATCACTACATCTGCACCCCCAAACCCAATTTGGTACAGATTTAAAGATAAAGATTTTGACTCATCATTTTCCCGCAAGTTTTGAACTTGCGGGAAAATTGCTCCGTTACTCAAAAATATTATATGGGAATCTATAACAAGGGGGCTGAATGATTATAAGATCAAGTCAGCTAATTAACAATCATTCCTTATATGCTCTTTTAGAGAAATAAAACAAAGCATATATAATCAAATACAATCTTTTATGTTGCATATTGCTGATTATGAAAAATTTTATTGATTTAGAGGAGCTACTATGATAAAATCGGTGTCAAATAAAGCTATGGAACAGATTGACCAACAGATATTGGAGATTTTGCAAACCAACGGGCGAATTAATAACACCGAACTTGCTAGGCGAATTAACCTATCGCCACCGGCCACCCACAAACGACTCAAACGGTTGGAGAAAACGGGCTACATTCGTGATTATGTGGCTTTATTAGACCGAGAGCGGATGGGATATGACATGTTATGTTTTATCAACGTGAATCTGCAAATGCACCAGCCAGAGCATGTTGAGGAGTTTCGTATCCGAGTGTTGGCTATGCCGCAGGTGCTAGAATGTTATCATCTGACTGGAAAAAACGACTATTTACTCAAAGTCGTCATCCGTAATCGCAAAGATTTGGAGCGATTCGTAGTCAAAGAGCTAACGCCCGTGTCGGGGATTGCCAATATCCACACCAGTCTGGTTCTAACCGAAATTAAATCAACCACCGTATTACCAACAGGAGCTTAAATAAGATATGATGACAACAACGATTCCTCAAACAATGGGACAACAGTTCGGGCGACGCTCATGGGCGGAGCCGTGGAAAATCAAGATGGTCGAGCCGATTCGCATGACTACTCGCGCTGAACGGGAACAGGCCATCGACGAGGCCGGCTACAATACATTTTTATTACGTTCTAACGATGTCTATATCGACCTGCTAACCGATAGCGGCACCAGCGCAATGAGTGACCGACAATGGGCCGGAATTATGCTCGGTGATGAGGCTTATGCCGGGAGTAATAACTTTTATCGGCTAGAGAAAGCGATCCAAGATTATTATGGCTATAAGTATATTGTCCCCACTCACCAAGGCCGTGGAGCGGAGCATCTGATTAGCCAAGCGGTGATTAAACAGGGCGATTATATCCCCGGCAACATGTATTTCACCACCACCCGCCTACATCAAGAGTTAGCCGGTGGAATTTTTGTGGATGTTATTGTCGATGCCGCTCACGACCCGACTGACCTGTCTCCGTTCAAGGGCAACATCGACCTGAACAAACTTGAGTCCCTGATAGAAAAGGTCGGGGCGGAGAAGATTCCTTATGTCAGTTTAGCCGGAACCGTCAACATGGCCGGAGGGCAACCAGTCAGCATGGCCAATGTCCGTGACCTGCGCGTCCTGTGCGATAAACATAATATCCGGCTCTATTTGGATGCCACTCGCATGGCCGAAAACTGCTTCTTTATCCAAGAACGTGAGGAAGGGTATGCTGATAAACCTGTCGCCGAAATTTTGCGGGAGTTCTGTAGTTATACCGACGGGGCATGGATGAGTTCTAAAAAGGATCATCTGGTTAATATCGGGGGCTGGCTGGCGGTGAATGACGAGGATGTGTTCGACAAGGCTAGAAACATGGTCGTGGTGTACGAGGGTTTGCACACCTACGGCGGGATGTCTGGGCGTGACATGGAGGCGCTGGCGATTGGAATTAGCGAGTCGGTGCAGGATGACCATCTGCGAGCGCGGATTGGACAGGTCTACTACTTGGGCGAACTGTTGACCGATTGGCAAATTCCGATTGTGCAACCTGTGGGCGGACATGCCATCTTCTTGGATGCGAAAAAATTCTATCCGCATATCTCTCAAGACAAGTTCCCGGCCCAAACGTTAGCCTCAGAACTATACCTCGAATCGGGCATCCGAGCCATGGAACGAGGCGTGGTCAGTGCTGGACGCGACCCCGAAACTGGTGACCATCGCTACCCTGCCCTAGAGCTAGTCCGGCTGACGATTCCTCGCCGAGTCTATACTCAAGCCCACATGGATGTCACCGCTGAAGCCGTCCGAGCAGTCTATGAAAACCGAGAGAATACCAACGGCCTAAACATGGTCTACGAACCAGATTATCTACGCTTCTTCCAAGCCCGTTTTGAACGGTTGTAGTGACTTTAGTCCTTTAGTCCTTTAATCCTTTAATCCTATAATCTTGACTGGTTTTGGCAAAGTGACCGAATCCCCATGCTCACCCCACGGTGACATGGGGATTTTTGTTATCCGGCTCGGAATGACATGATCAATCAATGGGTCATCACTAAAAATAGTTATAATTGCCAATGATGTTATATCTATGCTAGAATTACAGAGAATATCTTTTTACTGAAAAACATAAATTAACGCTAACTATTTTTTACTAGACATTACTACGCGAAGCATCTATTATAAAACTGCCGAATTTATAATATTTCAACTAAAATATTCACTTAACAAGGGACACGGATTAGACGACTTCATATAAGTTATGACTAAAAAAACGTATCGCATTCTATATATTGAGGACAACTTAGAAAACCGTATTTTAATCAAACGGTTTCTTAGTTTTGAAGGATTTGATGTTCTGTTGGCTGAAAACGGACAAGAAGGTTTGGATCGGGCGGATGAGGTGTTGCCCGACCTATTTCTGATTGATTTGAATCTGCCGGACATGAGCGGACATGAGGTGGTCAACCGTTTAATTAAACGCGAGACGACTCGCACAATTCCCAAGGTGATTTTTTCGGCAGGTAGTCTTCAACAGGTCAAAGAGAATGTACCGATAGGCAAGCCGATATTCTTTTTGCGAAAGCCGGTCGATATCGACAAACTAGCTGACAAGCTCAAGTTCGCCCTCCATTGCCCCGATAATACCAAGAAATTCATCCTCTAGGCAAGCTGTAAGGGGTCTTGCCAGCAATCCCTCGTCAACATTACCCCCGAAACGATAACTAAATCACCCTGTTTTATATATTACATCGCAGAGACACAGAGATTTTACGCTTTTACAGCTTTTCTCTGTGTTTCTGCGCGTCTCTGCGGTTGAAACGATAATCCCACTTTGATTTCTGGTTTGCGACACAAACCGATTTGACATTCAGTCTGATATGTTGTATACTTAGACCAGTTTGCAGTACAAACCGATTTTCAATTTAAGACCAACCTTCCCGCAAGTTTTGAACTTGCGGGAAGGGGCTATCAACTTAACGTGCGACAGATAATATCGTAACACAGTCTTTAGACTGTGCGGCACAGGCTGAAGCATGTGCTACATATCTCGGCTTACGTTGATAGCCCGGGAAGGTAACGACTGAAAATGTTTATCTGAACAACTATATCTAGGAGCAACAAATGAATGCAGAAAAAGAGTTAAAAAAAGCACGACAAAATTTGTATCGCACCATGACTATGGATGGAATTGCAGATATTAGTATTGGAATGATATTTATATCGTTAGGCGGATTCGTTTATATTGATTCGTATGGCGCATTGTTTATAGCTATTATAGCTATGCTCGCGCCATTAACCGCTATTCTAAGAAAAAAGATTGTAGACCCGCGTATTGGATCTTATGATGCTGATTCATTTCTCCAAGAATATGATGTTGACCCGCGATTTACCTATTTTGGCATAGCGTTTTTGATTCTTGGGGTAGCGGTTGGATTAATGGTGGCACTTGGGGTAAGTATTCCTGCTTTTATAGGAGACGGCGCTTTAATAATAGTGGGTTTATTAGTTGCCATAGCGATTTCAATGTTTGGGTCATATACCGGCATAAAGAGGTTGTATTTATACGCGACCACGCTATTAGTATTATTTATCCATGGCGCACTACAAAATTATCCCACTGCTGACGGTATGGATATTGTCAGAAAAGCGTTAGGCGCGCATATTCTGATATTTGGCGCAACTATACTCCTTTCTGGTACAGTGATTTGTTATAAATTTTTGCAAGAGTACCCAATTGCGGAGAATTCCGAAAATGAAATCTCATAAAAGTGATGATACGCCACATCAAGAACAACTATTTATTGATCCCTTAATTCATGTGCCAACTCGGTTTCGGATTTTATCAAACTTGTATCTTGTGGGGTGGGTAGATTTCCTTTTCCTTCGCAACTTGACGGGATTAACCAAGGGAAATCTATCGTCACATTTAATTAAACTGGAAGAAGCAGGGTATGTTTTAATAAAAAAAGAATTTGTTAACAAGATTTCGCGCACCACTATTTCATTAAGCGATTCTGGAAGAGAGGCGTTCAACCTTTACAGAAAAAACATGAAAATTATGCTTGATGAGATACCTGAATAGGCGATGATTTGGCGATTCAGCGAGCATTAATTAACATGTGCCTTCGACAAAGTGGTTTAGGGAAGGCTAAAACAGTTTCACAGAGTTTCACAGAGACGCACAGAGGGGCACAGAGGAAAAAATGATTCGCTTTTTCTCTGTGAAACTCTGTGTTCCTCTGTGAAACTCTGTGCTAATTAGTTTTGGCTAACTTTTCTGTCGGGTACTGAGGTCGAAGGCGCTGAATCGCCGAATCGTTAGCCCCTCTTTAAGAGCGTTGCCAACAACCCCTCATCAACATTCCCTCCCGAAACGATAACCCCCACTTTTGCGCCCGGTTTTGCCTCCAACTGATTCAGAACACCAGCCAATGCCACCGCGCCGGTTGGTTCGGCCAAAATCTTTAACCGAGTGAGCAGTAGCCGCATGGCCTCGATAACTTCCTCATCACTAACCAGCAAAATCTCCGACACCAACTCACGAACCACTGGATAGGTCAACTCGCCGGGCTGTTGGGTACGAATCCCATCGGCGATGGTGTCCGGTGGAGGAATGTGGACTCGCCGATTCTGCTGGAACGATAACCACCAATCATTCGAGGTTTTCGTCTCAACCCCAAATAACTGAATATCTGGTTTGATGGCTTTGGCCGCCGTCGAACAGCCGCTCAACAATCCACCGCCACCAATCGGTGCCACCAAAACGTCCAAATCCGGCACATCAGTTAATAGTTCTAAGGCGACCGTGCCTTGTCCAGCCATAATGTGGGGGTGGTCATACGGGTGGATTAAGGTCAAGTCTCGTTCCGATTCAACCTGAGCCGAAACCTCCTCTCTGATTTTGAGTTGGCGATCATACAGCACAATCTCGGCCCCGTAATCACGGGTCGCCTGCATTTTGGCTTGAGGCGCATCGGTTGGCATGACGATGGTGGCCGAAATGCCCAACAATTTAGCCGATAGGGCAATTCCTTGGGCATGGTTTCCCGAAGAGTGAGTGACCACGCCACCCTTTTTTCCCGCCTCACTCAAGCGGCTCAAGGCATTGTAGGCTCCCCGAAACTTAAAAGCTCCCACTCGCTGAAAATTCTCACACTTAAAATAGACCTCATATCCGGTCATGCGATTGATAGTGCGAGAGGTCAATACCGGCGTGCGATTGGCGACTCCGGCAATCGTTTCTGCGGCGCGGGTAACATCTTCAAAACTGATAGCTAAATTCATGGTAAACTCCTTGTGGTTTGTTTGGTGATCAATGTCATTAAGGGTTTTTGCCACGAATTATTTGCGAATATTCGTGTTAATTCGTGGCAAAGGTTCATTATCTCAAAAATTTAATAGACTAACTTGCGCGATGCTTCGAGGAAGGTATGCTGGCATGGTCAGAATTTATCTGAAAATAAGAAAATATTATAGCTAACTTGGGATTTTGAAGTTAGTTACCCTGTTTATTAACCAAACCGTCCAAAGCAGACGAAGATTATCTACGTGACTATATAGCTGTTGCCAAATTATGATGACTATGATAAACTATTGACGTTAATGTTATGTTATGCTATACGCGTTTTCGCTTAATATAATTGGGTTATTAACGTTATGATTAGAGATTGGTGTTTGGGTTTTGCTTAAAACTGTCAGTTACCTACCCAAACTTGCGGGTAGGCAAGCAGAACTGCCTATTTTCGATGTAATCCAGTCACCAATATCCAATCATACCATCGGGAGGCTCGTCTGGAGCGCACAGTTGTTGCTTTAGATATTGGGACAACCAAAATATGTACCCTCGTCGCGGAAGTCGGCCCTCCTCCAGAAAACCTGATGCGGATTGTTGGAGTTGGCACCGTCCCCTCCAAAGGTATCCGCAAGGGCGTGGTGGTGAACGTTGGCGAAGTGACCGGCGCAATCACCGAATCGTTGCAATTAGCGGAACGTACCTCCGGTTATGAAATCGCCAGCGCGTACGTTGGCTTGGCTGGCGCGCATATCAGCGCCCTCAACAGTCGTGGCGTTGCCGCCGTCAGTCGGGGTGAGCGCGGCATCCGCTCGGTTGATGTTGAACGAGCCTTAGAAGCGGCCCGAGCCATAGATATACCTCACAATCGAGAAATACTGCACATCATTCCACGCAGTTTTAAAGTTGATGATGACGACGGAGTCCGTGACCCGATTGGCATGCAAGCCTATCGGTTAGAGGTTGAAGCCCATATCGTAACTGGCGCGACATCTTCGATTCAGAATCTGGTTAAATGTGTCCAAAATTCGGGTATTCAAATCGATGCCTTGGTGCTAGAGCCGTTAGCCTCCGGCGAATCGGTTCTCACCGACATCGAGCGAGAAATGGGGGTGGTGCTGGTTGATATTGGGGGCGGCACAACAGACATCGCCATTTTTATTGAAGGAACGATTTGGCATGCCGTTGTGTTACCGACAGGCGGCGAGCAACTGACCAACGATATCGCGGTTGGGCTACGCGCTCCCTTTAGTGAAGCAGAAGATATCAAGATTAAGTTCGGTCATGCCCTCCCCAACAGCGTTATGCCGCAGGAAATGGTTAAGGTGATGATGTTCGGCGGAGATGGCAATCAAGAGGTACCACGTCAATTTTTATCAGAAATTATCGAAGCACGAACCGAAGAGATTTTAGAAATGGTCTTAAAAGAGGTCAAACGAAGCGGTTATGATGGATTGTTACCGGCAGGCGTGGTCTTAGCCGGAGGCACATCAGAATTACCGGGCATTCGTGACCTCGCTAGAGATGTATTAGGGCTACCAGCTAGGACGGGCGACCTGCAAAACCTACGGGGGCTGGTTGACATGCTACAACGTCCCGCCTTTGCCACAACTGTTGGCCTTTTAGAATGGGGCATCAAACATGATGTACCCACTACCACTCGGCAACAATTTAATACTGGGCTAAAAATGCCAGCCTGGTTAAAAGCAATATTACCAAGATAAATTCTATGTAGCACAATCTTTAGATTGGGTCTAAAGCCTGTGCTACATCCGCAAAACGTTTGCTCAAGTACTTAGGAGACAAAATTATGACAACGCACGACATGGCTGATTATGATGATTACATGATGCAACCAGAAAATTTCGCCCAAATTAAAGTTATAGGAGTTGGCGGTGGTGGTAGTAACGCGGTCAACCGCATGATTTCAGAAGGGCTACGTGGGGTTGAGTTTATTGCCGTCAACACCGACGCTCAAGCCTTATTGATGAGTGACGCGCCGCAACGGATTCGCATTGGCGACAAGTTGACTCGTGGACTTGGAGCTGGGGGAAACCCCGAAATCGGTAGCAAAGCGGCTGATGAATCGGCCCAAGAGCTAGACGACATCTTACGTGGCTCAGACATGGTATTTGTAACCTGTGGTATGGGTGGGGGAACAGGTACAGGAGCCGCCCCTATTATCGCCGATATTTCAAAGAAAACTGGCGCATTAACCATCGGAGTGGTGACTCGTCCCTTTACATTTGAGGGGAGCCGTCGTCAAAAAATAGCGATGGAAGGGATTGAGCAACTCAAAGAAAAGGTAGACACACTCATCGTAATCCCCAATGATCGTTTGTTAGAAATTGTCGATAAACGCGTCAGCATGACCGATGCCTTCCGCACGGCGGATGATGTGTTACGGCAGGGGATTCAAGGTATTTCTGAACTGATTACTGTACCCGGTCTTATCAATTTGGACTTTGCTGATGTTCGCACAATCATGACTAGCGGCGGTTCTTCTCTGATGGCGGTTGGTTCTGCCACTGGCGAAAACCGTGCCGTCGATGCGGCGGAGAAAGCGGTGGCCTCATCCCTACTTGATGTGACCATCGACGGGGCACAAGGCATCCTGTTCAACATCACCAGTGGCTCGAACCTCAGCCTGTTTGAGGTGAACGAAGCAGCTGAGATTGTCCAACAAAAAGCCCATCCCGATGCTAATATCATCTTTGGTGCTGTCATCGACGAAACCTTGCAAGATGAACTTCACATCACTCTGATAGCCACCGGCTTTGATGCGGTGGATGAACAGCGCAAACCTGTTATTACCGGCGGACGCAAACAAGGTGATTCTAAAACCTTGCCCTTCCCCCAAACTCATACAACAGAGGCAACCTCGTCATCTCGTCCTGAACCAAGCTACGACTCCGAAGATTTAGAAGTGCCGACCTTCTTACGAAAACGACTGCAACGCCGTCGAGCGTCGTAATCCATGGTCGTCAACTTAAGTTCTAAAAATCTTCCCTAATGGCACAACGTCGCCAATCCAAAATCAGGCTAACCCATTCCGCAATACTTCAGCCGGATGGAGGACATGGCGACCTGTGCCTTGTTTTATCTGCTGCCGACAACTGACTCCGGCGGCAGTGATAATCGTGCCCGCAAGTTGTTCTCGGACAGCCGGAAATAGTCGCTGTTCGCCGATTTGCATGGAAATGTCGTAATGCTCGGCCTCATAGCCAAAGGAGCCGGCCATGCCACAACAACCGGAATCGACCTCGGTGACGGTGTGACCGGGCAGGCTCAACACCTGTAGACTCGGCTTCATACCGACCAACGCCTTTTGGTGACAATGTCCGTGCAACAAAACCGGACGACTATCGGCGGTAAACTCCAAATTTAGTTCCCCCTCATTAGCCAACTTAGCAATATACTCCTCAAACGTGTAACACCAGCGCCCAACCCACTCGATCATCTTCTTTTGGTCTGGTAAAAGGGCATAATATTCATCCTGTATCGAAAGCAGACAACTCGGTTCTAAGCCAATAATGGGGATGTACCGATCAGCAAAAGCATTGAGCCGACTAAGGGTCTGTTTGGCGTACAATCTGGCCTGATTGACCAATCCTTTTGACATGGCTGGTCGGCCACAACAGCCATGCCCCGATAGAAGCACTTCAAACCCTGCCGCTTCAAGTAGTTCGGTGGCGGCGATAGCGACATGAGGATAGTTAAAATTATGGAACGTATCAGCAAATAATACTACTTTTTTGCGCTGATGTCGGTCTGCCGGAGCCTCATGCAAATATTTGAACCAACGAGTAAATGGCATGTTGGTAAATTGGGGCAAACTCCGCTGACGACTAATGCCCATGACCCGCTCTAGGCCGAGTTTGACTAGACCATTATTGTTGATCCAGTTGGCGAGGGGAGCAGGCATACCACTACCGAGATGGCTCCAAAAGTTGATGTCGCTAAAAAGGCGAGAGCGCAACGGAATACCATGTTGATCATGATAATGGGCCTGAAATTCAAACTTAATCTTAGCCATGTCCACCGAAGAGGGACATTCGGCTTTGCAGGCTTTACACTGTAAACAAAGTTCCATGACCTCATACATCTCTTTACTGGTCAGCGCATCGGGTGGAAGTTGCCCAGATAACGCGGCTCGCAGGGCATTGGCTCGACCACGAGTGCTATGTTTTTCCTCTCGCGTAGCCATAAAACTAGGGCACATCGTGCCACTATTACGCTTACGACACCCACCAGCCCCGTTGCACATCTCTATCGCTCGTTGAAAGCCCCTGTCTGCGCTAAAATCGAGATGCTCGGCCAAGTCGGTAGTCTTATAATTTGCCCCATAACGCAGGTTTTCAGTCATCGGCCCCGCCTCAACGATATTACCCGGGTTAAAGATATTATGCGGGTCGAAAATCTGTTTGACCTGCTTGTAGAGACCATACAGTTCTGGGCCAAAAAACTGCTTATTGAGCCAACTGCGCGAGCGTCCGTCGCCATGCTCGCTTGACCATGATCCACCGTACTGACCTAACAGTTTAACGGCAAATTGGCTGATTTTAGGTAGTTTTTCGATTTCGGAAGCTACTTTGGCGTTGATCATAGGGCGAATATGGAGACAACCACCACTGGCATGGGCATAATAGGCCACCTTAGTCTCCAAATCATTACAGAACTGTTCGATACGGGTCACATATTCAACCAGATGTTCCACCGGAACGGCAGAATCCTCAATAAAGGGAATCGGCTTATAATCGCCCCGCATGCTCATCAACAAGCCTAACCCGACCTTACGCACCGTCCACACATTGGCTTGTAAGTCGGACGAATAAAGCGGTATAACGCCGGTTGCACCCACATTTTGTTGACGGAGATGGGTTTGTAACTGCTCTATTTTGCCTTTCAATTCCGTTTCATTCTCGCCATAAAACTCGGTGATAAGAATGCAGTAGGGTTGTCCCTCCACAAAGGTGTTGAGCAGACGGGCATATTTTGGCACATCTCGACACAAGGTTAAGCCAAAATTATCGAGCAGTTCCACAGCCGAGGGGCCGACCTCCAAAATGGTGGGCGTGGCAGCCAAAGCCTGACGCAACTCGTCAAACTGAACAATCGCTAAGGCAGTCATCTTAGGCCGAGTGACCAGATTCAGAGTGATGTCGGTCATGACGGCCAGCGTGCCTTCACTACCGCAAATCAAACGGCTCAAGTTGAATCGCTCGTCAACAGGCCACTGGTAGGAAATGCCACCTTTGACAAACCGATCCAAATTATAGCCTCCACAACGCCGCCAATGTTGAGGTGTCCCCTGTCGGATAATATCGGACTGTTCTTGACTCATTTCATGGATGCGGCGATAAATCTCCCCCTCGATTCCATCAAGTCGTAGCTGCTGTTCCAACTCAGCATGGTCAAGTGGCCTAAACCGAGTCGAGCTACCATCGCTTAAAATCACCCCCGTTTCCAACACATGGTCGGCTGTCATGCCGTATAAAATTGAGTGGCTACCCGTCGAGTTATTAGCCACAATTCCGCCCAACGCGGCCCGATTGCTACTAGCCGGATCAGGGCCAAACTGGAGATTATACGGCCTCAGATGCAGATTCAACGCATCCAACACTAGGCCCGGTTGAATCCGCGCCCACTGCTCCTCTTGATTAACCTCTAACAAATCATCTAAGTGACGGGTAAAGTCAATTACCAAGGCCTCATTGACCGCTTGACCAGCCAAACTAGTGCCTCCCGTGCGTGCCAAAATCGGCACCTGATGCTTAGTCGCCAACTCGACAGCGGCTTGGACATCCTCGGTGGTTTTAGGAATTAGTACCCCATGCGGCAATTTTTGATAGATACTGGCATCGGTGCTATACAGAATTTTATTGTAGGTGTCGGTGTGGACGGTTCCTTGAACGTGCTGGCCCAACTCGACCATAAACTCCTGAATTTTCTGCGTGTGCGTCATTGTTATTTCTCCTCAAAAGTTCGACGTTACTCCGGTGAAAATCGCCGAATCAATGAATCAATGGGCTATCAACTTAACGTGCGACAGATAATATCGTAACACAGTCTTTAGACTGTGCGGCACAGACTGAAGCATGTGCTACATATCTCGGCTTACGTTGATAGCCGAATCAATGAATCAATGGAAGTATCATGCTTTCGTGGCTCATATTCAACGGTTGTTGACCGGGCAACGTGCCGCGCAGACTCCACGGGCCAGTCCATGTTACCTCCACCTGAGCCAGTTTGCCCCGCCAATCTTGACTATCATCCTCAAAGAAAACCAGCTTGTTGGTGCGAGTGCGCCCACGCCAACGCCCTTTCTGTTTCTCCTCCACCAACACCTCAACCATTTCACCAAGAAGGCTGGCGTTAATCTCAGTTACAATCTGCTCTTGCAAATCATTAACCGCCTGCAAACGCCGTTTCTTCTCATCGGCAGATACATCATCCGGTAAAATTTTGGCCGACACCGTACCCGGTCGAGGAGAGTACATGGCGACATGGCACACATCCAGTTTGAGTTGGGCCAATGTGCCTAGGGTGCGCTGGAACTGCGCTTCGGTCTCACCAGGGAAGCCAACGATGATGTCAGTAGCAATCGACACTTTGGGCATGCGCGCCCTAATCCGCTTAATCAGATTGGCATATTCGGTTATATTATATTCCCGTTTCATGTTAAACAGCACCTCATCGTCACCAGCCTGATTCGGCACTTCGACATGCTCACACACTTTGGGTAGTTCGACCATCGCATCCAGCAAATCGTCGGTCATGTAGTTGGGATGGCTGGTCAAAAAGCGGATGCGCGCCAGTCCTTCAATATCGTTAATCACCCGTAGCAGGTCGGGCAAACATGGCCCAGCAGGAACATCGTACCCATAGCGGTCTACAATCTGGCCGAGCAATGTCACCTCTTTGACCCCCTGCGCCACCATGCTCCGAATTTCGCCTACAATTTCACCGACGGGACGGCTATGCTCAATACCCCGTCGAGAGGGAATGATGCAGTAGGAACAAACATGGCTACAGCCTCGAATGATGGTCACGTAGGTGGCGACCAGATTGTTCTGTTGATGCCGGGGTAGAACAAAACTTAGCTCCTCATCTTGCAATTTATACCGTTCCTCCAGAGCCGCTTTCTCCTCGTCACGGCTGATCAGAAAATCAACCAAGGGCGCGGTCTCACTGGGTGACATAAACACATCCACATGAGGAAATGTCTTGACCAGTTTTTTGCCTCCCTTAACCCCGA
Organism: Anaerolineales bacterium HSG24; assembly: GCA_030377895.1. Taxonomy (GTDB): domain Bacteria; phylum Chloroflexota; class Anaerolineae; order 4572-78; family J111; genus JAUCGB01. Next base: position 36,944 of record JAUCGB010000026.1, read on the forward strand.
CCATACAACCCATCAGAGCAATCACCTTGTTCGGATTGTTCTCTTTATATGGCTTTAAAGTCCATAAAAAACCCGTCGCTTTATCCTCAGCGCTCTGACGGACGACGCAAGTGTTGACCACCACCACGTCCGCCTCACGATAGCTATCGCTGTAGATATAGCCTAATTTCTCCAATTCTGACCCGACCCGTTGCGAATCATCCACATTCATCTGACAACCGGCAGTCCATAAATTATATGTTTTACTCATAACAATGCAGTTTTTTCGGTAGTGATGCATAAGGATAAATCGCCTACTACAAACGTTAAGTTGACACTTATTTAATTCCGATTCCTATGCGGGACTACCGTAAAAGTTCAATAAAATAGCTCAGAAACCCGATTTCTTTGAGAAATCGGGTTTCTGATGCTCTTTCTGGCGAGTTCGCTGAATATTTACGTTTCACGCCTCACTTTCATTCTTGAAACAGTTCCTTCACCGCCGGTTTGGTCACTTTGCCCATAACATTACAGGGCAACGCCTCCACGACTAGCAGTCGAGACGGGTTTTTGTAGCTGGCTAACCGCTCCTTGCCCCAAGCCCGTAACGTATCCAACGATAAGGTTTCGTCTGATTTTAGTGCCACCGCGACGGAGACTCGCTCGCCCCAGTCAAGGTCTGGCGTACCGACGACGGCGCACTCTTTGATGGCCGGATGGGTGCGTAGTACTTCCTCAATCTCTAAGGCCGATACTTTGTAGCCACCGGTTTTGATGATGTCTACCGAACTACGCCCCAAAATGCGATAATAGCCGTCATTCAAAACGGCGATGTCTCCGGTGCAAAACCAGCCATCTAAGAACGCCTCCGCAGTGATCTCCGGCTTGCCCCAATATTCCAGAAAAACGTTATCCCCCTTGACCTGAATCTGGCCTTGTTGACCATCCTCAGTAATCGGTTGATTGGCCTCATCGACCAACCGAACCGTTACGCCCGGCAAGGCTTGTCCAATGTGACCGACGCGACGTTCTCCCTCATACAGATTAGAAATCGCCATGCCCAGCTCGGTCATGCCGTATCGCTCTAACAAACGATGCCCGCTGATGTCGGCCCAGCGCTCGAAGAATTGAGCCGGTAGAGCCGCCGAGCCGGAGACCATTAGTCTCATTTTTTGACAAGCATCGCTCATTGTGGCCTGCTCATCGGGGCTGGCCTGCTCCCATGCGGCAATCAAACGCCCGTAAATCGTCGGCACAGCCATAAACAGGGTCAGGTTACTATTTATAAACCGCTCCCAGACCCGTGTGACCTCAAATTTGGGCAACATTTCACATATCGCGCCCGACCACATAGCGCAACAAAGTTTGTTCACTATACCATGCGTGTGGTGCAGAGGCAGAACATGCAGAATATGGTCGTCGGCCTGCCAATTCCACGCCTCCACCAGCGAGGTGATTTGGGCGGTGATATTTTGGTGGGTCGTGACCACCCCTTTCGGTTTGCTGGTCGTGCCGCTGGTGTAGAGAATCATGGCTCGGCGAGTGAGCGGCAACTCCGGCAAACTGAACGAGTTTGACACCTCCGTTGCCAGCAGGTCGGTGGTGCGGCGTATCGGTTTACCCGACTGCTCCGACAAGGCCGCGCCCCGCTCATCAAACTGAGCATAGATAACCACGCATGCCGCGTCAGAGTCGGAGATGACGTACAATTGCTCCGGTAAAGGGTGACTGGTACAGAGCGGTACGGCAATACCTCCGGCCAGCCAAATCCCCCATTGGACGGCCACATACTCAAAGCCGGACGGGACTAAAAAGGTGATGCGCGCTTCATCTAAATCAGCCCGCCCCTCCAAATCAGTCCGCCCCTCAAGTAACCCTTGAGCGACCGCCACCGCCGCATCGAGCAGTTGCCGATAGCTGTACTGCCCAGTCTGATCAATGATGGCGGTTCGCTCTTGGTGCTTAATCGCTTGTTGAATAATCGGAATCATCGATTCTGTCAGCATTACGCGCCCTCTTTGAAAACCACAAAGCGTCCCCACATCGTCTCTGCTTCTATGGCTCGTTGCATATAAGCTCCGATATAATACCGTCCGCTTGGTAAATCGGTGATGCCTCCGCCCAAATTCTCAGCATGAACAATCCCTTTGGGGAACAGGTTCAGGTGGGTATCCTGATAATATTTATCGAGCGGATACATCTCGTCCCAATCTTTGCCAAAGGTAGCGATGAGCTTTTCGTTAGCCTCTTTAAAGGTTTTGGGATGGAAAATCCGCTGGATGGTGTTCATAGGGTGGTCGGCGCTGACCGCATCAACACCAATCCAACTTATTTTCTTGGACACACACCAATCCGAAAAGTCTGGTGACGGGCCGGGGTGTTTGATCATATAGCGAAATTCATCGGAGTCAGGGCTGTTCCATCCATATTTATGCCAACCAGTTTTCAGAAGCAAAATATCACCTTCCTTGACCTCGACTACGCTTTCAATCATCTCAGGGGTGTAGACACTCCCATTGCTAACGAGGTCGGATATGTCGGCCACCACACCGGGTCCAATCCACTCCTCAAGTGGCACTTGGCCAATGGTGCGCCCTCGCGGCCAAAAGTGGATTTCGCCATCCATGTGGGTCGCCAAATGGATACTGGCATTACATGTGGCGAGGTTACGTCCCATGCCAAAATTTTGCCCGCCGACCCGTTTAGTGTAGGTCACGGTTAAGGGCAGATAGTTGGCCCATTGCGGAGTTTGGATGCTAAACGGCACGGTCAAATCGACCATTTCGCTGTTGCCCATGACCTCAAAAAATTCATCCTCGCTCATGCCCTCTGGTGGGCGATGGGCCAAGACACGTGACCACGCCGTGCCAACTTCCATGTAAGGGATGGGCATAATCATCAACCATGCTCGCTGATTTTTTAGCTCATCAATCTGGCCGACAATCGCTTCGGCCAACAAGAGATGGCTTTTGGGCATGGTTACATGAGTTAATTCATAATACTTGTCTGGCGGGAACATTTCGTCCCATGTTTTGCCGTGCGTTTCTTTGAGTTTGGCCTCAGCCTTTTCAAAGTCGCGGGTGTGCATATAACGAATTGGAGTGTTCATGGGGTGTTCGGCGCAACCGCAATCAACCCCAACCACCTTCAACTCCATGTCAATCGCCCATTGGAAAAAATCGGGTGACGGGCCGGGATGTCGAACCAAAAAGCCGAACTCTTTCGCTTCAACGCCACCCTGCGCCTCGTCGTTGTGAATATCCGGCTGATCCCACGAATAGCGATGGTAGCCAGTGTTTATAATCAGAATGTCCCCTTTTTTAATCTCCACCTTCGAGGTAATCATCTCCGGTGTGTAGATACCGTAGTCCGAAACATCATCTGAAATATCGACAATGATCCCCGGCCCGCACAAGTCGGTCAGCGGCACATCAGCCAAGGCCCGCCCCGCCGAGTGGAAGGCTCGCTCGCCGACAAGGTGCGTGCCGACAGTGTTGCTCCAAGTCAACTCTTGACCATTGGCCCCCTGTCCGCCCCCCATCGCGCCGGTAACGCGCTTGAAAAAATGAACCTGTAAGGCATGCTCACCCGGAAAGGGAGGGGTGTAGATGCTACATTTTTGGGTTAAATCGTAAACTTTTGACTGGTGTAACGTTTGAATAAACTGTTCTCGTTCCATGAGAAAGGCTCCTTTGCAACCATTTATATTTTTGGATATTAGTAAAAATTTGTCGTTTCATAACACTACTAAAGAGGGCATGGTTCAAAATAGACCAAATCATCTTTACAAATTTATTGACGATGTAGGTCACGCTTGTAGCGTGACAATAATCGTTCGCCTTGCTTGAGGTATTACGGCGTTTATTTAGCAACTAGTGACGCTACAAGCGTCACCTACAATGTTTTAGGCCTTGATCTTCGTTTGGGCCATGCCAGACCTTCAAGGAGAAAAACACACCTTGAAGGACGCTACTCGACCTCTCCTGCGAGGTATGTAGTTTTCCTCGCAGGTGTTGTGTGGCCGAAACGAAGACCATAGCCATGTTTTATTTGTAAAGCAAACTCAACGGATAATGAACCATGCCTCGCGTCTTTATTCGTATCCTAATTATTTTTGTTGAGAAACGATAAATTTCTGCTTAGATTGAGACTGCTTAGTGACTCGATTATACAACCACCAAACAAAGTTTGCCAAAATTGCCAGTTGTAACACAGAAGCATCTGCTTTATAATTCGTGAAACATGATGTATGAGGTTCTCAGTACCCGACAGAAAAGTTAGCCAAAACTAATTAGCACAGAGTTTCACAGAGGAACACGGAGATTCACAGAGAAAAAGCGATTTATTTTTTCCTCTGTGCCCCTCTGTGCATCTCTGTGAAAC
>JAUCGB010000146.1 GCA_030377895.1 Anaerolineales bacterium HSG24
CACAGAGTTTCACAGAGGAACACAGAGATTCACAGAGAAAAAACGATTTATTTTTCTTTTGTATTACTCTGTGTCACTCTGTGCTTCTCTGTGAAACTCTGTGTTCCTGTTTTAGTCTTCCCTAATCAACTTTGTCGGGTAGCAAGTCTCACAGCGCGTGGAGTCGCTGAATCATTGAATCGTCTACTCCGTTTGCCCCATTCCATGTTTATGTTACAATAACTGAATCATTGAATCGCTAAAAAAGGATAAATAATGAACTATTTGAACAAACCCAAAATTATAGTTGGCAACGTCCAACGCGCTATCCATGAAGGTATGCCGATTTTCATCTTGCAAGACCCCCTCTATCTAAACGAATCGGTTATTTTGTTACCCCAAGTCTTAGGGCCGTTGGTGATGTTATGTGATGGTCAACATACCATTCCTGACATCAAACAGGAACTCAAGCAAAATTATGGTATCAGTCTCCCAAATGGCACTATTGACCATCTTCTGAGCCAATTAGATGAAGCTCTGATGTTGGAAGGGGGCAAACTGAATCAAGCCAGACAGAAAATTATAACCAATTATCGCGCTGCGCCCCATCGTGCCTCCCCTTTAGCTGGTCAATCTTATCCTGCGGATGCGGAAGAATTACGCCACATGTTGCAGGGCTATGTTGATGGATTGGATGAGGTTAAGCCAGTCTCCGCCAATGTGCGAGCCTTGCTCAGTCCCCATATTGATTATCAGCGCGGTGGCCCAGTTTATGCCGGATTATGGAGCAGTGCCGCCCAAGCCGTGCGAGAGGCGGAGTTGGTGATTGTCCTCGCCACCGACCACAATGGTGGGTTGGGAACCATCACCCTGACCCCACAGAATTATGCCACCCCTTTGGGTGTTCTGCCAACTCAGCAACGGATTGTCAATCGGCTGGCGACCGCCCTTGGCCCAGACGAGGTCTACGCCGAGGAGATACACCATATCGGCGAATGGTCAATCGAACTGGTACTGGTCTGGTTGCAGTATATTCGACAAGACAATCCATGCCCGATTGTGCCGATTTTGTGTGGCAGTTTCCACCATTTCATGCGTGGTCAAGCCAAAATTCAGACCGAGCGAAAATTCCAAATCATGTCCAAAATTCTACGAAACGAGATGACTCAGCAACGCACCCTGATTGTCGCATCCGGCGACCTCGCTCACATGGGGCCAGCCTTCGATGGGCCTCCGCTCAACAAGGCGGATTATGCTCAAATGCAGAATGATGATACCATGTTAACCAACACTTTAGCCACCGGACAAGCTCAATCGTTTTTTGATCTGATGAAAACGAAGCAATACGAACGGAATGTGTGTGGCCTATCACCATTTTATTTCACTCTTGATTTGTTGCAAAAAAGCCAAGGCAGGCTAATTAGTTATGACCGTTGCCCTGCCGATGAGAATGATACCTCATTCGTGTCGGTGTGTGGCATGGCATTGGAGTAGATAACATGCTTGAAACCATGATCAAAAGATCCTCAGTCAACACGACTTGGTTGCCTCAATCCCAAGACGGCAAGCGGGTCTCCGAAGCCGACTATTGGGCCTACTACTACAACGACCCTGATTTTTGCTACGAATGGAATAACGGTATTTTAGAGGAGAAACCAATGGCCGATTATGTCAAATATGTAATGTATAAATGGTTCGTTAGTTTACTAGACGAGTTTTTGAAGGCTCATCCCATTGCTAAAACAACTGGTCTTAATATTGGATTCAAACTCAATTTACCCTATAAAAACACTGGTCGCCGTCCCGATATGGGCATCATCCGTAACGATAATCCCGTTCCCATTGATGGATCTGACAATACCTACAAAGGTATTTTTGACATGTGTATCGAATCTCTCTCCGATTCCAGAAGGTCAGAGATTGAGCGAGACACAAAAGACAAAAAGGATGAGTATGCTAGAGCAGGTGTCCCTGAATACTACATTCTGGATGACTTGGATCGTTATACCGCCTTCTATCAACTTAGTTTACTGGGTTTATACATCCCCATGCCTGCCCCAGATGGAGTAATCCGCTCAAACGTTCTGCCCGGTTTCCAATTTCGGATTGCCGATTTGTACAGTCGTCCCGAGTTGAAAGACCTGACAGAAGATCACATCTACAAAAACTTTGTAATGCTGGATTATCAACAAGAACGAGAACGAGCCGAAATCGCTGAAATACAAACGGAACAAGAACGAGAACGAGCCGAAATCGCTGAAATACAAACGGAACAAGAACGAGAACGAGCTGAAATTGCTGAAATACAAACGGAACAAGAACGAGAACGAGCTGAAATTGCTGAAATACAAACGGAACAAGAACGAGCCGAGAAGGAACAACAACGAGAACGAGCCGAAATCGCTGAAAAACAAGCCAAACAATACGCCGCCATGCTACGCGAGGCAGGCATCTTACCCAGCAAGGATGAGTCTCATGATTGAAACCATGCACCAAGAAGAACCCATCGACACGGCTTGGTTACCAGACCCAGACTCAGAAGATGGCAAACCCGTTTCCGAAGCGGACTATTGGTACGACTACTACGATCATCATTATTTTCGCTACGAATGGAATGATGGTTTTTTAGAAGAAAAACCTCCAACCAACTACGACAACGATCTAACACACACCTGGTTATATGGACTGATAGATGAATATTTGGCTATTACGCCGATTGCAATCATGATTATGCTAAGGATTGGGTTTCGGCTAGATTTAGGGGACAAAATCAACATTCGCATTCCTCACATAGGCATGATTCTGAACAATAACCCGATCCCCATTCGTGGCCCTGACCAAGCTTACAAAGGAATTTATGACTTATGCACAGAATGTTATGCCAGCCCTATAGCACCGAGAAATAAACAAAAAATCAAAGAGAAACTGGATGACTATGCCAAAGCAGGTGTCTCGGAATGTTATATATTGACTGACCAAATCCAGCATGCCGCCTTCTATCAGCTCAGTCAAGCCGGTTTATACATCCCCATGCCTGCCCCAGATGGGGTAATCCGCTCAAACGTTCTGCCCGGTTTCCAATTTCGGATTGCCGATTTGTACAGTCGTCCCAACTTGAAAGAACTGACTGAGGATCACATCTATAAAAACTTTGTAATGCTGGATTATCAACAACAACGAGAACGAGCCGAAATCGCTGAAATACAAACGGAACAAGAACGAGAACGAGCCGAAATCGCTGAAAAACAAGCCAAACAATACGCCGCCATGCTACGCGAGGCAGGCATCTTACCCGACAAGGAGGAGTCTCATGATTGAAACCCTCCTATTTTGCAAGCCGTATAAAGTGATGTGCAGTTTCACCGATGCAGAAGGACGGGCCACCGTCGGCGATTATGTAACCATGCCGAATGTGTATGCCGCCGGACGGCTTGATTATGACAGCGAAGGGCTGATGTTGCTCACCTCAGACGGGAACTTGGCCCACCGGATTACCCACCCTCGCCACAAGTTACCCAAACAGTATCTAGCCCAAGTCGAGCAGATTCCCTCAAAAGAGGCACTCGCGCAGTTCCGACGTGGTCTGCTCATCAAAGGAAAGATGACCCGTCCCGCTCAAGTCGAGCGACTCCCCACCGAGCCAGACATCTTCCCTCGCTCGGAGCCGATTCGATATCGCAAAACCGTCCCAACGGCATGGCTAAAAATCACCCTGACTGAAGGCAAAAAACGACAAGTTCGGCGCATGACTGCGGCTATCGGCTACCCGACCTTGCGCCTAATCCGTATCGCCATTGGCCCACTTCGCTTAGACCATCTGCAACCGGGAGAGTGGCGAGACCTAACTCAGAAAGAACTAACTCAACTAAAAACAGGGAAATTATGACCATTAAACAGATTTACACCATCATTATAACCATTTTGTTGATTATCCATCTGGCAGGATGTGGCAATTCGCCCCAACCAACCAGCCCACCGACAAAATCTGAGTCGGCACCGTTACCCACCCCGACCAATGAGCCGCCTCCTACCGAAACTCCCGAGCCAACTCCCACGCCCATGCAGATTTCTGTCGAGCAGGCACAAACCGAAATATCGGCCTTGCTGATGGCAGAGATTCCCGTTTCGCCGACCTCAGAATCGGACGAGAAGTATGTGATGGGGATTGAGGGTGCGATTGTCACGCCCTTAAAAACAGCTCAGGGGCAACCGTTATGGGCGGCGAACACCTACGGCATGACCAACTTTGACCTTGAGCAGGCGCACCAGATTGGCATCTACAGCCACGATGGGGAGACATGGCAGACGCTGGCGCAAACGGCTTTAGAAAATCAGCCCACCATGTTGGGTGAAGAAACCATGACTCAGCTTGAGGTGCCGAGCGACGATATATGGCTAGCGATTGATAGTTTTACCGGCGCGCACAGTGGCTGTTTTGATGTGTTACGCTTCGACGGGCAAACCCTTCATACCGAGCATGCCATGTGTAGCGGCTCCCCCGGCGCGGGTGCTGTAACCGATTTGAACGAGGATAGTCTACCGGAAATTATTCTTAATTTTAACGAGTATTACGTCTTCTGTTATGCTTGTGGTGTGGTCTATAGCCAGTATGAGGTGTTGCGCTGGCATGAGAATACCTATCAGCCAGTTAGGTTTGAACAACTAGACGACACAGCGGACCTGACCTTACGCGAGTTAAACAATCAGGCCATCATCTACGCTGAGGCCGATTTGTGGCAAGATGCTCTTGCCACCATTCAAGAGGCACTGGTCCTTGACCCCGACGGGGAAAACGACACGATCATCTGGAATAACGCCCTGATTCAGCTTTATGTGGATGATTATCGTAATTATGAGGAGTATTCCGGTTATCCGATTTTGACCTACTCCTTCGCCGGAAAGTATGACAAAGCCCTAGAACAACTACGCCCCTACAACCCCGAAGAAATTTTTGACCCAGAAGGGCCACTGATTGCCGACAGCCCCGCCGCCGGATGGGAGGAGTATCTGTCGGAATGGCTAGTCACGACCACGACACCGGCCATCGAGGCCAAGCCCGATCTTGCTCCAGCCTATTTTCTGCGAGCATGGGGCAACTATCTGGTTGACCCGACCAATCCGGCCATTGTAGCCGATATTCAAGAAGCGATCACCCTAGCCCCCGATGAAACCCTGTATCAGGAAAGCCTAACCCATTTGAATCAACCATAAAAGGAATGTAAAGCTTGCTTTGCCAGACAAATAAGACCCTAAACCTTTGGGTCTAAAATCTCCACATTTATGATAACCTCACCCTTAGCTACCCCCTTTAACCAGATATTTGATAGTTACGCCGAGGCGCATCAAGCCTTTGCCTTGTTACGCCAAACCGCCAACGGATTAGGAGTCAACAAACCATACCAAAATCCCAAACTGGCTCTGACCGTCTCGCGTAATGCCCTCCATTTAGGGTACGGGGGCTGGCAAATATTAGGATTTGAGCGACCCAGTAAACTGATTGTAACCATGTTGATTGAGCATGCCGCGTTGGTTGAGGGGTATCCAGTCAGCCCGTTTGTCATGGCTGATGACGAGCCATGTGTCGCCAAATATGAACTCCCGTTTGAAAAGTTCATGCCCCTACCTGATATATTACATCACGCCTATCAGCAAACCATCCGATTTATCGCCACAAAATTCAACGATTGGAAGCGGAGTCAATGGTGGCAACATCACAAACCCGAACTCTCGGAGGCGTTGTTTGACGAGGGCAAGCGTACCCGCCTTTTGAGCGAAGGTTTGCCGGATGTGGAGTTGACCTACGAACCACAACGAACGGTCTTTAGCGAGACAATTGGTGAGGAAGAGGAATTATATACCGTAAATTCCACATCCAAAACTCCACAAGCTATATCAGAGGCAAAGACCGATTACCGTTCCCCACCCTACCCCCTCACTCGATTAGCTCAAGATTGTTATTTTGAGTTAGTTACGATAGAAAAATGGCTACGCGCAATCGAGCGCAAAGGTCAAATTATTTTCTATGGCCCGCCGGGAACAGGCAAAACCTTTCTGGCTGAAAAACTGGCTCGTCACATAGTCGGTGGTGGTGACGGGTTTCATAGGCTAATCCAGTTCCACCCCGCCTACGCCTACGAGGATTTTATGGAGGGGTTGCGTCCAGAACTGACCGAGCAAGGACAGTTGAGCTACAGCATGAAATCGGGTCGTTTTATAACCTTCTGCCAGCAAGCAATACAACGACATGACCTCTGTGTGCTGATTATCGACGAAATCAACCGAGCCAATCTGGCCCACGTCTTTGGCGAGTTGATGTATCTGCTGGAATACCGCGACCAGTCGATTCAGTTGGCTGGTGGAGACTCCTTCAAAATTCCAGCCAATGTGCAGATTATCGGCACTATGAACACCGCCGACCGCTCCATCGCCTTGGTTGACCATGCCCTACGTCGCCGCTTCGCCTTTATTTCTCTCCGACCCAACATGGCGGTTTTGCAACGGTTTCATCAACAGAAACAAACCGGCTTTCCCATCAACAATCTCATTACCGTGTTGAATCGACTCAATCAAACTATCAACGACCCACATTATGAGATTGGAATCACCTATTTTCTACACGAAGACCTATCAGCACAATTACCAGATATTTGGCATACCGAGATTGAACCTTATCTGGAAGAGTATTTTTTTAGCCAAATTGATAAGATGCAGGCTTTTCGCT
>JAUCGB010000147.1 GCA_030377895.1 Anaerolineales bacterium HSG24
GCTAATTTAGTTCAAACACAAATATTGTCGTTTAATTACATACAAGGAGAACAAGATGCATCTACCAATCGATTCACGTTTTGCATTTGTGGGACTACCCCCACTTCATATTTGGCCGCAACCGGTCAAACGGGTTATTTTATACTGTGCAGTCATCATTGTTTCCCTTGCATATCTGTTGTTGGGGGGCGGGCTGTTAGCCTTAATTGCGGTCATTATTGAGGCCATGAGCGTTTAAGATGTAATTGCATAGGCTAACAAAAACCTTCCTCGAAGCCAAAAGAGATCATGGAAGGGCAAAATTTAGTCGGTACAGCAAATCAACGGTCGTAACGTTGATCAATTACCAGTTCGCGCCAATTTGGTGTGGACTGTTTTGTTTTTAGAAGCATCTGGAGAACTTACGGATGGGTTGGAAATGCACTCTCCCCAATTGGCAAAGTCACATGGTCAGCCCCGTCGGTTAGGGGCTGACGTTGGCCCGTTTCGGGGTTGTAAAATCCAACATGGAGCGTGTACTCCCCGGCGGGACGGGGGGTGTTGAGTGGAAAGCTGACCACGTCGCTGACGACCTCGTTGGCTTGCCATAGCGGGATGGGGTAATGACCGTTATCAGGAATCGAATCATATTGACCGTATAGCTGTCCATCAGGGCCAATCAGTTGGACAAACCTAACAAGTTGCGGTAGCGGACGCGAGAGCGCGGAATCAGCATGCCAGTAGAGGGTCATGCTCAGTTGATTATCGGTCAGGTTGATTTGGTCATGCCCCAAAAGCTGGATTATGTTGTCAAAATTATCATGTCGAGGCCGGTCGGGTTTGGGTGGGATAAACTGCCGAGCAATAGGCCCGCCATAAGGCATGCTCCAGACCTGTTCAAAACGAGCCAACTCCAGTAATGTGCCATTGGCAATCAGACGAGGGCTGATGTTGGTCGGTTGCTTGATCTGGGGATGCAGTCGTTGCGCCACCGCCCACAGGTCATCGCCCTGAACGATGCCAAGGGCCAAACGATAGGCCGTCGTCTCACGAGTGTACCACGGCAGAGTGTTGAATCTGAGTGAAATCCGTTCGCCAATTTGCCATGTTGAAGGTGGCAACCAAACCTGCAACGGCTGTAAATCTGGTGTGCCTCCAATCGTCTGACCCGCCTCGTCGAGCAGATACAGGGCCACGTACAAGTCAGGGGAGAGGGACGTTAAGGGTTCTAACTTGACGGTTAGTTCAATCTCCTCTTGCCGATTAAAATGCAGACTGTACATCTGCAATCGAATCTGGCCTCCGAAATCAGCCGATAAGTTGTAAGTTGGCATGGCATGGTAATAGGGTGAGGGGCGAAACATATCATTCATGTCAGGTGTAAAATCAGACGACGGCTCAATGGTCAGGTATAACAGGCCATCTTGAGCGTATTTGACATAGTATGCCCGTTGGTCGGTCTGAAACCGTAAAGAATTCCGGATATTTTGAGCCAGATATTCATGAATTGCGCCGATATTTTCGACAGTACTCAGGTCGAACAGGATACCCTCAACCAACTGGGCTGGATAGGTCGGGTCGGTCAGGTAGTCGAACTCGTTGTATATAATGGAACGGTGGGTCAAATGAGGAGCTAAATTTGGCTGAGTCAGCAGGGGCATGTCGGGCGGAATGGTGGCTAAAAACTCACTCACATGCTGATGGTGGGGCGTAATTGTCGGCCACTGATACGGGCGAGCAAACGGGGTGAAGCCTCGGTAAAAATGGTATTGGAGAGAAAAAAACAGCACAAAACCACCGAGTAGAAGCAGAATAGTCTGTTGCCGTAGCACTGGTTTTAGTCTGTGTATTTTGAGGCTACCCAAAAGCTGTGCTATCCGACTGACCGTCTGAATGGTGGCGATGAGGATGAATGGGACGAAGGGTGCGCCGTAGTGAAAATCCTCCAATCGCCATGTAAACGGGTTATCGCTGAGAAGATTAATCGCCATATTGGGCAAAATCGGAAGCAAAGCTAGCGGACTGAACAGGGCCAAAAACGCGGTCGGGTAAAACAGCATGGTCAAATAGCTAGGTAGATTGGCCTTATGCCACAGATGCTCAATAATCAGGCTGGGTTGAGTGACGATGGTGCTGATGATGGTCGCGGGCGAGTCGCCTAACCATGCGTATCGGTCAAGCTGAATATTGCCTTGGGGGGCGAATTGGGGTTGGATGATAAACAGGGCCACAATAAACCATGTTGCGCTTAGAACAATCGTTAGGGATGCTAATTTGGGGTGTTTTTCGACCAAAAATATATAGAGACCGACCATGCCAATCAGCAGAGGCATATCCTCTTTGCAGGCCATGGTCAGCAGGATGAAGAGGACGAATCGTTTGTCCCATTTTTTGAGAAGCGCGTACCAAGCCAGCAGGATAAAGGTCGGGGCGAGGGTGACGGCATGGAAGTCGAACAGCACCGCCGATTCGAGGGTTGGCAGAAGCAGGTAGGCGAGGGGGAATATCAGGCTGAGATATGGCGCGGGCAGTTGGTGGCGAGCGATTTGATACAACGGCCATGCGCCCAATGCGACGAAGCTGGCTTGACTGATGAGTAGAAGCGTCGGGCCACCGAAGTTGAGCCAGTAGAATGGGACAAAAATCAACAGAATCGGCTCGACATGGAGGGCTAGCCGATTCTGGATGGGCGGCATGAGGCTGAACTGTAAGAATCGACCATGTGCCGTGTTCCAGAGGGCTTGGTCAACGTTGCCCAAGTCGAGGCCGTTGGTTTGGAAGGTGGCATGCTGTTGCAGAGCCAAACTGCTAAAAAATAGGGCAAAACCGATGATCAGCAGGCAAAGTAGGAAACGAGGTGTTTTTGAGTTCATGGTTTCAGCCAACGCCTGCGAGGGCAAAAATCTCTCAGATTAGGAATGAGTCCTAAATAAGTTGCGCGTTTGGCAATCGTAGGGGCTAGGCAAGGCGGTGTAGCGTTGGTTTGAAATCAGAATTCCAATCCGCCTTGCCTCGCCCTGAATCCACGGAATGACGGGCGAGGCAGGGGCGGAGCAGAGATGGTCGCACATTTCAAGTCTAGACCGCCCTGCCTAGCCCCTACCGGACATCGCAATTTGTAAAGATCATTCACCTCAAAATGAACCAGGCCGCAAAAATCTCTCAGATTAGGAATCGAAATTGCGCGTTTCGCCTTTTTTGTTGCAGATGTATTGACGATATCCAATGGCCCTACCGCGCTTTATTGATGTCGGAGGTTGATAGACCTTCGCCCCAAAAGCTGACGAATCCGGCTGCGAGTTGGGGCAGTAGTTGGGCTACATGCACCACAATACTGGCCGCACCAGCTACCTCGTCATAGTTGGAAATTCTTTGACTCAACGATAAGGTGGCATCGAGGGTAATCGTCACCGCTAGTTGGAAAGGGCCAACGCCGCCCGGTGTGGCAATGACTGTCATGCCTAAAGCGACCATGGGAACCATGATAAATGAGGTCGGCCAGGGGATTGGCACGCCAAAATCGAAAGCCCACAGGGACACCCAAAAAGAGAAGGGAATTAAGAGCCATGTGGCTAGGCTCAGAAGAGAGACGTAGGCCAACAAACGGGGGTCTTTAATAATATCTAGCCCGCTACTAAAGCCGTCAAGCAGGGAGAGCAGACGCTCGGCCCATTTTGTGGGCAGGAGTTTGTTGATGACGATGTCGGCCCAGTGACGTTTGAGGACAAAGGCCACCACCCCGGCCAACAGAACCATGTAAACCACAAATCCAGCCACGGCCACTTGGCGGATGACCTCGTTGCTGGTGCCAAAAAATATCGAGATTACTAAAAACACCAACACGGTCAAGCCGTCAAAAATTCGCTCCACTACCAGCGTGGCAAATACACCGGTTTTCCGCAAGCCAGTTGAGCGGCCTAATACGTAGGCCCGTAAAAATTCCCCCGCTCGGGCTGGTAGGATAATGTTTCCGGCCAGACCAATCGACATGGCTCGGAAGGCGGGCCAAAACGCCACCTCTCCCATCGGCTTGAGCAACCATTGCCAGCGCACAGTGCGAACCACAAAATGGACGAGGACGATAATGAAGGCTGGAATAAGCATCCAGTAGTTGGCTTGGGCTAAGGCATTGATAAACTCGGCCATGTTAATTGTGGCAAAGACCAAATCTAAACAGAGCCAAGTGATTCCGATATTGAGGGTGATGGTTTGCCAGCGGGGGGTGATATACGGGGAGAGGCTGAGTAGGGCTAGACCCACAAATAGCACCAGCGCGCCCAGATGAAGCGAACTAGTTAAGGTATAGTAGCGATAACCAAAAAAACCGGCTATCCCCGCAAAGATTAAAGCTCGGACAATGTTTGCTTGTTTCATAAGGAATCTACGGCTATGGACTACTCTTTCATGGCTTCATGATGAGCTTGCTGAACCATATCAACAATATACCGAATATGATGTTCGTTAAGCGATGAGGCTGAGGGAAGGTAGAGACCGCGTTTGCATAACATTTCCGAAACGGGGTAGCGTTCTCCGGCAAAGGTTTTGTAGTAGATGGGTTGTAGGTGCATGGGGATGAAAAAGGTACGAGTTTCGATGCCGTGTTTGGCTAAAAAGGCCCGCAATTCGTCACGAGTCATGCCAAACTCATCGTTGACTAGAATCGAGTACATCCAAAATACATTTTTGACATGCTCGGCTTCGGGTGGAGTGATGATACCGGGAATCTCGCTCAACAGGCGGCTGTACAGGGCCGCGTTTTGACGACGATTTTCGATAAATGTCGGCATCTGCTCCACTTGAGCCAATCCCACCGCAGCTTGCAGATTAGTCATGCGGTAGTTAAAGCCCACATATTGATGCCAAAAATGTCGCTCGTCAGAGAAGGCATGGTCACGTAGATTTTCGGTCAGTTGGGCCAACTTTTCATCGTTGGTGGTAATTATGCCTCCCTCGCCGGTGGTGATGATTTTGTTGGCGTAGAAGCTGAACATACCAGCATGCCCCAAACCTCCGGCGCGCCGACCTTTGTACTCAGCTCCATGCGCTTCGGCCGCATCCTCAAAAACCAAAATTCCATGCTGATTGGCTAATTCCATTAATGGATCCATGTCTACCGGATGACCGTAGGTGTGGACGGGAATAATCACCTTGGTGCGCGGGGTGATTTTGTCGGCCAGTTGATTCACATCCATGTTCCATGTATTCGGCTCGGAGTCGATTAAGACTGGTTTAGCTCCTACATAAGTGACCGCGTTGATGGTGGCTATCATGGTAAAGGTCGGCAAAATCACCTCATCGTCCGGTTGTAGGTCGAGAGCGGCTAACGCCAGATGGATGGCGATGGTCCCATTAAGGCAGGCCACGCCATATTTAACCCCCGCTTCGGCGGCGAATCGTTGCTCAAATTGAGGGATATATTTGCCTGCCGAAGATATCCAGTTCGATTCGACGCAATCCATGAGATATTCTGCTTCCCGCCCGCCCAACGTCGGCTCGCAAACGGGAATAATGCGGCTACTTAAATCAAGTTGAGAGACGGGTATCCGTTTTATGGTGACGGATAGTTCGGGGTCTTTGCCGGGAATAATTTGGGCTAACTCGTCGCCCAAATCATCAACTATAATTTTTGATGGTTGTAACATCCTAATTTTGGCTCCTTGAAGTGTGATCAATAACTGAAACGATTATAGTCAGTTCGCTAGGGTTGTGCAAGCTAGGTAATTGATTCAGCGAATCGCCAATCACGCCTCACGTTTCAGCCCCCACCAAAAACAGATAATTCCCAGCCCGTTTAACATGGTGATGGTCACACTGCTGACGACGATTCCCCCCCAGGTTGATTGCTGTCCCCAACTCCAGAGCAGAATCGCTAGTAACGAGCCGATGACTCGGCCAGAGCCTCCGGCAGCTACGTAGGCCGACAGCAGAGTCGCTCTGGCCGTAGGGAGCAGTTCGGTGGCAACCGAAAAGGAGGTGACTATCGTAAACTCAAACAAAAGAAAGGTCACAAACAGGGCGATTAAGGCTCCGTTTGTGGTTTGTCCGATAATTGGTAGGAGGCCATAACTGATTGTGGTCAGAATTCCCGCGCCCATCAAGGCACGGGATAGGCCAATCCTATCGGCGATAGTCGCGGTCAGAGTTTCGCCAATTAACTCGGCCAGACCAATAACGGGGGTGGCTAAGGCAATCGCCGTGATCCCCAAATCAAACTGTTGACTGAGCCACAGGGCGTAAATCACAAACAAAATATCGTTGGCAATGCTAGTTAGAAAGCCAAAGCCTAAAAATGAGAGAGCGCGGCGATGATGAACCAGCATCCCCCACGATTGCCAGATCGAGGTGTGGCT
>JAUCGB010000027.1 GCA_030377895.1 Anaerolineales bacterium HSG24
TACGAATTTAACGGCTTTATGATCGTCTTCATCAGACTAAAGCGCATTTTGTTTTAAATAAGGCATTAAAATATGTTTTTATAATGATTAAACAAATTTATAACATATACTACTAGCGAAAGGGGAGATGAACTACCTGTGTGAATATAATATGGATCAAGGATACAAGTACAAATTTGCCCTAGAACCAAAACCAAATGAACCTCGCGGCGATATTTATCTGCCGACCGTTGGCTCGGCTTTAGCCTTCATCGCCACCCTCGACCATCCTGACATGGTCGGAGTCAATCCCGAAGTGGCGCATGAGCAGATGTCCGGTTTGAACTTTATGCATGCCATCGCCCAAGCATGGGATGCGGGCAAATTGTTCCACATCGACCTGAACGATCAGAAAATTGGCCGGTATGACCAAGATTTCCGCTTTGGTGCAGAATCAATCAAACAAGCCTTCTACATTGTCAAATTCTTGGAAGATGTGGGTTATGATGGCAGTCGCCACTTTGATGCTCACGCCTATCGCTCCTCCGATTGGCAAGATGTGAAAGCCTTCGCCAAAGGATGTATCCGTAGCTACTTAATCTTGAAAGAAAAAACTGAGAAATTTAGGGCGGATGAGGAAATCCAAGCCCTGTTGGCTGAAATCACCACCGATGACGGATCTATGAGTCAATATGTAGGTCAATACTCGTCTGAAAAAGCCGCTAATCTGAAAAGTTATGGCTTTGACCAAGATGAATTAGCCAAACATGGTCAACCCTACGAACAGCTAGATCAACTCGTCTTTGAACTGTTAATGGGAGTCCGCTAGTCAATTGTTATGGGTTGTTCTCGCAACAACCCGTAACCAAATGACCACAAACCAATGTATAAATTTTTAGGAATAGATTCATCAACCACCGGGGTTAAAGCCCTATTATGTGACGAACAAGGCACGGTCATTGGCACGGCTAGTAGCGAATTGCCTCTCTCAACCCCGAAACCATTGTGGAGCGAGCAAGACCCGACCGACTGGTGGAACGGTACGGTCAACAGTATTCGGCAGGTGTTAGCTCAAACCGGCATTTCTGGCGAAGAGATAGCCGCCATCGGCTTGACCGGACAGATGCATGGCATGACCATGCTCGATGCAAACGGTGAAGTATTACGCCCGGCCATGCTTTGGAACGATCAACGAACAGGGCCACAATGTGACGATATTCGGGCTAGATTGGGCAAAAAACGCCTTGTCAAGCTAACCGGAAATGATGCCCTAACCGGCTTCACCGCGCCCAAAATTTTGTGGGTACGGGAGCATGAGCCAGATATCTATGCCCAAGCCAAACAGATTCTATTGCCCAAAGATTATATCCGCTACATGCTAACGGGCGAGTATGCCACCGATAAAGCTGGTGCAGCGGGTACATTACTCTTAAATGTGACCACCCGTGACTGGTCACAAGAGGTGCTGGATGCCCTAGAGATTCCCCGTGAGTGGATGCCCAAAACTTACGAAGGCTCTGCTGTGACGGGGCAGCTATCAGCTACTGCGGCGGAGGCAACTGGTCTAAAAATCGGCACGCCCGTGGTTGGCGGCGGGGGTGACCAAGCCGCCCAAGCTGTGGGAGTAGGCGCAGTTGAAGCGGGCATCATCGCCCTGACTCTTGGCACCTCCGGCGTGATTTTTGCCAGTGCCGACCAACCGTTTGTTGAACCAGAAGGTCGCATGCATGCCTTCTGTCATGCTGTGCCAAAACGATGGCACATGATGGGCGTGATGCTCTCGGCGGCGGGCAGTTTACGCTGGTATCGGGACACCTTTGCTCCCGATACTGATTTTGGCGACCTGCTGATTCCGGCCAATGATGTGCCAATTGGAAGCGAAGGATTACTTTTCCTACCTTACTTAACCGGCGAGCGCACCCCGCATCCCGACCCCTTTGCTCGAGGCGGATTTGTCGGTATCACGATTCGTCATACCCGGGCCCACTTTACCCGAGCCGTCATTGAAGGAGTCTCCTTTGGTCTGCGAGATGGTTTTGAACTGATGAAAGGGGCTGGATTGACCGACATCAAACAGGTTCGAGTCTCTGGTGGTGGAAGCAAAAGTCCACTGTGGCGACAGATTCTGGCCGATGTGTTACAGGTCGAACTGGTGACGGTCAACACCACCGAAGGCGCAGCCTACGGCGCGGCCCTGTTAGCCGGAGTCGGAGCCGGAACATGGTCAACGGTGGACGAAGCCTGTCAAGCTGGAATCGAGCTAACCGGCTCGACCAAACCGACCACCGAAGGAATCGCGGCCTACGAGCTATTTTATGCCCAATATCGCGAACTGTATCCGGCCTTAAAAGACATTTCTCATGCCTTGGGTCAGGTGGTTTAGAAGTGCAAAGCTTGCTTTGCTAAAGAATCGGGATTAAATAAGTTGCGCGTTTCGACATCGTCTTCGACAAGACTTCGGCGTGAGCTCAGTCGAACGCTCAGGCTACGTCGCGTAGCCTAAGCTTGTCGAAGGCGGGCTATTAGCATGCAACATGTGATTATGCAAGTTTATCGGCAATTAACTCGCTTGCTGTGCCATTTCCATACAACGGCAGATGAGTTTGTGGCTTCATAAAATCTTGCACGTCTTTGATAATCTGTTGTTTATCTGCCCCAACCAATCTGTTCCAACCTGTCTCAACTGTCTCAACCCATTCTGTTTCAGGCCGAAGCGTGATACATGGTATGGCAAAGAAGTAAGCCTCTTTCTGCATACCTCCAGAGTCGGTCATCATCATACGAGCATTCTGTTCTAGCATCAACATATCGAGATAACCGACGGGTTCAATCAGTCGTAAATTTTTATCGGCAGGAATATCTATATCCAACGCTTCAATCACTTTACGGGTTCGAGGATGAACGGGAAAAACCACCGGTTCGCCAAGTTCTAAAAAAGCTGAGATGATATTGGCTAAATTCTCTGGTACATCGGTATTGTAGGGACGATGCACCGTCGCCAATAAGTATTCTTGCGGCATTAGCTCTAAATTTTGTAAAATTGTCGATTGTTGCTGGGCAATTTTAGAGAACTGCAATACCGCGTCATACATGGTATCTCCAACCAGATGAACGCCTTGACTGACACCTTCATGAGCCAAATTATCAACCGCTGTTTGAGTTGGACAAAAGAGCAAATCAGCACAATGATCGGTTAAAACTCGGTTATGTTCTTCCGGCATCTCTCGATTGAAAGAACGCAGTCCCGCTTCGACATGGGCGACAGGGATATGTAATTTAATTGCCGCCAATGCCCCGGCAATCGTTGAGTTTGTATCACCATAGACCAGCACCCAATCGGGTTTTTCAGTTAGTAATATCTCCTCAATTTGGATCAACATCTGCCCCGTTTGTTGACCATGCAGGCCTGAACCCACGCCTAAATTAGCATTAGGCTTAGATATACCCATCTCCTCAAAAAAGATTTGGGACATACGATGGTCATAATGCTGCCCAGTATGGAGCAAAAACTCCTCATGGCCTGCATCACGTAAGGCTTTGCTGACCGGAGCCGATTTGATAAATTGAGGTCGTGCGCCAACGATTGTAAGAATTTTCATCTCAAATTAGTTCTCCGAAATTAGAGCCACAACGTTACCCAAAACTCTTCCCCAACCTCTTTGAACTCTACCCGCTTATTACTCTGGGTTACCTCTCGGTAAACCATCGGTAAACCTCGACCAAGACGCTCAATATACCTTAAATTCTCCATGAATTTAACTAAAATCGGATTTACAGCGTAAGAAACCCCAACCTTTAGTTTTTCTATGGTAATCGTATTAGGCAAACGACCGGGGCTTCTAAATTCAAGCCGATTAGCAAACATAAATACTCGAATTTGCGATCCATGAATAGCATAGTTACGATGAACGCAGGCATTGGTCAACAGTTCTCGAAAAACTTTATCGCTAAAAATAGGCATTGTATGTTCTCGTTTTGTACCTTTTATTTGCGAGGGCATTAACCAATTATTTTTTATCACCGCCAAAGTCGTATCAATTTGATAATCAAGTGTTCCTTCAATATTTTGTTTGTCAAGCAACGTATCGCCAATATCATTGTCCGTGAAATGAGCAAAGGAAATACCAGATTGGGGTAAATAGCGAGAAGGGTTCACTCCAAAAATCAACATTCCTCCGACTGTAACGTTGCCATGTTCATCTAAAACATCACTGTTGACCAAAAGGGAAACTTTGTCTGCTTCATCTTCTTGAGCAAACTCAACACTGTATCGGCGAAAATAGTTGTCAATCTTCGATAAATTCAATGTTTGAATCGAACTTCCCTCAACAACTGTAGCATCAAAATGAAATGCTCCTGTTGCTTGAAACAGGCGTAATAGTTCTTGTTGAGTTGCTATTCTGTTGGTTGTACCTACTCGAATGAGATATTTGGTTTGTAATGTTTGATAGGGCTTATCCTTCCCACGCGGCACATCAATAAAACCAATACGTTTTCCCTCGATGGAATAATTTTGAAATTCAACTTGAACAGAGGGGATAACATTATTTCTAGCGAGATTCATTACCCATTCTTCATAATTTTGCGATCCCAATAATCCAGAAATTGTACCATCATCTTCCACTCCTAATAAAATGAGACCGCCTTGACCATTGGAAAAAGCAACCATCTCCTTAGCCAAAGACTCCTTGCGAACATCGGCTGACTTAAATTCAACCGAACTGTTTTCACCCTTCTGAATGATTTCTTTGACCTCTTCAAGCGTAAACAAGTTACCCACTCCTTACGATGTACATTTATCTCTGATTCTAACTAAAAAACGCCACAAATGCCTGTACAACCGTTTGTTGTTGTTCCTCAGTTAGCTCAGGATAAATCGGGATAGCAATGGTACTACCTGCGGCGGCTTCGCTTTCAGGAAATTCACCTGCTTTATACCCCCAATCGGCAAAACATTCTTGTTGATGAAGTGATAAGGGATAATAGATTTCACAACCGATGTTCCGTTCCTTAAGAAAAGCCACTAACTCATCTCGATTATGGCTCACTCGAACCACATATTGGTTATAAATATGGCGATGGCCCTCGTAGGGATTCTGCTCACCACGCGGGATATATTGACCTGTTTCAGAAGATTCATGGGGTAAGGTTAATACGTCGCCGACCAAACCCGTTTCGGTAAATAGTCGGTTGTAGGTGGCCGCGTTTTGTTGCCGTCCAGCCGTCCAACCATCAAGATGTTTAAGTTTTACCCGTACCACAGCCGCTTGCATGGCATCTAAGCGGAAGTTACCCCCGACAAATTTATGGTAATATTTCGGTTTAGAGCCATGCGCTCGGCAAACTCGAACCTGTTCTGCTAAGTCGGCATCTTTGACCGTGACAATTCCGCCATCGCCAAAAGCTCCTAAATTTTTAGAGGGAAAGAAAGAAAAACAACCGATATGTCCAATACTGCCCGCCCGACGGCCTTTGTATTCTGAGCCAATGGCTTGGGCGGCATCCTCAATGACATACAGATTAAAACGCTCGGCAATCTCCATGATGGGATCCATGTCTGCACATTGACCGTATAGATGAACGGGTGAAATGGCTTTTGTTTTTGCTGTAATTTTATTCTCGATTTGGGCTGGATTAAGGTTATAGGTTTTGGGGTCGATATCAACAAAAACCGCTTTCGCACCCAACCGAGCCACACAGCCAGCCGTAGCAAAAAAGGTATAGGGGGTCGTTATCACCTCGTCCCCATGGCTCACCCCGATTGCCATTAACGCGGCTAAAAGAGCATCTGTGCCAGAAGAAACGCCAATCGAATATCCAGTATTACAGTAGTCGGCTATTTCCTGCTCTAGCCCTAACACCTCTGGCCCCATAATGAAACGTTGCGTGGTATAGACTCGCTCTAAAGCGGCTTGAATATCATTTTTTAAGACCTCATATTGCGGTTTGAGATCAAGTAATGGTACAGTAATTGTCATGATAATATCCTTATTTATGGTATAGTTCTCCAGAAAAGTTTTGACCGTTAGTCATCCGATGACTTGCAGTCATCGGATGACTATATGGGACAAAATTTATCTGGACAGCTTTAACGGTGCTTCTTCGTCTAAATCTAAACAACGAAGCAAACCGAGTTCAATTTCTTGATAACGATAATTTGATTCAGGGCAAATCATGATGCCCTCATTATTGGGATTAGATAAACGATGCCCATGCCGGCTCATCCACCCTGCTTGACGGGCTGGTACACCCATCATCAAAGCATAATCCGGCACATCTTTGGTGATAACGGCTCCCGCGGCAACAAACGCATATCGCCCCACAGTTGAGCCACACACAATGGTACAGTTTGCCCCCAAAGTAGCCCCTCGCCGAATTTTGGTAGTTTCGTAAGCACTACGCCGATTAATTTGGCTCCGAGGGTTATTGACATTGGTGAAGACGCAGGATGGCCCACAAAAAACGTCATCCTCAATAATACAACCTTCATAAATCGAAACGTTATTTTGCACCTTAACGTTATTCCCAATGATAACGTTGGAAGCGACCAATACATTCTGACCAAAGTTACAGTTTTGGCCGATAATGGCATTTTTCATAATGTGCGAGAAATGCCAGATACGCGTTCCATCCCCGATTTGACATGGTTGGTCAATGTAGGCCGATTCATGTACAAAATAGTCACTCATCTATATCTCCTCCATAATCGTCAACTGTAAGAAGTTCGTAGTAGGCACTTTAGTGCCTCAGAAGGCGATAAATCGCCTACTACAAACGTTAAGTTGACACTTATGATATCTCCTCTAGCACAGATACAGCCTTGCCATTGGTGATTAATGAGCGTTGGGCGGCTTGCAGAAGCTGCAACACTTGCAAGGCACTCTTGCCGTCGGTTAGAGGCTGTTTTCGAGTAGCAATTGCATCTAAAAATGCCTGACATTCGGCTCGAAGTGGCTCGGCGGTGGGGTATTCTATATTTTCACCCTCGCCTCGTACAGGAATTGGGGCTTGATTAATATCAAAATTTACGTGTTGGTGATGGAGTACCAGTTTTTTGTTTACATCGTCAAAGCTGATGATATTTTTCTCACCCACCACGACAAAACGTTGTTCCTTGAAAGGATGCAACCAAGAAACAAAGATGTGCGCTCGGACTCCGTTGGGAAATAAAAACTGAGTGATGGTCGTATCGGCAATGTTGGGTTGCACATACGCGCCGCCTGTTGCAATCACTTCATAAGGCATCATTCCCATAAGTCGTAAAATAATGGCAATATCATGCGGGGCAAACGACCACAGGATATTTTCCTCTCGTCGAATTTTACCCAAATTAAGACGATTGGAGTAGACATAGAAGATTTTGCCTAAGTCGCCTTGATGACACATCTCGGTCAGTTTTTGAACCGCCGGATGGTATTCGAGTAGATGACCGACCATCAATATTTTGTTTCTGGATTCGGCGATTTGCAGTAGTTCTTGGCCTTTTTTGTACTGGAGAGCTAACGGTTTTTCGCAAAACACGTCTTTGTTCGCTTCTAAAGCCTGTTTTGTAACGCTGAAGTGTGTCTCAGCCGGAGTGGCGACTACTACCCCATCTATCTGATCATCAGCCAAAACATCCTCTAAATTTGTGGTTATTTTAGCGGCGGGAGCTAATTCGGCGGCTAACTTACGTCCGGTCTCGGTCTCATCAACAACTGCCCGCAATGCGCCTAGATTGTTCATATTTCTAACGAGGTTTTTTCCCCAATTGCCACAGCCTACTACTGCGATATTTGTCATAATATTTTCTCCGTACAGTTTCCATTTTGTTTTGATTCTTGCTAAAAGGCCGTTGAATTTTACCGGCTTTTGCCATAGAAGCAAATTTAGGCGACACTTTCCCAAAGTCGCGCGTACTGTTTGGCTATCTGACCAATCTCAAAATTTTCCGAAATCCGTTGCCGAGCCTGTTGTCCGATGATACGTCTTGCTTCATAAGGTAAAGCTAATAACTGCCGCCAGGCCTGAGCTAGAGCAGTCGGATTGCTTGGTGGTACGACTCGACCTGTTTTACCAACAATCAAGGCCGAATCACCGACATCTGTTACCACGCAGGGTATGCCACAAGCCATCGCTTCACCAACCACTAACGGGAACGCTTCACCATGTGAGGAAAGAGTGAGAATATCTAAACCAGCCTGCAAACGAGGAATATCGTCACGCCGTCCAAGCAAATAACATGTCTGCTGCAAGTTAGCGGCATCTATCCACTGTACTAGCTCTTTATTGTCCCATGTAATATCTTTCCCGCACAATAAGAATTTAACATCGGGTTGATGAAAATGCAACTCTTCAGCCGCTTTAATGAAGTTATAATGACCTTTTTGTGGGTCAAAACGGGCAATTAGACCGACTAAAGGTGTATCTGGTGGTAGGTCTAACTCTTGGCGCAGGGTTACTCTCGCAGTTGGGTTGGGCTTAAAGGCTTCTAAATCGAACCCATTGGGAATGAAAACCATCTTCTCCGACACATAGCCTAACTCAATATGCGGTTGTTGGGCGACTTGCGAACAAATCACGATGCGAGTGGGTAGCCAACGAGACAGTTTAGCCCCAGCGGATATAACTCGGTAAGTTGTTTGTTTGTAGAGTTGGGCATCAAGATTGCTGATGTGAATCCCCCAGCAGATGGGAATATTACCAGCTAGTTTCGCCGCCAATCCACCAATTAAATCGGCATGGTACAGCCAAGTTTGGATAACATGTGGACGCTGTTGACGTAATAGACAAGTCAGTCGTAAAATAATGATGGGATTTGGTAGAACGCCTCGTTTCATGCCCAACGCGAATACGGGAATACCTAAAGTCACTATTTTTTTGCCGGTCGGCCCAATGTCGGTTAGTGAGATAACCTCAACCTCGAATTTGGTTCGGTCTATATGACCAAGTAACCGATAAAGCATAATCTCCGCTCCACCAGTGTCGAGACCACTAATGACTTGTATAATTTTCTTCATTTTATGGTATGACCATATTGCAAGGTCGGCTTAGTATGAAGTCCCAAAAATCGAGGTAATTTCTGAACTCCGGTAACAATAAGAGGAAGTACTAGCAAATACATATATGGATAAAAAGGAGATAAGGCACGGATGGTAAGAAATCCAAAGTTAGTATAATAAGCAAAAGTGTAAACTAAAATAGATAACCAGAATACGATTTGTAATTTTTTATGTAGGGAAGTTATAGTGACTGAACTTTTTCGGGTAATAAGAAGAAACATTAAAAACGGCAAAATAATAGTCTCTGGTGCTATAAGACGACCCAATAGTAATCGGGTACGGCTGATTGCTAAATTTGATGCATCGGTAAACGCAAAATCAAGGCCTAAAAAACTGATGGGAAAAGCCATTCCAAAATTGAGTAGTAAGCTTGTATTAGTCACATAGTTACGCATAAAGGCTAGAGATGGAACAACATAGGTCATGGCATACCCAGTTATTGCCAAAATACCCGCAATTAAGACAGTTTGCCAAATTTTAATGCCTGATTTTTTTGAACTTAATAGCCGACTCCCAATTAACGACCAACCAGCACTAACAGTTCCCATAATCATAACAAGATGCCATCGGGTAAGATAAGTCAACCCCAAAGTCAAAATTAACGGTATTATTTGCCATTTTATCAGATGATAAATAAACATCGTCACTAAAAGAGTGATTAACACATCTCGCATAACCATCAAGGTATACATATTTGTAGATGGTAAAAGCCCTAAACCAATGATAACATATTTTTGGTATAATAGGTTGTTTTTCCCATAAAGCGTCTGTGCTATTTTTACGCCATAGATCACAATCAATAATGAAGTAAACATGTTGAACAAGCGATATGTAAATAGATTGTCACCCTTGGAAAAAGCTAACCAACCTAGTATGTAATGATATAATAGGTATTTGGGATAATATACGCCTAAAACATCCGCATAATCAACAAAAAAACCGTCTTTATTGATTTCCTGAGCAGTGACTTCTGCCATGCCAATATACCAAAATTGATCAACATTTCCCGGCAAGATGACACCAGAGGGTGAGTAACTTGCCAGCAAAGAACTGATTGTTATCACAGTTATTTTGATGATGACAACGACAATGAACAGAGATCGTAGGGATTTGGGAATCAAGAATGTTAGGAGGAATGAAATGGAAATTAAAAACAGAGCTGTTTGGCTGGATATGGCAAGATTAATGATGTCCATTTTATTGATTGCTTAAACGACTAAAAAATTCTAATCGTTGTTTTTCTTTGTACCGTGTATCTAAATGAGCTATCTCAGAACGCGGTACACGGTTATTTTTTGATTCATCCACAAACTGCTTTATGGTTGAACGATGGTCTATAACATTAGTTCGTGTATTGGGCAGTTGTAGTATAAAAGGAACCTGCTTTGAAAAATCCGTCTCATGATAGGCGATAATTGTGGGTAGTCCATAAGCCAAATATTCTCGGACTTTAAGTGGACAGGCTTCATGCATGCTTTTCTCATACAAGGCCAATGTTCCGATAGCAATATCAGCTTGGGTAACTATCGCTTCGTATTCAGTGCGATGTAGGATGCCATGAGTCGCTATATTGATCGGATGTTCAGTTAAATCTGTTGATTGGAGACCAATCAAATCAAATTGCCATTCTGGAAACTGTTTCGCTAACCAAACAACTTTATCAACCCCATGCCACGGCAGGCCCGGTGAGCCGATGAAAACCAATCGTGTGTTAGAATTTTGTGGAGCCGGGAGTTGAGGATACTGTGACAGGTCAATACTATTCGCCAGCACCAGAGAGGGCCTATCAAAAGAGGCAAACGAGGTTGAAAGCTCATGCGTGACAGACACGATACCACTGGCTTTACTGAGAATTCGACTTCTGGTCAACCGTTGATACCAATAGGCCAATAATCCGCGCGATAACCTATATTCAGTCAGGTCATTGGTATTAATCTCTAAAACGGTCGGAATACGAGTCATCATTTTTTCGGTGGCAGGGTAGAATCTATCAAATCGCCAGTAGACCAAATCAGGTTGCCAAGCAACCACCTGTTTTACCAACTCCGCAACTTGTGAGAACTGCTTCCATGCCTTACCAGCAGGGACTACTTCCACCGATAAATCTTGCAGCCCCGACCATACATCAAGCACGAAAGATTGAATGAACAGCTTAACGGTGTGTCCCTCATCACACCAATTGCGTAGTTGGGTCACAATTTTTTTAAGTACACCACTTTCTTGGCTAACATCCCAATACGCAATGTAAGCAATTTTCATAAATAATTTTTCCTTTTATTCATCCAATACACCTATCAACTCGTATTCTTGAGCTAATTGATTGACACGATTAATTAATGGTCCCGATTCAGGTTCTTCAGAAACGGCCTGCGTCAACTCCGAGATAGCCTCAGCTTTATCACCCATTTTGAGCAATACTTCGCCCAATGAAACCCGTAACCACGGAAGTGACGGTGGTAAATTAACCGCCTGACGATAAAAAATAGCAGCCTGTTCCAGATTATGTTGCTGATAGTTATACAAATCACCAACTAACCCATGAATCCAAGGATTAGCTGGACTTAAGTTCAATGCCGCCAGAAAGTGATTCAATGCCGCATCGTCATCCTGCTGGGCCAAATAAATATGCCCCTGTTCTATATGGGCTTCAGTTGTTAAATGTTTCGAATTACTCAAATTTAAAGCCTTTTCAGCATGTTGCATCGCCTCTGTCAATCGCCCCTGCTGACGATAAATACGTGCCATCCCCAAATGTGCCGCGCTATTTGTTGTTTCTAGTTTGATGGCCTGCTGAAAGTGGGGCAAAGCTTCCTCAGCCGACGTATATTGTAATTTCAGATAGCCAATTGCTTGCTGAACGTTGGAGTCCAATTCTAACCGAAGCACATTATCTAATTGTTTCCGACCCTCATCAACCTGTCCATTTTCGATTAATATTCGCCCGAAAGAGACACGATAACTAGCTACCTCCGGCGCACGTTGAACCGCTTGGCGATAATAATCAATGGCAGAATCTATATCTCCCTGCTCATTGTAGATGTAACCAATCATGGTATATAACCATGCATTATTACGATGATAGTTAACCGCCTCCAAGAATTCCTCAACTGCCTTATCCAACTCATGCTGTTCAAGATAAATTTGGCCTCGTGCAACCTTTGTATCAGCAATAACCGCTTTATCTTCAAATTCAGTAGCCTTTTGAATATAGATTAAAGCCTGCTCATCAGCTCCCTGTTTTTGATAAAAAGCGGCTAGATCAAGATAAATTCGACCAGTCTGTGGTGAGATTTCAGAGATAATGGCTTGCTGATAGGCTTGCAAGGCTTTTTCTGGTTGATGTTGTGTTTGGAAAATCCGAGCTTGTTCCAGATAAGGTTCAATACGCCCCGGAAACCGAACTTGCATCAGCCGATACTGCTCAATGGCTGATGCTGTCTCATCAAGTTGCTCATACACCCTAGCTAGGGTTTGTTGAAATTGGAACAGCTTGGGTTCTCGGTTTGCCTTAGTTTCATAAAAATCAAGCAGGCTATATTTTAGGGCTTGCCCAGCCAGAGATTGTTTCACATCTACTGGAAATCTAATGTATGCAACCAAGGTTTGTTGATAGATTGCCTCATTTTCAGGGGCAAGATTCAGAGCCTGACGGTACCGTTGAATCAGGTTATCACTGGTATCCGCCGGAAGCACACTGTCTAAATATGCAAAATAGGTGGCATTGGTTAGACGAATATGTAAATCGGCATTATCAGCATGATTATCAACAACAGTTTGATAGATTGCCACAGCCCGACCAAATTCTAACTTGGTCTCGTAAAGCTGACCTAAACCTATCGTAGCAGCTAGATTATCTGGTTGCTGTTCAAGGATAGCCTTATAGCCAGTTTCGGCAGTTGCTAAATCACCATTGACAAGATGGGTGTTGGCAATAATTACCTGCTGATCTATCAACGTCGCAAGGTCGCAGGATTGCATGGAGGCAGAGTTACAATGTATCTGCATGGGCTGCCAGATAATATGGTCTAGATTAGTGTAACGTCGCTTAAAAAAAGCAGGTAACATGTCAAGTTGGGAATTTAGCGGGGTACTCCGTTCCGTGATAATGTAACTTACATTATACTTTTCCAGCATGTTGATGATCTTTTGGGTGACATAAGATGTTTGATAAAAATAGTTACTATCTGCTAATCGGGCTGGATAATAGATATGACTACTATGATCGGTTAAGGTTCTTGTACGTGAAGCGAGAGATGGCAACCGACCACTAAGATGATGAGGAGCCAATATAATATCGGTCGGCTTTTTTACCTGTTGCAGATAGTTTGCCAATTTAATTTCTGAAATAGTGATTGATTGCTGATTCCAAACATTAAGACTACGCCAGCTAAGGGTTATTTGTTGCCACAAAAAACCAGTCAATATTAGTATAATAACCACTAAAGACAGTGCTGGTATAAATTTTGGAGTCCAAACTTTCAGGTTTACCCATTTTAATAGTTCAAGCCCGAAGATTTTATCTCCGTTTATTGAGCGATAGAGCAACTTTTGAACCAAATTATATGATACATACCCCACTGTTAATGAAACTGGCATCATCCACACAACTCGGTCAATCATCCAAGGGGTGATAAGTTGTCCAACGATTGGGGCCGTTACCGGATTGAATATTAACAACAAAACAACAAGGTTGTTGGAAAAAAGAAATTGGCTGGTCAATGAGCGTTTAATATTGAAAAGAAGCAATGGGGTTAATAGTAGGCAAAGGATGACCAGTGGATGGCTAAGTAAGGCTGGATGCGCCATATATTGATTTTTTTCTACCGAAAATATAAGAAGTCGCCTACCATCAACAAAGGCCAATTGATCGGTGTTAATAAGATGATCTAAAATGAAGTATGAGGAGTGATAGAATGAACGTTGCCACCACGCAAAGATAAGCCCCGTCCCTATGGATAGTATAAACAGGAGGTAGAAGTTTTTGGTTAATCGGTTCAGGTTTTGCCACACAGCGAATAGACTTAGCGCACCAACTGAGCAGGCTAACCATACGGCGGATATTGGGTGGATAGCTATCGCCAATAACCCCATAAGTCCAAATAAGAATAGTTGTCGATAGTTATGGCGTTGGATGAATCTCAGGAAAAAGGCTTGTGTAAGTGGCAAAAATATCAGCCAAGCCATATATTTATCTTCTTGTAGTCGGGCAAAAAAAGCCAGACCTGCCCCGCTAAAATCAGTACGGATATTAGACAACAAATAGAGAGCTTGGATACTAAAAGCCAGCCAGACTATGTACCGGTTTTCAAACAATGTGTCTGCCAAAACTAAATAGGCAAAAGTGGCAACAATCATTAACAGAGCTGGCAGATAGAGTTGATAGAACATCAGGATATCAGCGTGAGATAGCCTAATAATGTAGGCGATTAGAAATTCCCATATATAATCAAGGTTAATTATATATTGTCCATCTAAATTATTTTGAATTTTGGGCAATAAGTTCCATTTATCACCAGCGACACTATAAGCACTAGTAGTAGCAAGAAAGATGGTTAAAAATGAGCTTAAGATTATTATTAACCATAGGATTGATAGATTGTTGAGTTGAAATATTTTGCCACTCGATATTGGAGTAAATCCACCTTCTTGGAGGGGCTGTCGAGTAACGAAGCGGAATATCATGTAAGCAAAAATCAGCAGGCTATTTAAGCCAGCCATCAGATACGTATAATGGGTTAAATCACTTTTAATGAGATAAATAGCAATTGCTGGCAGAAACAACCAACCCAAACCTAACCCAAAGGACATAGGCAGGTTGTAAAACCAGTGAGAGGGTGTTGACCGGATAATCCGCCATATCATAAAGCCGGGAAATAGCCAGATAATCAGCATGGTCAACCAACTACCCAACCAGCCGCCGAACAGGGAAAGATGGGCTAAATTCAGTCCAGTTCCTATCATTCCAAAACTGAGGATAATGATTATTTCGATGGTGAATGATTTTTTCAAATGCCTTGGCATGACAGTCCTAATTCCTACTGATTATTGACCGATACAGATCATCCATCCGAGTCAACATCCGGTTAAGTGTAAACTCCGCTAAAAATTTCTGTTGACCAGCCTGCCCCATCTTCTGTCGTAGGTCAGGATGAGCAATTAGAATATTCAGTGCCCCAGCGACTGTTTCCACATCACTACGAGGGGTTAAAAAACCAGTCACGCCATGCTCAATCTCCTCGCTAACTCCGCCAACATTAGAACCAATGACCGGCAAACCAGCCCGCATGGCCTCCAAAATACTGATAGGTAAACATTCGTAGCGTGATAACAGAACAAATATCTGTGATTGAGCCAGTAAATCTGGTACATCGGTACGATCGCCTAAAAACTCTACTTTGTCAGTGATACCCAACTCACTCGCCAAATCTTGACTCAAGGACAACTCGTCACCCCCTCCGACAAGGATAAGTTTAGCTGTGACAGGTTGTATCTTGGCAAAGGCACGAAGTAGAACTCGCTGTTCTTTTGGTTCGTGAAATCGGGCGGTCATGATAATATTGATTGGCTCTTGAGTTGGTGAAGCGGATGGGGCTGTGGGTGGTAGGCCATAAGGAATCGTCACCAAACGGTTTTTATTGCCGACAAGATACTGCTCCGCCAACCGTTTGTCGTACAAAGAGGGACAAACAATTTTGGTGATTAAGGGGGTAGTCAATAGTTCGGTTGTCCAAACGACCCCGCGTCGTATCGGTGGTACGCCAGGTTTAAATCCCCAACCATGTGCGGTGAAAACAATTGGAGTATCTGTTGCTTTCGCCGCTAGCCGAGCAACCAAACCAGCTTTGCTACTATGAGCATGGATAACATCTGGCTTAAGCTGACGGATGAGCTTGATACATTCTTTGACAGCTCTGGAATCGATAATAAGGTTAATCGCCCGTTGTAAATCAGGCAATAAATGTACTGGCACACCTAAATTTTGGGTCGTTTCGGTTAGAGGGCCGAGAGAACTTGTTGCGAGGTGAACGTCGTAGTGAGTGTGAAATCCTTCGATTAAGTCAAACAGATTTGCCTGCGCTCCACCGAGTTCAGCCAGCGTGATGATGTATAGTATCTTTTTTGTAGACATTTTGTATCATTCAATTATTTCTTTGGGTTTCAAAACCAAACAAGGCACCGCGGCACCGCTCAGAAACGAGTAAGTAAAAGAAAGCAAAAAGTAGAACAATTAGGTTGACAAAACCGGACGTGATGGATGTGATGTCCAATTTGCCAAATCAAGCTTAATGTAGACCATGTAATGTAACGATGGGGAACTAAGTTATTATTATGATTTCTTGGGGCTTGATTGGACGACCAACTCCTGTGAGGGTATTTTACGATGTTTTGTCAACGTCTCCTCTCCTCTCAACACCTTTTCTATAAGAAAAAAAAGCTTTGACTTGTTCTGTTCTGCTGACATCAAATGGGCAACTTCATCAGATTGTTGTTTATAATAATTAATTTGGTCATACGTTAGGCTTGATAGTTTTTTTGCCAGTGATTTGGGTTGAAAATCATCGGATACAACACCCAAGTCATACTTTTGTACAATATGAGCCATCTCTGGTGAGGGTCCAATTGCCACCATTATTCGAGCTTGGATAAACTCAAAGAATTTGTTGGGGAGAGCATACAAGTAACTGAAACTCGTTGGTTGCAACAAAAACAGCCCAATATCATACTGGCTAGAAAAAGCAACCAACTCTTGCATTGGCACGGGTGGCAAAAAACGGATTTTTTTATTGTGTCGTGCTAATTTTTTGAGCTTTTCAGTGTATCTAGACTCAAACGGAACCAATAATAAATCCAACTCAAACCGATCATCGATATAATCCATTACCTTAATCATATTTTCTATCCTACGGGACGGATTAGCTCCCCCATGATGGATCATACGAACTTTTCTGTCCTCTGTTGATTTAAGATTAGGTTCTATGGAGTGATATTTCGGCGCGTTGGTAACAACCACAGCTTTGACTCCCATATCCTTCTCATACTCATCTGCAATTTTTTGACATACAGTCATCATACCATCAACTTTGGGTATATACAGCTTGCAAAAATAGTTTTTGTAGGCCGTAAAAAATAGTTTCTCTAGGAATCTATCTTCAAATTGTTTAGGAAAATATTCATGGGCATCAAAGACAACCTTTACTCCGTTAGCTCCTCGTAAAACAACTGGTAATGTTTCTAAATCATTTGCAATGATCAAGTCTGCTTTAATGGCATTTAAGAGTTGTAATGTTTCTTGAACGTGTGAAAATTTCCAATAATAGGTTTCGTATTGCTTGGTCGATAATAAAGCAATTGCACCCAATTTTTGAACATAGTTTTTGGAAACATGGGTCACTGGCATAAAAGTAACATTTTGCACTTGTGGATTAGCGAAACCAATTGCTATCACGCGATACTTTTGACTAAGAAAACGTATTTGACGATTAACCCGAGGGTCAGTATATAGGTTTGAATATGAAATAATAACAATGGTTTTCATAGCATTTAAGAATCTAAATTTTGGGTAAATTATAATATCGCCAAATATGGCAATACCAATTTGTACATATTGATCCAAGGCTTCCAGTTATCATCAAACGATGTATTGTGCCAAAGCAGAGTAAATGTTCCACCCACATTTTTGCACCGTTGAGCCAAGGTTATTATTCTTAGGTATCCCTCTTGGGGTGATAGATGACGATACTGCTTTAGAGTAACATCCATCACAATAAGGGGGATTTCTGTTACGTTGAGTATACGGTTTTTGATCACATCAAATGGTTGAAATGGATGACATGTACCACACCTGAACCCCTCATATTCTGCATATCCCATCGTCGAATCATAACTTAGGCCAATCTGTTCCCAATGTCGCCATGTGTTTGGCACCTGAAACCGTAAGTAATGTTGTCGCCCCCCGTATTGAGTTTTTCTGAGAGCGATATTCAAACGAGATTTTTCCTTAGCTAATTGTTCTGGGTTATTAAATGTATAGTAACCGGGGTGAAAACCTATTTCATGACCATTTTTAAGAAGTTCTTTAATGCAGTATCTTATTACAGATGATGTTAGGTCATAACCTTTGTCGTACGGGCTTGGATCAGTAGCCATAAAATAGAATGTACTTTGCATTCCATTTTGTTCAGAAAACTCGGCAAGTTTTTTGATGCCCTGCATTTGGGGCGTTAGAGCAAGATTAAATTGTTGCCACCACAAGTCAACAACTGTCTGCCGAGTTTGAGATATATTTCTCCGCTTAATTATATCACCAGCAAGATTTCGAAATCCGGCTTTTATGCTAGAAAATCGCGCTAAGTGATCAATATCGTGGCTCAGTTTTACTGTAAATTGATGAGATTTTGGTGTCCATGTTGGGAGTAAGACTCTGATCCATTCTCGTAAAATCAAGGCATACTCATCAACAATTGGTCTATCCAAAAAACCTTGCTTGTAGGCCACACTAGCCGTAGCCGGAAATCGCTCATGCTCATCTCGAATACCGACTACAGTTTCTTCCCAACGAGAGAGCATAAAAAAAATAGTGGCTATGATATCGGCGTAAAAAACAACTGTTTTATCATCTCGTAATTCGACAAACGGTTTATGATTCTCTGTATACCCTTTCCCCCATAATAAAACAGGGGTTTTGTCATCAAAAGGAAGTTTAATACCACTGGGCACAACTTGATTAGTCGAAACCCAAGTTAGACTATTTGAAGAGCAATTTAACAAATCATGCCAAACTATATCAGTCGTAGGAACAACAATTATTGAGGGGACATTAGTTTTTACATTATCCAGATGAGAATAATAGACCTTGATATTAAGCGGTTCAAAACCAGTTGTATCTTTTTTAGAAAAGTCTATACCTACACGCTGGGCTAATTGTTGCCAGGTGTAAGAAAGAGCATTGCGAGTCAATGGTGAATATTGTCGATTATTCATCTATCAAATATTATAATCTAATATTTTTATGGTTTTACTAGCTATACCATGTAATTGTTCATTCATTTCACCCGTCCAATCAGAAAATTCAGGAAAATTTCCTACTCTTTGAGCGTTTAATCTTTTTCTAAGTATAGTTTCAATCTTCTTTTTAGAGGGAAGTGACGAATTTATAAATGAAAACAGATTTTCAAGAGTTTTTTGATGGGCATTAAACATGTTTTCAGAAGTGATAGTTAATCTTTGTTCTGCTGGTATAGTTGAAAGAAAGTTAATAATCCAATTGTTTGTTTCGCTCCATAACCATACATTTTTCTGAAACATGGTATAGTTGTCCCACGATTCATAGTGTTCAGATTCTGAATTAGGAGTAATTCTCGTTTTATCAGCCATATTATTACCATTATACCATCCACGCCGCATTCCTGAACGAACAACATCGTGTGGGTCTCGTACTAAATGGATAAAACGCACATTTGGAACAACTTGTAAAATTATAGGAGCTAAAAATGTAGCTTGAGGACTCGTTTCAATGTAACCTTTTCTGCAAGATAATGAATAGTTAAATAGTTCTTTTCGAGTTGTCGATAATGCCTCTTGTAAAATAGTTTGTCCTAAAGAGTCACTATGGTAACGATATGATAACTTAGATAAGGCATACAGTTTTGGAACTGGTTCATGGTAACTCAATACATTATTGGCCAATTTGTATAAAGTGGCTAATGTCTCACTACCTACTCGACCAGTAGATAATACAAACACGCAGGGGTGCTGATCATTAAACTGTATTAAAGACGGATGTCTTGAGATTTTTTTATATAGCTGGTGGTATAATTGGCGAGGGGTCAGATCGGGGATTATACTAAGCCTCTTAAAATACATTTTTGTTAGTCCTCTCCTCTAAATTAACCTCAAGATAATTTTGCAAAAACAAAATCTTCCTCTTCAATTTCTACGATATATCCTCTTGTTTCTAAATTTCGCTTGATGGCTAACGCTGAATTTTCACCCTCGGTGTCGTATCGAGCGGCAATACTTAGGTACTTTGGTTGAAAACTGGTCAATCCTCTAAGCGCATTAATCTCTGCACCGTTTAGCTAGATAATCATAAAGTCTTTGGCTTCTACTCCAACCTCTTCGAATATATTGTCTAAGGTGTCTGCCTTTACAGTGAAATGCTCTGTCTTATTGTAAACTAATTCGACACTTGATGACTGTTCATCTCCTATTCTTCTGTTAAAAACTAAATCTTTTGTGGAGTCCCAAACCCCTTTATTACTTAATATTAGTTGATTCAAGTTGTTGGCTTCTTTATTCTTCTTTAGCAATCTAAAGTTGTCTGGCATCGGCTCTATCGCTACAACTCTACCGTTAGGGCCTACCTGTTGTGCTAACTTCAGGGAACAAAATCCTTGATAAGCACCCATTTCAGCCACGTAATCGCCAGTTATTAGTTTATATCGACTTTGTTTCTTGGGGCCTCCATATTTCAATCCACCTTCTACATAACGAATCATAATGTCTAAAGCAACTTTTATACATTCTTGTTTAAGTACTTTTTTTGTCTCTAAGTGCAATATTTGATATAAATAATCGTATGTTTTGGATTTTAATTGGCTACCATAAAAAATAATACCATCGTTCAAAATCACAAATGGATCACCATCCTTATCAATACCGCTCTCTTTGATATTTAGATGATTTAGCTTGTCAAACAATTTTTTATTAGCGTATATCTGTTTAATTTTTTTTATCATTCGGATTCAACCATTAAATACGAAAGTGCTCTAATCATCCAAGCATCGGCCCACCGAAAATAATAACTTTTGTCAATAAAATTGTTTTCGTAAATCTTGTAAGCAAAGTGATTTTTGTCCTTGAGAAAAAAAGATTGAATGGTGTAGTCTGCAATTTCGTGGGCTTTTTTGATATATTTTTGGTTGCCATCCAAGCAAAAAGTCATGATACTCTGCGAACAACTTTGGATATCAATAGGATAGGTTTTTTCCCATGAAATCTTGGGAATTACGTCAAGAAATAGATTGTCGTAATAAAAACTTATTCCATCGCTATAAACATTATCATATCTACTGTCACCACAATCCTCTTTAATAGTTTTATAACTTTCAAGAACAAATCCTGTATGATAATTATCTATTACATAGCTTAATTTATCAGGAGGTGCCCAGTAATAAAAAGAGCCATCTTCATTTTGGTGACTGGCAGTAAAGTCAGCGATTCGCATGCCAAATTCCCCCAATTCCGCTATTTTAGTATAAGCGTACACTCGGAAGATTACTGAGGCAGCTAACATACTGGCATTATGTATATGATAATTATCAATCGTGGTATAGCTAACACAAAAATTTCCATTATTGTCAGGTGTATAGTTAAATTCTTCCTTGAATAGATAACATACATCTTTGGCAACATCTAAATAGATTTCATCTTGAGTGTATTCAAATAGATAGAGCATCGCCCAAGCCACTTGTGAGGACACTGTTGCTCTAGGAGTATTTGGTGGAAATGGTTTTCTTGAATACCATAAAAACGGTTGTCCCCATCCATAATGTTTAGAATGTGGACTTGAATTTTTAATTAGCCAATCGGCTAATTTTTTTGCTTCTTCAATATCCCCTAATGGATTGTTCTTTTTCGCTAACGTTACTAGGCCTCTAATTACCATAGCCTGTCCCTGAGGGTAAATATACCCTTTTTCTTTTACGAATTTTCTTATCCACTCTGGTTTTCGTTTCATTAGGGTGCTATATAAATAGAGTGTTGCCCTTCGTAAGAAGTTATTGGACAGTCCACTAAAGAGTGCATAAGGTTTTGTTTTCATCAAATCACTGACATCGTAGCTTTTGTATTCATTGCTCTGTGCGTATGTGATTGACTTTTTAATAATGCTGGAATAAATATCTGATTTCACTATCTGTTTTCTCTTTATATTGGATGTGTATACGTCTCTCGAAAAGAGTTGTTCGGGAATAAAGGAGTGCAATAGCTTCTCAGCTATTGCTGGTAAAAGCAAGATGCTTTTGCACTCCGTATCGTCGAATCTGAGCTTTTATGAGAAAGCATGTTATTGCCAAACATATCTAAAGATTGATTTTCGTGTTCAAATTTAATCCAAGTACTGTTGGTCATTCGATGCCGGTAGATTCTTTATTTGATATCATGTGGTTGAACATTGTTATTACTCTGGTAAAGATACCCACTAGGTCCACCATACATCTGATGACTATCTAGGTTTTTATAATGGACTTCGTCTCGATATTTGTATATATGTTGTGGACCAGAACCAACAATGGCTAAAGGAGGAATGTCTTTGGCTACAACTGTTCCAGCACCAATAATCGCACCTTCATGGATGGTTACACCGGGAATAATAGTAACATTTATTCCTATCCATACATTTTTTTCTATTAAAACAGGTTTTTCTATTAAGGTGTGATCATAAGGTAAGCATGTTCCTTTATAGTTATGGTTAATGGTATATATCGTTAAATTTCGAGCAATATGCACATTGTCACCAATTCTCAGTCCACCTTTCGCGGCTATAAATGCACCTCGATTTATATGGACATTATCCCCGACATCCATACATTCCATGCTATATATTGTGGATGGATAAAATAATCGAAATCCATCCCCGCAAGACTTTAGTTTTCTTTTTGCCTCTGTTCTACTGACTGTACTCATAAAGTTTAAATAGTGTCCATGAGAAAAAGTCATCAATCGAAATATATATTTGGCAAAAATGGTGTTCATAATCGTCCTTTTACCTTAAAAATTATAGCTAAACTAAACGAGCCTACATTAGCGAGAAAACAGTTTTTGGCTAACCAGTTTGCGAATTTGCGGATCAGTTTTAATTAAAAAACCAAAATAAATTCCTGTTAAAATACAAGCTACACTAAGTACAATCCAAACATGAGCATTCCATAAATGGAGACCCATTAATATTATTCCTGCGGGTATACAAAGAGTAAAGTTAAACAAGAGGCTATATAGTATTTTTCTCAAAGGTATACCAACCATAGTTATAATAATTAAATTTAAGGAGCCATACACCAAAACACCAGAAATACCAAATAAAACCAACATAAACCGAGCGTTTCCTAAATAGCCTCCCAATGCAAGTACAAATAGGCGAGATGTAAATAAAGCTATATTTATATATAGACTAAACTCTTGTCGTTCTAGAACGCTAAACAATGTTCCCATAGGCGATGCGATAAACAAGAAAAAAGTCCAAGGAGCTAAGATTTGAACAAATACACCAGCCTCCGCCCATGACTCACCAAAAATGAATATAAAAATATCTTGCCCGATAAATGTTAGAATTATTGATGGAAACATACCTATTTTTACCAGTTGTTGAAATACATTTTCAACAACGATGGCTAATGTTCCCTCATTTTTTGCTACTGAGGCTCGTTGGAAAAACACTTTGGCAATAGATCCACCAATCAAACTCATTGGTAAACGAACCATGCGGCTACCCAAGGCATAGTATCCAACTGTTGTCGTGGAAAAAAAGGCAACTAAGAAAAAATTTGGCAGTTGCCATGATATGGTATTAAACAAGCCAGCCCAAGTATGATAAAGAGGAAATTTGCGATACCGCTTAACCCCGATTAACATATCACGCCAAGTTATGTGTTGGCGTAGTAGGTGGCTATCATCATGCCATGTTTGTCCACCCAATGTCAGTGTGGCAGTAATCATTCCCAATACAGTTGAACCAATCAACCCACCTCCAGTCGTATGACCTGCCAAACCAGCCCCTACCTTACCTCCAGTTGTTGCAAACGATTGAATAATCTGTGTAATTGACAATCGCCCAAAACGTTTAGTGCGGGAATTCCAAGAGCTAAGGGCAAAAAATATACCATTCGCAGAAATCATAATGGGTATTAACCATAGATATGGTCTTAACTCAGGAACATTCAGCCAGTTCAGTAAAGACTGTTGTCCAAACCATATAATAAGAGATGTTAAAGTACTAATTAATAGAACAAATCCGATGCTAATAGCTAATATATTTGCGGCTTCTTCGTCTCTTTCTGGTAACATAATTGCAAGTTCATAACGCATACATGCAATGATACCGATAATAGTAGTAATTGAAACAAACAGAGCCGTTACACCAAATGCTTCTGGGTCATATAAACGGGTTAAAATTGGAGCCGCTAATATAGCAATTACTTGAGCAAACGTCGTTCCTGTAACCAGCTTTAATACATCACCTGCAAAGCTAGATTTTTTAGGTTGCAATCATCACCTCAAATAATTTTAGGTCTGAGTTTTCCTGTACAGATATTCCAGTTTAAAACCTATCTTCATACCACTCAATCGTTTTTTGCAGGCCTTTCTCAAAGGTTACTCGTGATTCGAAACCAAACAATGCTTTGGCCCGACTGGTATCTAACTTTCGGCGAGGTTGACCGTTTGGCTTGCTGGTGTCCCATCTTATTTCACCCTCGAATCTGGTTAAACGAACAATCAACTCTAACAATTCTTTAATGCTGATTTCAAAAGCACAACCGAGATTTACGGGCGCGCTATCGTTATATCTTTCTGTAGCTAACAAAATCGCCTCAGCCGCGTCTTCAACATACAAAAACTCACGGGTGGCTGAACCATCTCCCCAAGCGACAATGTGGTCATCTCCCCGTCGTTTGGCCTCCACAGATTTGCGAATCAAGGCCGGGATGACATGGGAACTCTCTAAATCAAAATTATCTCCCGGCCCGTATAAATTGACTGGCAAGAGAAATATCGAGTTAAATCCGTACTCTTGCCGATAGGCTTGGGACTGTACCAGCATCATCTTTTTAGCCAATCCGTAGGGAGCGTTGGTTTCTTCGGGATAACCGTTCCATAAATCATCTTCCTTAAAGGGGACGGGTGTATATTTTGGGTAGGCACAGACAGTTCCTATGGCGACAAATTTTTCAACTTTATTCAACCATGCCTCATGGATTAACTGCGCGCCCATCATCAGATTATCGTAGAAAAAACTGGCCGGATGCGCTTGATTGATGCCAATTCCACCAACACTCGCGGCGAGGTGAATGACGATGTCGGGTTGGGTATCTTGGTATAACCGTCTCACGTTAACAATATCAACCAAGTCATAATCATGTTTACGAGGCACAAAAACGTCAGCGACCCCACGTTGTTTCAGCTTGTTGACAATAAATGAGCCTAAAAATCCAGCCCCACCTGTAACGCAGACTCGACGGCCTGACCAAAAATCAGCCGAATGAGGCCACGATTTTGTTTCGGTCATAAAATCTTTCCTTACGAGGCCACCACAATCGGTTTTTGTGAGGGATGTTTTTCTTCTGTTTTTATAGTTGGCGGTGTGATTTGCCACCAATCAATGGCAAAAACAACGAGCATGGTGATAACAAAGCCCATGATTCCGGCAATAATTGCATTAAGCAAAATACGGTTATCAAGTGGTTTTTGGGGAGATATGGCCGGAACGACAAACTTAACCTCGGAAGCCGGTGCTTCTTCAGAGACCTGCACTTCTGCCAACTTTCGTTGAATGGTTTGGTATGTTTCCCATGTCAAATCACGCTCGCCAGTAAACTCACTTTGTTTCGCTTTTTCGGCCTCTAACGCGGCACTAAGCTGATTGATTTGGTTGTCAAGTTGAGCTACTTTTCCGTACAACGGTTGGCTACTATAATCGGGGAGAAACTCGTCGATTTTTTCCAAACCAGTTGTGGTCTCAAGTCGTTCAATCGCCGCTTGATAAAGTGGATCCGATTCATCTAAAACAATTCCTGATGGAATATGGTTATCGCCATTGACAAGGGCTTGAGACAACGTTTCCAGTTCTACTTCGGTTTTACTTTGTTCCTGTTCTAATTGAGTAATGAGACGTTCTACATCCACGACATAATTTTGTGGCTCGTCAGCTAAGGTTGCGAGAGAATCTACGTTTAACTGGAGTGAACTTCCTTGACCTAAATTAAAAGCATTTGCCTTGGCTTGCAGTACCGCTAATGCATCCCCTGCGATACCGGCTGTAGATTGACTACCAGTCAACTGTTCTTTTAAGGCGTTAGCACTGGTCAGTAACTGGTTGAGGGATCGTTGCCGACCAAGATAATAATCGTATAACGAGACCAACTGCCCCTCTTCCTTTTCCCGAACAGTTTGTCGTTGTGCTAACAAAGTTTTGAAATAATCATTACTAGCACTAGTCATCA
Organism: Anaerolineales bacterium HSG24; assembly: GCA_030377895.1. Lineage (GTDB taxonomy): Bacteria > Chloroflexota > Anaerolineae > 4572-78 > J111 > JAUCGB01. The sequence continues at coordinate 26,237 of JAUCGB010000027.1, forward strand.
GGCTATAATGTGTATCTAACCCTAGCCCTAAACCTGTGAGATGACGCTCGTAAAGTTTGTCTCGAATTTGGGTTAAATCAGTTGTTTGACGATTGAGGGTTCGGATTTGGTTGGTGGCGATAAAATTTTCTACCGCGGACTGTTTATCAAGGTATTCAGTTTTGGCTTCGGCTAATTTGGATTCTAACTCAGTGGCTTGGTCGGAACTTTGGCTATAGATTTCATTGATATACTGCTCGGCCTGTTTGGCCCAACTGTTGGCGATGTGTGTCGCTAATTCTGGTGAGGTGGCGTTGGCTTTGATGATTAGCAGGTTACCTTCTGGTTCCACCTCAATTAGATTTTGTAACTGCTCTACAGTTTCAATCTTACTGTCTGCTTCTAATGTGGGCAAAACCTCGGATGCAACCGCAGAACTTTCGATTAGGGTGGCTAAAGTAGTACGACGGGCTGATTGGTCGCTTCCTTGCTCTTCGATGATTTTGTATTTTGGCTCAAAATCAATCTCTGATCTTAAACGTAGCATGGACAGGGTGGCTTGAGATTGATAAATCGGAGGACGCGTAGATAAACCAAAATAGGTGACTGCGGCAAATAGTAGGGGGATGATTATCAACCAATATTTATATTTGAGTAATACAGTGACATATTGTCGTAAATCAATTGCTTCTTCCATAATTCAGATTAAAAGTCCTTTTTTTACACTATATCGGCAAAGGTTTTTTTACTTCGCATGAACCAACTATATCCTAACAAACAAATTAAGAGACTAGCTCCCGTTATTATAAATAGTTGTCCCCAATCGGGTAGTTGTTGCCACAAAATCACGCGGCGAAAATGGGTGACAATAAAGGTGAGTGGATTTAGGTATAAAATAAACTGAATCGATTCTGGAACGGCTGAAATCGGATAAAAAATCGGGGTTAAAAAAAATAGCATCTGCATCAAAACATTGAGCAGATGACCAATATCTCGAATAAAAACTCCTAACGAAGCCAAAAACCAGCTTAATCCTAGCACCAATAAAACTAAAGGCAAATAGACAAACGGTAGGAAAATAATCGTCCAGGCCAGTTGGTTCAAAACAATTATCGTTCCCGCTAACAAAATAATCAGGCTGATGCCAGAGTTGACCAAAGCTGACCCTAAACTACTGACAGGCAGAATCTCTAATGGAAAAACAACCCGTTTAACAAAGTTAGGATTGTTGATGATTAAGGTCGGGGCGATGATGACGGTTTCGCTAAACAGGTTAAAGGCAATTAAGCCCGTAAATAAGGTTAAGGCAAATTCGGCATAACTACCTGTAATGGTATGACTCCAGCGAGCTTGGAAAATCACCGAAAAAACGAATGTGTAAACCAATAACATCACCAGTGGCGTTACAAACGACCATATCAGTCCCAAATAAGAACCTTTATACCGCTCTGCCACTTGACGTTTGGTGAATTGATGGATTAAGGCTCGGTGTTGCCATAAGGTACGCCCCAGATGTAAGGGATTTAAATCTTGTCCTTTTGCTCTGTTGTTTTGAGCCGTAATCGTATGAACATCGGTCATTCAGTTACTCACTGTCTAGTCCTAAAACCTTTAGGGCTTCCGCAATATTGTTATTTGCTATAACCATTTGGATTCTTTTGGAACCAATTCCAAGCATCACCAATGATAGCTTCTAAATCGGGACGTTGTGGTTGCCAGCCTAAATCTTTCCGAATTGTTTTGGAATCAGCAATTAGGATGTCGGGATCACCGGGGCGACGCTCGCCAAATACAGTTGGAATCGAATGACCTGTAATTTTACGGGCTACCTCGATCAATTCCAGAATACTGAAACCATTTCCATTGCCTAGATTGAATTTTCGGCTAGGGCCGCCATCTTTTAGGGCGTTTAGCGACAAAATATGGGCTTGGGCCAAATCCAAGACATGAATATAGTCTCGAACACAGGTACCATCATGCGTGTCATAATCATTGCCAAAAATAGTAAATTTATCTCGTCTGCCGCGAGCCACATCTAATACTAGGGGGATGATATGGGTTTCTGGGTCATGGTGTTCACCCCGTTCGACACTGGCTCCAGCGGCGTTGAAGTAGCGCAACGCGGTGTATCGTAAATCTTTGGTTTTGTCGAGCCAATGGAGAAATCGTTCCAGAATATATTTCGATTCGCCATACGGACTGCCCGGAACGATACGCTCTGTCTCGGCAATTGGGATGGTTTCGGGATCATCAAACAGGTTGGCCGTCGAGGAGAGAATGAAGTGTTTGACTCCATTGTCTGTCGCGGCATGGAGCAGATTCAGGCCGTTGGTGACGTTCTCACCAAGATACATGAATGGATGACTGACCGATTCGCCAACCAAGGTGTAGGAGGCGAAGTGCATAATCGATTCGATATCATGGTCAACAAAAACTTGGCGCAAGGTTGGCACATCAGCCAAGTCACCTTTAATAAATTTGGCATTAGGATGAACTGCGTCAATATGGCCCTGATACAAATTATCAAACACCACCACATCGTTACCCTGTTCAGCCAACTGCTCCACAACGATACTACCAATAAAGCCTGCTCCACCGGTTACTAAAACTGTCATTACCCATCTCCTTAAGAAAATCTTTATTATAAAAGAAGTCGAGGTTGCCCCCGACTTCGATGTCATCAAGTTATTAAGCTATTTTAGGCCGTTTCAATTATTTGCACAAATCTGAGCGGGATCGTTCTAAATTCAAAGCCAGCAACTTCTCCAAAATCTGCTCCTCGGTTAAATCATGGGGCCAGCCATAGCTATCTAACACGGCTTTATCAATTTCCGTATGAAGCCAATCGAGTGTCTCTATATCGGTCAAAGTCAGGAAGAGTTGGGCTGATATTTTACCTAGTTTGAGTGTTTGCTCTATCCCCGTTGTCCATGCCTTATCATCAGGATGGTTTACCTCGCGGTAATACTCTAAGGCATTGTAGAGGTTGGTCAAGGTTCGTTTTTTGACGACTTTTTCGCCTATCATGTCATCTTGTGGATGTAACCAGCCTTGCCGAAACTCAACCAGTTTCCGAGCCAAATCAGCAATACGCTTGACCAAGGGGCTGTCGGACTCGCTTGGTTCGCTACCGGGTGGGCAAGGGAAAGGAAAAGTTTGGAAGCAGGTGGTGGGCGTGTAGCGAGGATCATTCCCTTTACCAAGCCATGTTCCTAATCGTAAAGCCCACAATTCATGGAGTTTGGAATGGAGAACTCCAAAAAAATAATCGTCATCACGGGCAAAAATATACGTCCCATCATCGGCAATGGTTTCGGCAGGCAACCAAACGAATAGGCGATATTTAGCAACGCGTGGCGTGGCGATAAACCGTTCTAATCCGGCAATCGCGGCTCGCATGCTAGGAGCGGTAAATGAATGTCGCCACCAATACTCCCGTCGATGTTTTTGTCTATTTTTAAGCCGTACCGGATAAACATGCTCTTTGACATAAACAAATGGCTGTTGATACTGACTTGCTTCTTCCTCGCTCATATCAACCCCAAAGTCGATAATCCATCGAGCCGATTTACCCTTATGGACTAAAGCTCGCCCATTAACCCACGGTTTTACCACGTCACGATTCGATTTATTATTGGAATTATTAGATAGGTTTCGCCAGTGACGGGCCAACGCATCGGAAATATCAAAGTTGCCCCCTTTTTTCGTCCCACCAAAAACAAGGTCACTATTTTGGGAAAGTTTGTTAGCCCGCGTTAAGTCGAAACGACCATTACTTAAATCGGAGTTAATGTAGATGGTGGGCTTACCGTCTAAGGTATGCGTTTTTTGCGTACCATCATCAAACCCAATCATAGAAACTCGGACTGCGGCTCCATCCAAAATCCATTCTCTATCAGACCAAGCCATAAAAATATCGCCTGTCTGTTTGATCCGTTCTAACACGGTACGATTTGCACCACCGCGTATGGAATTTGTGGATAGTAATCCAGCCCGTTGTAACCTCCCATGCTCAATCATGGCCCGTGCTTTTTCAAACCAATAGCAGACCAAATCAACAAAGGCTGATAACCTGTCCTGATAGAGTTGAAATAATGTCTCGACATAGTTATCTCCCAACTCAGCCCGAATACGATTGCCTCCCAAAAAGGGCGGATTGCCAATCACGACATCGGCGGAGGCCCATTCTGGCTCAACCGGCTGGCCCTGCTCATCGTAGGATAGGATAGCATCCATGCGTTTAATCGTCTCTAAGGGGCGCAGAATTGGGGTGGGCAGTTGCTCAAAACCGTTCTGATATCGCCATTGAATATAGCCAATCCAGACCGTGACTTGGGCCAGTTCATGGGCATACACGTTGATTTCCATACCGTGCAGTTGTTGCGGGTCAACCGTTAGGGGAACGGTCGGCAAATCATATCGTTCAGCAAAGACCAGCACCTCTTTTTGCAAATCAAGCATGGCTTGCAGGGCAATATAGAGGAAGTTGCCACTGCCGCAGGCCGGATCAAGCACCTTGGTCTGAGCGATTTTAGCGGCAAAATCTTGTAAGATGGCATGGGCCTGCTCTTGTTTACCATGATGAACAAGAAAGAGAGCCTCCTCTTTGACCATGTGCCACTCCTCGCGCAACGGTTGCATGAGAACAGGTTCAATAATCAGCTCGATGTCGGCTTTACGGGTATAATGCGCTCCAATTTGATGCCGTTTTGTGCTGTCCAAAATTCGCTCAAACAGTGTACCAAAAATGGACGGCTCAAGTTGTGACCAATCAGACCGACAGGCGTTTAGCAAACCGTTAACCAGTGACGTGGGTAAGCTAGGAGGCACAAACTCATTATCAAACAAGCCTCCATCAAAATGAGGTATTCTTTCTGAGCCATAAGGTTTGCCGTCCCGCATCGACTTAAACAGATTGCTTAACATTTCGATAAGAATCTCAACATCCTCAACGGTATCAATCGGTTGCATCATCAATTTTGTAAACAACTTGTTAGGTAACAGGCCAATACTTTCGGCAAAAAGACAGAACAATAAGCGAATAAAAAAATGGGCTTGCTCCTCTGAATTAAAGGGAAGTTGTTGGCCCTTGACATGAAGGCGCACCCCCTCCACGATTTTGATAAACTGTTCGGCGGTAGCTTGGGTGATATATTCGCGGGTAGTTTTGGGCTTAAATTCGGCATCAAGTTCAGCAATCGACTCATTAAAAATCGTCTTGAGCTTACGAACACCATTGCCATGTTCAATATCATCTAAGGTGATGACATGGGTTTGTTTAACCGTATTAGTATAGTTTGTATGGATGATGATTTTTTCCGTGTCGCAAGTAATCAGCAACGGCGGATTGTCTAGGGAATCCTTATAAAACAAAAGCTGTTGATAGGCTTTGTTCAAATCGTCATGCGCGCCCTTATACTCCCAAATAAAGCGACCCCGATAAAAGACATCGGCTCGTCCTTTACGCCCATTCGGTTTGATATTAGCGGCCTCAAAACTAAAGGTCTCCTTATCGCCAAAAGCTACCGGATCGGGATGACCGACTAGGGCGCAAATATCGTTAAAATGGGTTTGGGCAGATTGAATCTCGGTAAAATATAGTAGAGATGCTTGTCTCCACTTGGCAACAAACTCTTTTACGGTTAATGTTGGCATGTTGATATTGAACCAACCTTCCCGCAAGTTCTAAACTTACTTACGGGAAGGTGACTGAAAATGTTTATCTGAACATCTGTAGTCTACGTTACCCCGTACAATCAACCTGATTTTTTCCATCATTAAAAGCGGCATCGTTACTACCGGAAACGATAATTATCTGGGCTCGTCCCTTGAGCGAGCCAATTTGCCCAGCACCTTGAGGACATGTTCCGCTGAGTAACCAGTCGTAGGTTCCGGGTGGAATCTCATCCCAGATGAATGGGCCTTGGTCCGCGGAAAAACTGCGGGATCCATATAGAGTATCACTTGGCTGGAACAGTTCAATATAGACGGGATTGCCGGTTTCATTTCTAAAGGTAAAGCCACCATTTGGAATCGGTGTGATCGTCGGCGTGGGGGAGGGAGTCGTTGTAGGAACTGGCGTAGGGGTCGAAGTTGGATTTCTGACCAGCGCGGGAATGTATGTCTGTTCCTGTTCTAACACAACCGTAACATCATCAACATAAACACCACCGCCAGTAGTATCGTTATCGTTGGCAAGGAGTACAAAGGCAATCCATACATTCCGCTCACCGCGCATGTCTAATGGTTGTCCATTATCGTCAAATCCAGCCTTTTTTAGATCAAGACGCATCAAATTGTACCCTTCTTGATTCCCCCGCTCATCAGTATAAATATTACTCGCCACACCCTGCCCCTCATAACTGGTTCCATCTTTAGAGGCCCACCACCAGAACACATCGCTAGCCGCTGGACTAGCACCTAGTTCAGTATCAGCTCGAAAATAGAAATCGACCCAAGCATCACTGGCGATTGAGAGGTTGAAGGGGCCGTAGATAAGCCATGATTCTATACTTTTGGGATAAGTGATATTAGTACCAACACAAGGATCAACCCCAAGCCCACCTCTAGCGACCCACATGGCGTTTGGCTCAGATAGGGCCGAACAGTTGACACTGCCCCATTTATAATCAGAACCACTCTGGTCATGCGCGAGCCAAGCGGTATTAGGGAAAGGAGTATCATCAAAATTTTCGTAGGTAATACGTTCTTGGGTGGCACTACTTTTGCGGATGGTGATATAGTCAAGAAATGCCCCACTGCCAGTGATGTCGTTACTATTGCTTGAAAACTGAAATCGAATCCAAACCTCCGTTTCACCCGTTAAGTCACCCAAAACAGGCACATTAGTTAAATCAAAGCTTTCCAAATTGTAACTGAAAGGGTTGCCGGTTGAGGTTTGATATGGCCCATGTGTATAATCGCCAGAGATTTTTTCCCCTTCATAGTTGATCCCGTCTTTGGAAGCTCCCCAAAAAAGGAAATCCCCGTTAAATTCACTCTCTAAGCGATAGAGAAAATCGAGGGAAGCATTTTTGGCATCAGCCAAACTAAACGGCCCGTAAGTTAGGGTAACATTTAGGTCGGCTGGATAGATGGCTGTGTTGGTGCAAGGGTCAAGCTGAGGATTACCGTCGTTAGGGGTGCCAGCCACCCAAACTGATTTTGAGCCGAGTACTGTCCAGCCCAACCCAAGGGTGGAGTAACAGGGGACAACGCCCCATGTATACGAACTGTCAGTATTGATTTGAAATTTTGGATCAACACTACCTTCAAATGTCTCTAGCAAAATTTCGGTAGCTCCAGTAGCTTGGATAGGAGTACGTTGTTGTTTATTTTGTGCCGCAACTAGGTCGGCTGGGTCGATAAACTCGACAGTTTCTCCATTATATTTGCCATAAAACATGGGAAAGGTGGTGGTCGAGGAAACTGACTCACGCTGTTGTAGCTGAATAGTCTGCTCAATCTTCTGACCATCTTGATGGATAGACACGATATTTGGGGCAACTGAGGTTGCTCCAACCGTCGAGACGGCTGTCAATAGCATAACATAGATAGCTACTAAAATGATAATTTTATAACCTTTCATTTGTAAAACTCCTTTTTTGTTTGAGATAGTTATGGAAAATATTGAAATCAGTTTAGACCGCCGCCATCTCCACCACCACCGCCATCGCCATCGTCACCGCCAGATGGACCGGGGGCATTATAGCGAAGCGTACCGGGTGTATCGGCCTGAATTCCTAAATCTTTGTAACTGGGAGCAATTTCGACCAACAACACCGTCCAAAAATAGTCACCGGATTGACTGTTGACGCTCGGCGATTCGGTTATATCGGTGGTTAGTCGATAGGTGTTATTGGCTAACTGTTTAATCACCCCATTTTTGTTATCGTTGACGGAGTTATGCACTCCGGCTGGAGCGCCGCCCTCTCGCCAAACCCGAACCTCAAACCCCTGATTTTCCTTTAGCGGACTGCTCCATTGCCACTCAAAGGTGGTCATGCCAAAACTTGCCTCCCCCTCGGCGTTGGTCGGTTTGAGTAGCACAAATTGACCATCGGGCAGGTCTGGGGTGGGGGTACGAGTCGGAGGTCTAGGAGTGTTGGTGACATCTGGAGTGTTAGTAGGGGTTGAGGTGTCAGTGGATGTCGGCTCTGGGGTTGAGGTGTTGGTCTCTGTTGGGGTCGGGGTGTCCGGCTCTGGGGTTGAGGTGTTGGTCTCTGTTGGGGTCGGGGTGTCCGGTTCTGGAGTTGAGGTGTCGGTAGGCGTAGGAGTTGGGGTGTCGGGTGCAATGGCAATGATCACATTATCAACATTATCTACTTCGACCGCTGCTTCGTCAGCCGTAATCCAGCCGATTCCGGTAGGAGTTTCGATTTGCCACCATTCGCCAGCTCGGTCACGTCCGATCACCTTCACACTGTTGCCGGGGGATAAACCGCCGACAATATCATAAAATTCGCCGGGTCCAAAATAGATGTCGAGGTCGGTGTTAGCGACGACCACCGGATTACCCGGCATTGGTGTGGGCGGAGTATCCGTTGGGGCAGAGGTTGGTTCATCTGTTGTATCTCCTGTGAGAGTACTTTTCTCGCTATGCTCAACCGCTTCTGCGGTCAATACTATGGCCTGAATGTCTTCCTCATCTAAATCGGGATCAGTACGATCAGAGAAGATAAACCAGCCTAAAGCAAATAGCACCAGAAGCGCGACCACACCACCAATCATCAAGTGCAGGTTAGAGTTTTGTGATGTTTGCGACGGTGGAGATCCCTCAACGGGGATTTGTGAGGCGATGGTCGCATCACCTGCAACCGAAACGGCAGTCTTTTCGGTCATAATGTTGGTGCGAGTATCAAGATTAATGGTTGTACCCTCTGGATCAGCTAGTTCAACCGATTGTAGCTCGGTGGCAAATTGTGCCGCAGATGAGTAACGATTTTCGGGCTTAATCGCTAGGGCTTTTAGAATGACCCGTTCTAAATCAGGGGGAATATTAGAGTTTTTATCTCGTAAAGGAGGAATTGGCTCGGTACTACGTTTGATGGCGATGGCTAACGGCGTGGGAGCATGATGAGGCACGGTTCCGGTCAACATTTTGTAGAGAATGATCCCCAAGGCGTAGATGTCGGTGCGATGGTCAACCTGTTTCCCCGCCGCTTGTTCTGGCGACATGTAAGCTGGCGTACCCATAGTCAAGCCGGTGCTAGTTAATTCGCTAGAGCCTTCGGTCATTTTGACCAAACCAAAATCGGCCAACAAGGCCCATTTCCCATCTATCAAAACATTGCCCGGTTTTATATCCCGATGGATGATACCTTGTTGATGGGCATAGTTTAGGGCATCGGCCACTTGAGCCACGTAGTTAATTAGTTGATCCATCCGCACCTCGGATTTGATCATTTCGCTCAAGGTGGTTGAGTTTTCAACATAACGCATGACGATATAATTATAGTTATTTTCAATACCTGCGTCGTAAACTTGTAAAATATTAGGGTGATTTAGTTTGGCAACTGAGTGGGCCTCTCGTTGAAACCGTTCCGAAAAATCGGGATGTTCGGCTAACGAGGGTGATAACACTTTTACCGCCACAAAACGGTCTAAATCAGGATGATAGGCTTTAAAAACTTGGGCCATGCCGCCCTGTCCGACTTTTTCTCTGATTTCATACGGGCCTAACTTGCTTCCAATGAGTTTTTGCATCATGGTCATTGTCATGAGTGTTTTATCCTTTTCTACATGAATCTATTGTTGAGTCATTGTTAAAACATCGTTTTTGGTAGGATGTCATAAGTGTAAACTTAACGTTTGTAGGCGATTCATCGCCTTCAAAGGCACTGAAGTGCCTACTGCGAACGCTTAAGTTGATGATCGCTTAAATCAGTTAGCATCACGAATTTTTCATTCCACATTTCACGTTTATTATTGAATGAGCGATTTAAGCTCGGTTAAACAACGTTCTGCCTCATCAAATCCGGCTTGACGAGGGCCTTCAACATCCTTGAAGTCGAGAGAGCCATAGTTATCGACACTCGGTCGTAAGAGGATATCAGGAGGATGGTTTTTTAGGCGTTGTTTGTGGAGATGATAGGTCATAATTCGTATAGAACGCCAAATTGAAGCTGGGGTGGAGGGGATACGGTTATCGTCGTTGCCTGCGCCTAAAATATTGCCCGGTAATTGTACGCCCGTAATTGCCGCTACAGGGTCTATCCAAGGAGTTTTTGTGTTTAAGGGAGGATACACATCGACCGCGATAATTTTATCGACCTGCTCTTGATAAGCGACATGAGTAGCCACGCTGTCGATGACTCCGCCGTCAGCTAACTGCATGCCTCGGTAGCGCACTGGCGGAAAAGCCCCCGGTACAGCACTGCTGGCTAATAAGGCTGGTAATAGCGGCCCATCTCGTAAAATGACCTCTTCTCCATCGACCATGTCAACTGCCATCGCCACCATAGGAATATTCAGGTCGGCAAAGGTTTGCTCGTTGATATATTGGGTTAAATAGCCATGAATACGACGGTATCGGGCGCGGGTGGTTAAACTGCGGATGATGGAGTTGCGAGCCAACTGACGCATGCCATCCGCAATATCCGCCGGAGCATGGCCTAATGCAAATAGGCCTCCTACAATACTACCCATGCTGGTTCCGACGATAAAATCTATGGGGATATTCTCACGGACAAGGACTTCTAATACCCCAAGATGGGCGATGCCTCGACTACCACCACCACCTAAGACTAAGGCAATTTTTGGACGCAAATTTAATGCGAAATTTATGAGATATGAGTTATATAAAAATAGAACTCATACTCCATAAATCGTTTACTATCAAAAGTTTATTTATCGTTTCTACATAGTTGAACATAGTTGAACGCTCTGCGTTCAGGCATAAAGGTTAAAGTCGAATTATCAAAATCATGCGTTGAAACTGTCAAATTTTGATAGTCACAAATGAGACAGTAGGGTTGCTGTAGATATATTATAATGATGTTAGCATAATCAATCTAGCTAGACAAATGAGGGCCTACATTAATAGCATCCACTCAGTTCTTCTCGCGCTTCAGCACCCGACATGTTGACTTAATCAAAGCCAGTTTATAACGAATTCTCATCGGTTTTGTTCAGATGGGGTTATATTTGTATAATTAGAGCAATATCATGCAATTCAGGAGATTCAACGACTCAACGATTCAATGATTCGTGCAATTCTATGACCATATCAATTCAAACCAAACGATTACACTTGCGAAACATACAACCCAGCGATGTACCGAGCCTGATTGAGCTATGGCAGAATCCAGATGTGACCCGCTACATGGGCGGTCCCCGTGAGCATGACATGCTGGTCAAAGCCTTTCAAGATGAACTTTCGGCGGAACAGTTCGAGCCATTCGATTTATGGCCGGTTGTCGAACGAGAGACTGGGCGCGTCGTCGGACACTGCGGTTTGTTAGAGAAAACTGTCGACGGGCAAGCCGACATCGAACTGACCTATCTGTTCCACCAGACCGCATGGGGCAAAGGATACGCCACCGAGATTGGGCGTGCCTTGTGTTCCTACGCAGTTGAACAGCATGGCCTGTCTCGCCTCATCGCCTTGATTAAGCCGAACAACCATGCCTCGGCCCGCGTAGCCGAAAAAATTGGTTTTACCTTGGCTCAAGAAACCATGCGAGATGATGGCTCGGTACGGTTGGTGTATGCGATTAGGCCTGTCTTGCTACCCGATAAAGTGATTTAGGGAAGGCTAAAACAGGAACACAGAGTTAATTAGTTCAATTTGTCGGGTACTAAGTCAGGGTTCATCCATTAAAACGGAATAAAAACCGGATCGTTTTGGGCAGCTCTTACACCTACTGTCTTTCAGATAATGGTTTTCAATTCAAGACCAACCTTCCCGCAAGTTTAGAACTTGCGGGAAGGTAACGGCTGAAAATGTTTATCTGAACATCTATTAATCGGCTACTGTTTTCATCAGCCCAGCATTAGGCTATGACCCTTTGTTGAACGAGAGTTAGATTTGCCAAACTTTATCACCAAAGCTAAAATCAGCGGATGTCTTTGGTAGCGTAAAAAGTATATCCGACATTGGTTGAGTTTATTGAAATAGCCGACTTCGACAAGCTCAAGCTACATTTTCTCCAAAATTTGGATAGATACCGTAAAAAGGAGTTCTACATGATCCCTGAAATTCAAATCCCTTCGATCGTGGTTACAATTTTACAAGTAATATTAGCCTTTAGCGGGGCGTTTTTATTAGCCCTGTGGCTCAGTTTGATTATCTGGACTTTTCGTGATGCCCGCGCTCGGTCACGAGATGTGTTCGCCATTCTATTAGCGACCTTGATGGTAGTCATTTTTGGCCCGTTGGGGTTGGTGCTGTATTTCTTGCTCCGCCCGCCAGTCACGTTGGCGGAGTTGTACGAGCGATCGCTAGAAGAAGAGGCGTTGTTGCAAGATATTGAGGAGCGACCTCGTTGCCCCGGCTGTTCACGGTTGACGAATGAGGCCTGGGTGGTCTGTCCTGACTGTCATACCAAACTCAAGGCCAACTGCCCCAACTGTAACAATATTCTGGAGTTACATTGGAATCTGTGTCCCTTCTGTACCACCGCCGTCGATACCCCGTCTATCAATGATGACCATCATCATGATGAACCTGGCGACGTTGTGACCGTTGAGCCAGTGGAAAATACTCGACCCTACGAGCCGATTATCTCCCCGCCGCTTGATGACACCAGACCCCACCTGCCACAAACATCGCAAGCCTAACCATGTTTGTTAGGACACGGATGAATCAAAACAGCCGTGACTTGAACCCAATAAACTAACAAACCAAAAAAAGTGAGACAACTTGTCTCGCTTTTTTTGGTTCACTTAATCTCCAATTTGCCATAGAAACTCTGTTTCTGGCATGTAAGTCGCAAACAGAGTTTGCTTGAGCAATTGTGTTCCCAAACCCAGTTTGGGAACAAGGAAAGTTGGTAGCCCCAGTTCGGGAACAAGGGACTGAAAAAGGGCATCTTGAAGAAGAACGTCTTTCATTCCTCGTTTTTCATTCCTCGTTCTTCACTCTTCACTCTTCACTCTTCATTCCTCGTTCTTCACTCTTCACTAATCTCCACCCAATCCACCGCCGCGGCCAGATGACGGGTGTCTGGTAGGCGACCGAGCCGGATGTAGGCCGAGCCGTCGCCACTTGCTTGTTGAGCCGAGTTGGGTGGCGCGTCGGTCACGCCGATGGCGGAGAAGGGGGGCTGGAGGGCATCTGGATTGAGGCCGATACGTTGCAAGGCTGACCATGTGGCCTCATCAAAGAAGGCCGTAGCGTCCAACCCTTGACTGGCGATGATGACTATCTGATTGGGCGGTAGTTGGCTGATAAAATCGACCAAGGCGGTGGCCTCAAACTGATTGGCTGCGGTATCGAAACCACGTTGATCCAGTAGAGCGCCGGTTTGAGAGTCAATCACGGCCACATTGATGCCCCGCCGATGGGCTGAAGCATCGACCGCCTCATCAGCAAAACCAAGGGTGATGAAGGCAAAGTCGGCACCACTGTTGACCTCAATGTCGGTCGGGACAATAAACTGCATCTGCCCGATGGTGGTATCGGTGGGGATGACCTGACGGGGTTGGGCGGTGTGACTCAATTGCAGATAAAGCCGATTTAGCCCTGTGTGCAAGCGCGCCTCTGGAAGCGTAATCTGTATCTCCTGCCAGCCCTCGTTAAGAGTTTGACTCAGTAATATGGTTGATTGTTCGTTTAGCTTAATCGTTAGTTGTTGCGGGGGCGACTCCGGATAGCTGAATGGAGCAATCTGCATGGTGACATGGCGATCTCCATCAGTTTGTACTGCTCCCTGTACCGGAAAATAGAGTTCGGCCTCATTTCCTGTAATCCAATTGGCTGTGGCGGCAAAAATGGTCTCATTACCGGCCCAGCCATGTCCCCGATAGGGGTCGCTTGACCAGTCGCCCATGTCGATGGTGAGCGGGTTGGGCAGTGTTGCTTGTTGGATGGCAAAAGCTCGCACGCCGGGGGATTGGTAGACCGGCTCAGGCACATGGGGAATCAGGTCAAAAGCCAGTTGCTGAGTCGCCATAAAGGTGTCTTTGTAGGGTGGGCGATGCGGAATCGGGTCATGAATG
>JAUCGB010000028.1 GCA_030377895.1 Anaerolineales bacterium HSG24
GAAGCCAATTGCTCAACAATCTCGACTGACTCCGGACTGACCGATATCATCACCATCATCTGCATCTCACAGGCCCTATCTGACCAATCCAGTTCGGTGTTCCAGCAACCACCATACAAACCAGGAGACGGAGAGGGAAGACGAACCAATGCCTGACGCAGTAAGGAATACAACAACCATATCACAAATACTACTAGCCAGTAAGCTACGATTTCCTTTTTATCCACTGAATACCAAAAATATCGGACGTATGATACCCATCTTGGTTCTGGAACAGAACGTTTTTTCACCACCAGTTGGTAACCCATACCCATTGGAAGTTGATGCTGTTTCTCTAGCCAAAAGCCTTCTAATAGGGGAGCTTCATGAAAGCATAGGCTACTGATTAATAAATAGATTATAATTGCTGGATATAAACCTGACCATCTTCTCATTTGAATGCCTGCCTGCTATTTTGAATTTATGCGCTCTATGATACTCCCTATATCGTTTTTGACCAATATTCTCGATAACCAAAGAAAGCGGTAGGGTAAGAAAAAATCCCCCGCAATGATTGCGGAGGATAGAGGACGGAACACGAAAAAATAGGATTGCCCAACGGACGAGCAAAAATTCGCTTACTATTCAATACTATCTGGGTCGATACCCAGTTCACGCAGTTTGGTTGCTAGTTTCTTGGCTTGGAGTTGGGCTTGCTCGGCTCGAAGATTGGCCTGCTCTTTTGCCTGCCGTTCTTGCTCGGCTCGAAGATTGGCCTGCTCTTTTGCCTGCCGTTCTTGCTTGTTGGCTTCCTCTTTATTCAACAGCAACCGTCCATGTTTATCATAAAATCGCAACCAATAAGTTTCATGCTCGTCAAATGCCCCTTTTTGTATATCTAGCCATAGTCTCAACTCTTCACTCCATAGCCAACCCTTGCTATTGGGACGTAATTCTACATACACCCCTCTTTGCAATCGCCAGCCCGTTAGTTTTATTCGCTCTGGATCATAAACAAAATAATCTTTCACCCTCAATATTTGCTCATATTGATCCTTCTTCTCTCCATAATCCATCTCTCTGGTGGTTGTTGAACACAACTCTATTACAACATTCGGTACCCGAAAATCCTCATCCCATATCACCCAAGATTTCCGAGCTGGGTCAGGGTCTACATCCTTGACCACGAAGAAATCTGGTCCTCGAAAGTTGTGTGTCTTCACTTGGTTTGGGTCGAAGTAGACAAACATGTTGCCTCCAACGAATGAACGCTTGCTACCTTCCCAAGAGGTGCCGATTATCTCTATCAGTTGAGACATTGCTTGTCGATGCCAATTAGTTTCCAAAACTTCATCATCCTCATAAGGTAATGTATCATAAACCCGTTGTTTTGGAGCTACAACAGGGGGAACCGGTCTGGCTTGTCGCCATACGGGTTTTTGTTCTAAGACGAGTGCTTGAACTGCCATGTTTCACCTCCAGTTCCTCAAAAAAACCTAACCGTGATTCTATCTCCTTTAGCCCAATTTGTCCAATTCGCTCATTCGCCTTGATAACAAAAATCCCCCGCAATGATTGCGGAGGACGGAACACGAAAAACAGGATTGCCCAACGGACAAGCAAAAATCCGGCAATCCTATTCTAAATAGCTGTCGAAGGCGAAACGCGCAACTTATTTCATTCCTATTCCTTACTCCCATTCCTTACTTCTTGACAGGTAATCGTTCTTCAACATATTTTTTGCCCTGTCGGGTGAGGGTCAGCGCGCCACTTTTGGCAATCGAAATCCAGTGTCGATGGTGGGCCGTGATATCCAAACTGTTTTCAATATTAACCGGCGCTCGAATATGCACCTCTTTGTAACAAGTGAAAATATGGTCTACCGTAACCTTTGTTAGGCCAAGTGTCTCTTTTAGGTAGTATACAAAGACCAAATTCCGTTCCTCGTTGGTAATGGGAAACTTAGAATCGGTGAACTCCATCAAGCCGAGATGGTCTGAATTGGCGGTTAAATCGAGGTCGGTCAGGAGGATGTAGTCGTTTTTAGAGGGGACGGGTTTAGCTTTTGTTTTTGGTGGAGGGCTAGATTGTGTGAGTACAGGGATAGCGTCGGGGATTGGTTCAGTAACCGTGGGCTTTTTTGCTTTGGTACGCCGAGTACGAGGAGGTAATTGCGTATCTGGCAAAGGTTCGGCATCTGGCACAAAATGGGTCTTAAAATCATTGTAGATATTCCTAACGAAGGTTTCACTCCCCTCAACCTCCAAAATACCTTGAGATAAATCTATTTTTAATTTTGTCGTCATTGTCCAATTTTCCTTAATGATTTGATCATGTAGAAATTATATCATACTGATGACAGGGAGCAAATTATAGGGTATCTGTAATCTGTGGGTTGTCCTGCACATATAGTGATCACCTAAAGATTTAGGGTTGGAGAAGATACTTTGCGACTTAGGCGCGACCATGTTATCTTATCGGCATAATGACAACGATAGGCATTGATTACACCTCGGCTCTGCACCAATCAGCCGGAATTGGGCGGTATACCAGCGAGTTAGTTAGCTCGCTGATTAATATTGATTTAGGGAAAGAGTACTATAATTACCGTCTATTTAGTGCCGATTTGCATAATGCACTCCATAGTAACCCGATTTTTGCCTCAAATAAGCAATTATCGAACCACAATCAATTTTTATTACGCGGTACCCGCCTCAGCCGTCGTTGGCTAGAGCGATTATGGTATCGGTTGCGATTGCCTCTGTATGTGGAACTATGGACAGGCCGACTCGACCTTTTCCACGCGCCTGATTTCGTTTTGCCGCCTGTTTTGCCTAAAACTCGGACAATTGTCACGATTCATGACCTATCTTATGTTCGATTGCCTGATATTACCATGCCCGGCATGAGCAACTATCTGAATAAGTGGGTTCCATATTCGGTGAAAACGGCTGATCATGTGATTGCTGTTTCCGAGGCGACCCGTCAAGACCTGATTGAACTGTATCAAACGCCTTCTGAGAAGATAACGATCATTTATCATGGCGTTACCCCTGAATTTAGGCCAATGGAAGACGAAAGTAGTCATGACATAGTGTGTGAAACCTATAATATCAATGATAAGCCGTTTATTTTAAGCGTTGGCACTATTCAACCTCGAAAAAACTACCAACGGCTGATTCAATCCTTTGCTCAAACGCTATCTCGTCTGCCTGAGCCATTATCAGACCAACTCATATTGGTGATTGGAGGGGGTAAAGGATGGCAATATGAGACTATATATAATGAAGTGACTCGATTAGGGTTAGAGAATCGGGTTCGGTTTATCGGCTTTGTGGCTGATGAGGATTTGCCAGCCCTATACAACGCCGCGACTATATTCGCCTACCCCGCCTTGTATGAGGGGTTTGGCCTGCCCGCCTTGGAGGCGATGGCCTGCGGTACGCCAGTGTTGGTAGCGAATACATCTGCTTTACCGGAGGTTGTAGGCCAGGCGGGTCGATTGGTCGATCCGTACAATGTACCAGCCTTGGCTCAATCTATGGTCGAGTTGCTAACCGACGAGGCCCAACGTCAGCAGTTGAGACAAGCAGGTTTACATCAAGCGGCCAAATTTAGCTGGGCCGAGATGGCGACCAATTTGATTGCATTGTATGGGCGGGTGCTTGATTAGATTAATAATTCTGTGGTAAAATAGGGAGCGTGGGGCGTTGCCTGAGTTTGTCGAAGGCGATGTCTCGGATATTGAAACGGACACTTTATTTAATCCTGTTTCTTTAGTCAACGAGGTACTGGAGCAAATATTATGAGCATCATCGAATTTGTATCAGATTTGAAGTTTAGTCGGCATGAACTGCGGGAGGCGTTGGATGGCCTGTCGGAGCGTGAGATGACCGAGTTGGAAATCTATCCGGGTTGGACAGGCAGAGATGTGTTGGTGCATGTCATCGGCTGGGATGAGTATGTGTTGCAGAGTTTGCCGTTATTGTTAGCCAATCGGGCTGACGAGATTGAGCCGGTTGACGCGACGACTTATAATCAGCAATCACTCGCCAAATGGCAAGACAAGTCACTGGCCGAGATTCATAGCGCAATGTTTGATACGCAGTACAAAGTCATTCAACAGATTCAGGCGATTGACTATGTGGAAATCGACAAGCGTCGGGAACAGCAAGGACGTATTGTGACGATTCGGAACTATGTGATTGATAAGATCATAGAGCATGATCGTCAGCATGCCGCAGAGATTACGGCTTGGCGAGCGACGTTGGATCAGGGGATTGACACCGAATCGATTAGAGAAACGTTTCGGGTCAGCCGTAACAAATTCAGGGCGGTGGTGGAGGAGTTAGACGAAGCCACCCTCATCAAAAAGGGCCTGATCGAAAAATGGTCGATTAAGGATGTGATTGGACATATTGCCGATTGGGAGCGGCTCTCTCTGCAAGCGGCAGAGCATATTTATGATGCTGATAATCCACCGCCCATGTTGCTAACCCATAATCGGGATGAGTTGACCATGATGATGGCCGCGCAACGTGACCTCAAGACGCTCCCCGTTGACCTGCGTTACATGCGCTACATGCATGATGAGTGGGACACCTTTATCGCCAAGCTCAAGCCGGATGATTGGGGCAAACGAGGTAACTATCCTCGCGGCGGTGGCGGAACCTTGGCCGATTTAATCCTCAGTTTGGCCCACCATTATGATGAGCATCTCAGCGAGATAGAGATGGCGTTGGCTTAGGAATCGGAATTAAAGTTGCGCGTTTCGATATCGCCTTCGACAAGCTCAGGCTACGTCGCGTCGCCTGAGTTCACGCCGAAGTCTTATCGAAGTGCAGTTAGGCGTTCTCTAACGCAGACGGGCGGCGTTAGAGAACGCAGACTACGCCAACATGCACATGTTAATTAATGCTCATTCCTTAGGTAAATTGATGCGTATTGGGTACCGATATTTAGGTCGGATTCCTGGCCCATGTTTACCGTCTCAGTACTTTTTTCCCGCCCCTATATTTTTTATGTTTTATTTGTTAATATGGTATAATGGATGCACCTCGTAAAGGCAAACCCATGTTATAAAACAAAAATGGGTTTGTAACGATTAAATCGACTATGGCTATTCTGACGGCACATAACCTTGGCAAATATTTTGGTGGTCAAGATATTTTTGCCAATTTGAACTTATCCGTTCATCATGGTGACCGAGTGGCCTTAATTGGGCCAAATGGCATCGGCAAAACCACCTTACTAGAATTACTCGCTGGACGTGAACAACCTACATCAGGCGAGGTTTTCAAAGCAAAACTAACTAAAATAGGGTATTTAGAGCAACATGCTTCTTTAATTACTCTCGATGGAACCTTATGGGAACTGGCCCTCACCGGATTTGCTACCTTGCGTCAACAAGAGGTTGAACTACAACAGTTGGAGAGCCAATTAACCGAGGCTACTAACGACCCAAATTATGAGCAACTTCTGGAGAACTATGGTGAGGCGCAGAGCAAATTTGAGCATGCTGGTGGATATCAGTATGAGCAGGTCACTCGCCAAGTTTTAACCGGACTAGGTTTCGATGAATCGACCTATCAAACACCGGTAACTCAGTTAAGTGGTGGGCAACAGAGCCGAGTGCAATTGGCGAAACTATTGTTAGCCAAACCCGATTTTTTACTGCTCGATGAGCCAACAAATCATCTTGATTTAGCTTCGATAGAATGGTTGGAGAACTATCTACAAGATTGGCCCGGCGCGCTACTGGTGGTTTCTCATGACCGCTATTTCTTAGACAAAGTCGCTACCCTCGTGTGGGAGATGAATTTTGGTCGCATTGAAACTTATCGCGGCAATTTTTCCCATTACGTCACCCAACGAGCAGAACGATTGATAAGGCGACAGAAAGAGTACGAAGCCCAACAAGAGTTCATTAAAAAAGAAGAAGATTTCATCCAGCGGTATCTGGCCGGTCAACGAACCAAAGAGGCGCAAGGTCGCCGAAAACGGTTAGAGCGTCTAGTACGGCTGGAACGTCCGCAATTTAACAAGAAGCTAGTCATCAATTTGCAAACGGCCTTGCGCTCCGGTGATTTGGTGTTAGCTACCCATGAACTAATTGTGGGCTACCCAGACAATGCTCCGTTATTCAACTGTCCCGATGTCGAGATTCGGCGGAGCAACCGTATTGCTTTGTTAGGGGCAAATGGATCGGGCAAAACCACGTTTATCAAAACTATCCTCAAAAAGGTGGCCGCTCAATCTGGTAGCATCCGATTTGGGGCCGGGGTAGAGGTGGGCTATTATGCTCAGACCCATGCCAGCTTAGACATGGCCTCGACGGTTTTGGACGAGATATTAAGCGTCAAAAATTTGCCGATTGGTGAAGCTCGGAACTATTTGGGCCAATTTTTGTTCGCAGGGGATGACGTATTTAAGTCGGTTGGCTCTCTTTCGGGGGGTGAACGCAGTCGGGTTGCCTTGGCAAAACTGGCCTTAGCTGGCTCTAATTTTTTGATTTTGGATGAGCCGACTAACCATTTGGATATTCCGGCTCAGGAAAATCTGGAGCAGGTTTTAAATGCCTTTCAAGGTACGATTTTAATGGTCTCGCACGACCGCTATTTTGTTGATGCGTTGGCTGATTATACGTGGGCCATCGAGCCAGCCAGCCAGTCGATAGAAGTGACCAAAGGTGGCTACAGTGATTATTTAGCTACCAGAGATGAACAAGCGGCGCGCAGTCCTGCCAGTTCATCCGAGTCGGTTAAAAAAGCAAAGTTAGACCGACAGCATACGAAGGCTCAAGAACGAACCGCTCGGCAACGGGCAAAGCAGGTGGCTGAACTGGAGCAGCTGATTAGTGACACTGAGGCTAAATTGGCTCAATATGCCGAAGAGGTTGAGGTAGCTAGTCAGGCTCAAGATGTAAGCCGTTTACAAACGTTGGGACGTGATTATCAAACCACCGAAACTCAATTGGATGACTTACTCATTCAATGGACTGAACTAGCAGAAGAAATAAACTAGAGATAATATCTAATAGGGGAGTTTTAGATGAGTGGAAAAACTATCATCGGCATTACGGGCAATATTGCCGCCGGTAAAAGCATGGTATTACGAATGTTGCAAGAGTTAGGGGCAACCACGGTTGACGCGGATAAATTAGCCCACCAACTTATGCGAAAAGGTACGTCGGTTCATCAGGCGATTATTGAAGAGTTTGGAAAATTTGTCGTTGGCGAGGGCGGTGAGATTAATCGCGTTCGGTTAGGACGAATTGTCTTCAGTATTCCTGAAGCCTTAGAGCGACTAGACCAGATTACCCACCCCGCTGTACGGGCAGAGGTGGCGAGACGGGTCAAAGAATCAAAAAGTCCCGTTGTAGCTGTGGAAGCAGTTAAGTTGTTTGAATCAGGGTTAGCTGAAGATTGTACCTCAAAATGGTTAGTTGTTGCCAAACCCGACGCGCAGTTGAAACGTTTGGTCGAAAAACGGCGCATGTCACCCGACCATGCCAAACAACGTATTCGCGCCCAACAACCACCAGAACAAAAAATCAAACTGGCTGATGTTATTATTGATAACAGCGGCGAGTTGGGTAAAACATGGGGCTTAGTGAAAAAACAATACACTAGCCTGGGTAAGACAAAAAGAGAGGCGACTCAGCCAACAAAGCCGGTGAAAAAACCGGCACCGGCACCCGCTACGCCATCTGGCGAAATCATCATTCGACGAGCTAAACGGGATGATTTAGGAACTATGGCCGAATTAATCTCTACTGGCACCAATGGCGGTGTAAGTCTCGATATCAGTGACATGATGGAGTCGCTCTTCTCCAGAGCCTTTATTGTCGCCGAAATGGGCGGACAAGTCGTCGGTATTGCCGCTTGGCAAACGGAGAACCTTGTGGCAGGCTTACAAGATTTCTACGTACTCAACGAAAACATGTGGGAAACCGTCGGCAAAAAGATGATAGACATGGTCCATGAAGAAGTTGATAACCTATCGTGTGAGGTTTCATTGGTCTTTATCCTCAACAAAGCCGGTCAACCGCCCATCAAGTTTTTTGAGGGCTATGATTATCAACAAACCCAAAGCAAAAAACTGGGCTATATATGGAAGGACGCGGCCAAAGAGTGGCAACCCGACGATAGCACTCTGCTTTATAAAAAACTACGTGATAAACGTATTATGGTGCCGATGTAATCATGGATGCTGTGAAAACATTTGCCAACAACCATCCTCAAATCGTCTCGTGGATTGTCTTGGCGATTGGCATGGTGGTGATTCTGATTTGGTCGGCTTGGGATGTTGGATTTGAGCAGAGCCAATGGGTTGCCCTTATCGTCACCACAATTTTGCTGGCGGGGGCTTGTGTCTGGATTATTGGTTGGGAAGAAGATGATGAATTCCTTGCCGCTGATTCTGACGTAGATGACAACAATAATCAACCAGAATAGGACTCGATTATGATATAGTCATAATAAAAAGGCCGCCAAAATACTAAGTTGGCGGCCTTTTTGGGTTCGTTATAATAAAGGAGCATATCAATGGAGATATTAGAACGAGATTATTTAAGATTGCTAGCCAAACAATTTCCCTCAATTCGGGAAGCCACAACCGAAATTATCAACTTAACCGCCATTCTTAATCTACCTAAGGGAACGGAGCATTTTATTTCGGATGTGCATGGGGAGTACGAAGCGTTTGTCCATGTGTTAAATAACTGCTCTGGCTCGATTCGGCGTAAAATCGACGACATTTTTGCCAACGAGTTGTTAGATAAAGAAAAACGTGATCTAGCTACCCTCATATACTACCCTGAACGTAAAATTCCTTTAATTTTGCAAACGTTAGATGATGAAGACGAATGGTATAGAATTACTTTATTTCGTTTGATTCGAGTTTTTAAGGTAGCGTCATCAAAATATACGCGCTCTAAAGTTCGAAAAGCATTACCAAACGATTTTGCCTACATCATCGAGGAACTACTACACGAGCAAGCTAGTAGTCAAAACAAGCAGGAATATTATAAGAGTATTGTCGATACGATTATTTCTATTGACCGAGCCAAAGAGTTCTTGACCGCTATGGCCTTAGTGATTCAGCGGTTGGCAATTGACCATCTCCATATTTTGGGTGATGTATATGACCGTGGGCCGGGGGGGCATATCATCATGGAGCGGCTCTTGGAATACCACTCAGTTGATTTTCAGTGGGGCAACCATGACATAGTTTGGATGGGGGCCGCGGCGGGCAGTGAGGCGTGCATAGCTAACGTGGTCAGAATCTGTTTGCGTTATTCTAATTTGGCGACCCTACAAGATGGATACGCCATCAACCTGATGCCATTAACCTCTTTTGCTATGGAGATATATGGTGATGATCCATGCGAGCAGTTTATTATTCGCAAATCAGACGAGAGAGAAATTAGCGAAAATGAATGGCAAATAATGGCAAAAATGCACAAAGCCATCTTCATTATTCAGCTAAAAATGGAGGCGCAGATTATCAAACGTTGCCCCCATTATGATATGGAATCTCGGCTTTTGTTAGATAAAATCGACCATGAAAATGGGGTTGTCTCGATTGGTTCGACCAACTATCCCTTAAATGATGTCAATTTTCCAACTATCGATCCCCTAGACCCCTACAAACTGACTGAAAAAGAGCAAATTGTGGTTGATAACCTTAAACTTTCATTTCTCCATAGTAGACACTTACAAGAGCATGTCCGATTTTTGTATTCAAAAGGCAATATGTATCTCGTCTACAACGGGAACCTGCTGTATCATGGTTGTATTCCCATGGAAAAGGACGGCTCGTTTCGGGTGTTTAAGTTAGATGGCAAAACATACACCACCCGCGCCTTTATGGAGCGCATGGAACGACTGGCTCGGCAGGCATATTTTGAGATTGATGACATGGAAAAGAAACAGTATGCTCAGGACGCGGTTTGGTATATGTGGATTGGGGAACAGTCGCCCCTATTTGGCAAGGACAAAATGGCAACCTTTGAACGTTACTTTGTTGATGATAAAGAGACCCACAAAGAGCGCAAAAACTATTACTATGATTATCGAGACCATGAAGAAACCGCTCAGGCGATTTTGAGCGAATTTGGTGTTGATCCTGATAAGGGGCATATTATTAATGGACATGTGCCGGTCAAGGTTAAAAAAGGAGAAAGCCCCGTGAAAGCAAATGGGCGATTATTGGTGATTGATGGCGGTTTTTCCAAAGCGTACCAAGATAAAACCGGCATTGCTGGCTATACACTTGTATATAATTCTTACGGATTGATACTCGCCTCGCACCACCCCTTTGAATCAACCGATAAAGCAATTGCCGAGGGGGTAGATATTCTCTCTAACGCCGAGATTCTCGAAATCAACTATAACCGGATACGAGTTAAAGATACGGACAAGGGAAAACAAATTCAAGGCGAGATTGATGACCTTATGGCCCTGCTCAAAGCGTATCGGGACGGGTTTATTAATGAAGAAAACTGATCTCACTCTAAAAATTATGACCCAACAGTTACCTATTATCTCACGTAAAGCAATAAAACTAGCCCGTCGCCTACTACGCGAAGGAGAATTGGTCGCCCTGCCAACCGATACCGTGTATGGATTAGCGGCCAACGCTTTTGACCAATTCGCGGTTCGAAAGGTATTCGCCGTCAAGCAACGCCCTCTCGACAAAGGACTACCCGTTTTCATCAGCCAAATTGATGATGTCTGCCTCGTCGCCAAAAATATACCCTCCGAAGTGAGGCCCATGCTGAACCAGTTCTGGCCCGGCGCGTTGACGGTTGTGTTCCCAAAAAATGACCGACTACTCCCCGAGCTAACTGGTGGGGCTGAAACTATCGCCGTGCGCCTGCCCAACCATCTGCCATGTTTAGAGTTGGTCAATTTGGTCGGGCAACCCTTGGTCGCGACGAGTGCCAATATCTCTGGTCGGCCAACGCCAAGCACGGCCAGAGAGGTGTCGATGCAGTTGGCTGGTAAAATCTCTCTGATTTTGGATGGTGGCCCAACACCAAGTGCCGTTCCCTCAACCGTTGTTGATGTAAGTTGTACACCTCCTCGAATTCTGCGCCAAGGAGCAATTCCGGTGGCAGAACTACAAGCCTATTTGCCAACCTTGTCGAAGGCGATTCCTTAGGGCGCACTCAGTACCCGACAGAAAAGTTAGCCAAAACTAATTAGCACAGAGTTTCACAGAGGAACACAGAGTTTCACAGAGAAAAAGCGAATTATTTTTCCTCTGTGCGTCTCTGTGAAACTCTGTGTTCCTGTTTTAGCCTTCCCTAAACCACTTTGTCGGGTAGCAAGACAACACCTGCAAGGAGAAAAAATATACCTTGCAGGTGGCCATCAAACCGACAGCACCCGTTTACCACGGTCATACATGGTAATCGGGCCGTCTTGGGAGACGGTGACGGAGAGGCAGTGAGCTTCCGCGCTCATTTTAGCTGCGCTACTATGGCGCGCTCCTTTGCCTGGGCCAATCTCGGCTTGAGTGTTGGCATCGGGCCGGAGAAGTACCATACAGCCCCGAAAATCGCCTTGATTATCAATCACTGTGGCTCCATCCTGTTTGGCGAAGTTAATCAGTGCTTGGTCGGACAAATGTTTGAGGGGACGTTTGATGATGGTGGCGAAGGAGCTAATCTCCGAGGTGTCTGATTTCTTGAGAATGGTGTCTGCATCTCCTAAAATGAAGATAGCCCCCAAGTTGCGCTCCGACATCTGAAAGGCACAGCGTAGGATGCGCTGAACGAGGCTAAAGTCGTACCGTTTCTCCTGCCCCAACTGCGCCACAGTCTGGTCGATGTGGGATATCCGCTCCGGTGACCAATCCCCATCAGCATAACGCCCGACGAGGTCACCATTGGCAAAGACCCGAATCTGTCGCCCACCCGCCGGGACAAAAAAGACGATTGCATCACAAGATCGGGAGATGGCGGCATGGTGTCGAAACTGCGGGCCGAGCAGTAGATTGCCACGTTGTTCCAACGATACCTCAAGTTTATTAATCCCCCGCACATAGCCATATTTATCAACCACATAGCCAAGCACATGCCCGTCAACCATTTTTGCGAGCGATACCATGACGCGTCGCATGCGCCGAATATGCTCATTATTAAAGAGCCGTATTTGACTGGGCGGCAAAATACGGGCAATTTTTACCGGGTCGCCGATGATGATGGCCGTGGAAAGCGGCTTCTCTTCGCTTTCCATCTGAGCGATGCTGGCCGCAGTGTCGCAAATATTGACCATGGAGGGTGGGTCAATCTGTTTGATAAGGGCTAAATCAAACAGGAACTCGATGCCGGCATCGGCCATCCATGCATCGAGAATCGTCTCTTTTTCGAGCAGGTCGCGCAACCGTTCCGGATCAAGCTGAACTTGGCTGACCGCTTCCGCATCAAGCTGAGGGCTGTCGGGATACATGGCCTCAATCTGGTCGGCATACTTTTCAGC
Source organism: Anaerolineales bacterium HSG24 (assembly GCA_030377895.1). Classification (GTDB taxonomy): domain Bacteria; phylum Chloroflexota; class Anaerolineae; order 4572-78; family J111; genus JAUCGB01. The sequence goes on from JAUCGB010000028.1 coordinate 12,468, forward strand.
CACCACATGCCGACTAATTCGCATGGAGGGGGTTAGCTCGCCCGCATCTTGGCTAAAGGGCTGTTCGAGCAGGTTAAACTCATGAACCTGCTCCCACTTGTCTAAGCGGCGGTTGACCTCAGCAATGATCTGCTCTAGTAGTTTTTTGACTTGCGGGTGGGCGGTTGAGGTAATTTGTCGTCCAGATTCATCCCGAACTGTTTCAAAATGGTCGGCCAACTTCTCCAAATCTGGCACAATCATGGCCGAGATGTAGGGTTTACCCTCACCGAAAATAACCACTTGTTTAATGTAGTCGCTGGCGATTAGGGCATTTTCAACCACCGAAGGGGCAAATTTTCGCCCTGTCGATAGCACCATCAATTGATGTTTGCGCCCAGTCACATACAGGTAGCCATCCTCGTCAATCCGCCCCTCGTCGCCGCTCCGTAGCCAACCATCGGCCTCAAACGCACGGATGGTCTCATCGGGACGTTGCCAATATTCCCGCATGACCGAATCGCCCCGCAAGAGAATCTCACCGTCTTCAGCAATTCGTACCTCAAAACCGGACGTAGCCTTGCCACATGAGTTGGTTCGATAGTTGTCTCGACTAATCGCAGCCGGAAAACCGCCCGCTTCGGTCAAACTGTAGATGTTAAAAGGTGGCACGCCGATTGCCTCAAAAAAACCGACCACATCTTTGGTAAGGGTCGCGCCGGTAGTGTAGAGTCGTTTTAATCGTCCACCCGTTTGTCCCCGAAATTGACTAAAAAAGGTCAAATCGGCTCGATTATACTCCTGCTGTAGTCGAGGTGAGGCATTAGCTCCGGCGGCAAAATATTCTTGTCCTTTAGCTAATGCCCACTGAAATATCTGCTGATTGGCTCGAGGTTGTCTTTTAATTTGAGACAAACAATCTTCGTAAAAACGTTCCAAACTGTAAGTGATGCCCAACATCACCGTCGGTGAGGTCTGTTGCATGGTTTCGATGATTTCCTCATCATCGGGCAGAACATTGAGGATACCGGAGATAAAATAATAGAGGCTGGTCGTCAGGGCGGTGGTTTCGCTGAGAGGGCGAGAGGTAAAGGCCCGTTCATCATCAGACATGGTCAGCCAACCGGCTATGTGGCGCATTGAGACTAGGATGCGATGCTGATCAAACACGGCCCCGCGTGGCTTGCCGACCTCGTTGGTAACGTAATAGATAGCCGACAAAGCTGAAGGAGGAATCTTGCTAGCATAGCTCTGGAGGGCCATCTGCTCGGCCAAACTGAGCGGTTCTGCTTCCCGTAATATCTGATGAATTGATGTAGTAAAGGTGCTATCGTCGGTCTCGTCGGGTGATACCAATACCGTTTTCAAACGAGGCAACCGCCCAGTGCGCCGACTAGCCGTGATCTGTTGAATATGCTCCTTACTTTTGAGTACGGCCAAACTAGCTCCAGAATCATCCAGAATAAACTCTATCGTATCCGGTGACAGGGAGAGACGCAGGGGGACAATCGTGCCTCCGGCTAACAGACAGGCCAGATAGATAATCATCCATTCTAGGCCGTTTTCAAAGGCCAGCGCAACCCGCTCCCCCTTGGTCAAACCCTGCCGATGGAAGAAATTGATCATCCGAAAAGTTAGGGTCTGAACTTGTTTGTAGGATACATTGTAGTATAGTCCGCTCTGTTTAATCTTAAAACAGGGCTGTTTTTGATAACGCTCCATAGCCTCTAAGAGCAGTTGATTGATGGTGGTTGGTCTGGTCATCGCTTCTCCGTTTTGAATAAGGAACGGGATTTGGTAGTGGTGCAGATGTAGTGATCCGGAGTGCAAAGCTTGCTTTGCATGCAAGGCAAGCCTTGCACTCCTGATTTTCCCATCACTACTTGTGCAGGACTCCAATTAATGCTCATTCCTAAAAGATGTGGATAAAAAACAGGGTGAGTATGCCCGCTTAGAACTTCATCACATAAAAAGACCTACCATTAGCGGTAGGTCTTTTATGAGGCAACGTTATCGCGGGGTATAACACCCGCTCACTCTATAGTCAACGACACATCAGGCGACTACGAATAGCGCCGACGCATAGTTTTGCGACGTGCTTTACGAATAGCTCGTTGTTTAGCTAATCGACGTTGCTCGCTTTTTGAAACAAACCATCGTTTCTTTCGATACACGCTTAACACGCGGGTTTTAACAATCTCTTTTCTAAACCGCTTGAATAATGATTCTTGGGATTCACCGGGTCGTAGTTGTACACTCACGTTACCTCACCTCCTTTTATTTCGTACTAACCGTGAAAAATTATACCTTTCACGGTTGCTCATTCCTTTATAACTTTATAACTGCATTGCGGCTAATGATAAGAGGTCATCAATCGAACCACCTTCATCAACCATATCAAGAATGTCTTCTTCTGCGAGTTCATCGGTAGAGATATCTTCTTCTACCTCTACCTCTACTATTTGACCTTCTCTGCTGTGATAATGGAAATAACCGGTGCCTGCTGGAATCAGTTTCCCTAAGATAACATTTTCTTTTAATCCGAATAATTTATCCTTTTTACCTTCAATGGCAGCTTGCGCTAACACATTGATGGTATGTTGGAATGACGCGGCAGATAAGAAACTGTCTGTATTTAGGGCCGATTTTGTAATCCCTAACAAAACGGGTCGCCCCGAAGCCGGACGTTTTTCCTCGTCCATCAGTTCTTGGTTCATATCTTGGAATTTTTGATAATCCATTAACTCACCGGGTAAAAATTTGCCGTCACCGCCGGTAACTAGGCGAATTTTATTGGTCATTTGACGGACGACCACTTCAATATGTTTATCACTAATTGGAACACCCTGAGAACGATAGACCTTTTGTACCTCTTCTAGGAGATATAACTGAGCGGCTTCACGACCTAGAACCCGCAAAATCCGGTTCGGATTCAGGGAGCCTTCGGTCAACTGCTCACCAATCGAGACGATGTCATTCTCTTTCACTCGCAAACGGGCTGAGGCTTCAATCTCATACTCTTGTTCTTCCACCGCTTCCCAGTGCAGATAAACAAGTTTGCCATCATCACTAATTTCAATCACCCCACCATGCTCGGCTAAAACTTCTTCCTTCTCGAGTTGGGCAATAACGGCTTTGACGGCGACTTTATCCCCATCATCCACCATAATTGACCAACCATCTGGAACCGGATATTCGTCATGGCGTATCTCTGTGGCACTTACTCGCAACACCCGACTACCATCATCGTTGCTAATCAAGGTCACTGTACCATCAAGGTCAGAGATAATCGCTTCCCCTTTGGGATTACGGGCTTCAAACAACTCCTGTACCCGAGGCAAACCGTGAGTAATATCGGTCGTACCAGCCACCCCACCGGTGTGGAAGGTTCGCAGGGTCAACTGCGTGCCCGGTTCACCGATTGACTGAGCGGCAATAATACCAACGGCAGTCCCACGGGTCACAAGACCTCCACGTCCCATATCAGCACCATAAGATAGGCTACAGATACCTTGCCTTAATCCACAGTGCATCGGTGAACGAATGACGACGGTATCAATCCCTGCTTTGTCAATGGCTCGGAAATCGTCAAGCGAGATTAGCACATTTTTATCAACCACAACTTCACCTGTGGCGGGGTCAACAATCGGATCAACCGCAGCTCGTCCGACCAATCGTTCTTGGAAGGTTTGGCCCATCTTTTCGCTACTTTGTCGGTTGATAGTCATCCCGTTTTTGATATCACAGGTACATTCCATTTGGTTGATAATCACATCTTGCGACACATCAACCAAGCGACGAGTGAGATACCCCGCATCAGCAGTCCGAAGGGCGGTATCAGCCAACCCTTTCCGTGCCCCGTGCGTAGAGATGAAATATTCTAGGGCGTTTAAGCCTTCGCGGAAGTTGGAGCGAATGGGCAGGGCGATAATCCGTCCGCTAGGGTCGGTCATCAAACCCCGCATGCCAGCTAACTGCCGAATCGGCTGGAACCCCCCTTTGGTCGCGCCGGAATCAGCCATGAGTTTAATCGGACTTTCAGGATCGATAGAGAGACGTACCTCGTTGGTTACTTCATCGGTGGCATCAGCCCACAGACGGACTGTTTTGAGGTACTGCTCCTCCTCGCTGATTAACCCTCGCCGATACTGTTGCTCGGCTTTGGTCACTTCTCGGGTCACCTGTTCGACAATCTCTTTTTTCCGTTCAGGAATGTTAATGTCGGAGATAGATATGGTCGCCCCAGAAATCGTAGCAAACTTAAAGCCGATTTCTTTAACATCATCAACAAATCGAGCGGTTGCTTCTCGACCTAATTTATTGTAACACTCACCGATAAACTCTTTTAGTGAGCCTTTATCCAACACCCGATTAACCAATCGCAACGGTTCAGGTACAACTTCGTTGAACAGCACCCGACCAACTGTGGTTTCAACCGGCTCTAGCTCATCGCTGTCGCTAGTATAGTGCATAATTTTAATTTTGGCATGGAGATGAACTTTCCCAAGGTTATAGGCCAACTCTACCTCGTTGATGTTGGCGAAGATTTTGCCTTCCCCTTTTTTGCCCTCCTCTTCCATGGTCAGGTAATAAACACCCAAAACCATGTCTTTGGTGGGAGATACAATCGGCTCACCATTGGCCGGTAAAAGCAGATTGTGAGAGGAAAGCATCAATTCACGGGCCTCTTTAACCGCTTTTTTGGATAGCGGAATATGAACCGCCATCTGGTCACCATCAAAATCGGCATTAAAGGCAGAGCAGACGAGCGGGTGAATTTGCAATGCGCTTCCTTCGACCAAGATTGGCTCGAAGGCTTGAATTCCCAAGCGGTGTAGGGTCGGCGCTCGATTCAACATAATGGGCCGAGTTCGAATCACCTCTTCCAATACTTCCCATACTTCGGGGCGACGTTGCTCGACGATTCGTTTAGCCCCTTTGACGTTGTTGGCATAGTTATATTCTACCAGTTTTTGGATGACGAAGGGACGGAATAGTTCAAGGGCCATGCCTTTCGGTAATCCACACTGATGCAAATCTAATTTAGCACCGACCACAATCACAGAGCGGCCAGAGTAGTCAACCCGTTTCCCAAGCAAGTTACGGCGGAAGCGACCTTGTTTCCCTTTCAGCATGTCGCTCAAACTCTTAAGCTGACGACGACCACGAGATGAGACCGCTTTCCCGCGTCGGCTGTTGTCGATAAGGGAATCAACCGCCTCTTGAAGCATCCGCTTTTCGTTACGAACAATCACGTCTGGCGCGCCTAAATCGAGCAGGCGTTTTAGGCGATTGTTTCGGTTAATTACCCGTCGATATAGGTCATTTAAGTCAGAAGTGGCAAAACGTCCCCCATCAAGCTGAACCATAGGTCGCAAATCTGGTGGGATGACAGGTAGTACGGTCAAAATCATCCATTCAGGACGGTTATTACTATTTCGTAAACTTTCAACTACGCGTAAACGCTTAATAGCTTTCTTTTTAAGCTGTTTTGAGCGAGTGGTGTGAATTTGGTCACGTAGTTCTTTGGCTAAATCGTCAAGATTAAGACGTTGACAAATTTCATGCAAGGCTTCGGCCCCCATACTGGCCTGGAAGACGTTGCCCCATCGGTCAGCCAAAACTCGAAACTCCGATTCGTTCATGAAGGTCATGGGTTTAACCGACATCAACTCCTGACGTTGTTCCTGCACCCGTGAGCTAATATCTTCGACTTCATCCGAAGATTGTTGGTCAAGCGTGAGAGATTCTTGGTCAGCCGATAATCGCAACCTGTCTACCTCGGCTCGAATACGGCCTCGCTCACGGGTGATTTCGGTATCGGTTTCAACTTTAATCTCGTTGAGCCGCCCTTCAACCAGACCATTCAACACTTTTAGGTGACTACTATCAATCACTTCACCTTTATCAGCTACCATCTCGTCGATACCAGCGAGGGAAAATATTAATGGTTCACGAACTAAAATACTGTTCTTTTCTTCTATGTATCGTTGCGCTGTTTGGGCATCTTGCATCAACGACTCAATCTCGCTATTCTGATGCTCATTCAACTCATTAACAATATGTTCTTCTTCATCCCTGAAAACCGCGATGGTTTCATCGAGTTGTTGGGTGATAATGTCAATTTTATCTTGACGTTCATCCTCATACTTTTTCTCTTCTCTAACCAACTCCTCATCTAAGCGTCTTAAGGCTTTGGCCCGAGCGTTCTCATCAATACGGGTGACAATATAATGAGCAAAATAAAGCACTCGGTCGAGATTACGCCGAGAAATGTCCAACAATAAGCCTAAATAGGAGGGTACTCGGCGGGTGTACCAAATATGGGCTACAGGTGCGGCGAGTTCAATATGCCCCATTCGCTCTCGGCGAACTGAGGAACGAGTAACTAACACGCCACATTTTTCACAAACAATACCTTTATATCGGACTTGCTTGTATTTGCCGCAATAACATTGCCAATCTTTTGTCGGGCCAAAAATAGCTTCACAAAACAAACCATCCTTTTCAGGACGTAAGCGCCGATAGTTGATGGTTTCAGGTTTGGTTACTTCACCATACGACCAACTTCTAATTTCCTCTGGTGAGGCAAGACTAATACGTATAGCACGAAAATCTTTTACTTCCAATGTAATCCTCCTAAAGATATAAATAAGGATTTGATGCCTAAAACATAACGACAAGGCACAAATTAAGTTTCATGGGTTACACATCGACGATTAAATTTGAATATATGGGAGAGCGTAGCAATAAATATAATAATTGGTAAGTTATGGGTCAAACATTTCGCTACATTATATATATTAAAGTGGATAGTGTAGGGGAAATTCCATCAACCGTATTGCAGACAAAAAAACACGCCTCAAATTTATTGGGCGCAATCTAAGTTCAGATTGATTTGTGCAGTTCACGAAACAGTTATTATATACAATTATAAATATTAAGCAAACTCTATTAAAAATGTGCGCGCAAATTTGACAATCGAAAAATCCTCGGATACTAACTTCGCAAATTACCATCCTAACCAAGAAATGATTTTTTCGTAACCGTTCAGCCCCCTCGTTCCCAATCTCCAGATTGGGAACGTATTTGCCATAGAAACTCTGTTTCTGGCATGTTGCAAGTCACAAACAGAGTTTGCTTGAGCAATTGTGTTCCCAAACCTAGTTTGGGAACAAGGGGGCTGAAAATTACCATCCTAACCAAGAAATGATTTTTTCTGATACGCCACCATTATATCCCAGATGATATATTCTGCCGTTTTTTAACCGTCATAATATTGTTCTACAAGGTCTAATAGCTCCTCTTCATCAAATCCTTGCGCCAAATCATGTAGTTTTTGGGCAAACAAAATATACTTCTCATCGAGGTCGGCCACAATTTTAGCCCGTTCCTGAATTCCGCTCATGTCGCCCCGCAAGGCATATTCAAATAAAATCGCCATGTGTTCAGCCGGAGGGGGAACAAGAATCTCTTCTTCAACTTGTATTTCGGTAGCGATGGATGGATCGATTGTTTCTAGCTTTCCAACCGAAGCCTCGGCTTGCTCCTTATGCAAAGGCACCGTAATCGTAAAGGTACTGCCTTCGTCAACCACACTTTCGGCTCGAATTTGACACCCATTTTGTACCAGTATCTCATGACTAATCACTAACCCCAACCCAGTTCCCTTCTCTTTGGCCGTGCCGGGCCTATTTTGATTTTTACCCACGTTAAATATGGTGGCTAAATCTTCATTCGGAATCCCAATCCCATTATCCTTAACGATAATATCGAGCCATTTTGTCCCTGAATCTGAAATCGACTCATTCAGTTGCGCCGACAAACTTATTGTTCCACCCGTTTCGGTAAATTTAACCGCATTGGACAATAGATGCCGAAATACCGCGTCAATCATATACTCATCTACCTCGATAAATAGTGGACTAGTTAAACTATTTTGGACGGTGATTTTTTTTGCGGTGGTGTTTTCGTTGAAAAAAGCAACGTTTTGTTGACTAATATTGGCTAAATTGATTTTGTCATGATTGTATTGAATTTGCTCCATCTTGATTTTTGCCCACAGCAGTAGATTTTCTAACAGGCTGAACAAACTGCGGGCCGTCCGATGAATCGATTGCCCCATCTCCTTGACCTCTGTTGGGTTAAGCGTGTCCGCCAATTCGGCCAACAACTCCGATGTCCCCAATAAGGGCATAAATGGCCCTTTTAAGTCGTGGGCTACCACTGAGAAAAACTTATCCTTTTCCGAATTTAGCCTTATGAGCGATTCATTTGCCTCTCGTAAGGCTTTTTCGACCCGCTGATGTTCGGCCAACTTCTGTTGGGCGGTTTTATATAGTTGAGCATTATGGATGGCGATTGCGATTTGGTCAGCCAATGACTGCAACGAGGCATGATCATCTGACGAAAAGACATTCAGTTGGTCATGCTGGATATCAAGCATGCCAATCATCTGACTTCCAAATCGTAAGGGGAGTGTTATTTCCGCCTGAGTGTCGGGTAATGACTGGAGGGCTAAATAGTTTTTATCGGTCTTAACATCGTTTACTCGGTAGGCCTGTTGGGTATGGAATACCTTAGTGATAATACTAGGGGTTGCTTCAACATTAATTTCAAACGCATGCTCAGGCTTACCGGCTCGATTTCGTTTGGCCTCTGACTGTAACACAATAGTATCTTGAGCGTTATTATACAACAATATTCCCACGAAATAGTAGTTGAAATTGGTCTGAATGAGAGAAACCACACTAACCAATAGCTCATCAAGGTCAAGAATCGAGGTAATCTGTTGTGCAACTTGTTGGCTCAATTCGGCCCGCAGATTTTTAGCCTGTAGATGTTGAGATAGATCATGAATTTTCAAATGAGTTCGAATTCGTTGTAACACCTCTTCTTGATGCAGGGGCTTGGTCACATAATCAACCGCGCCGACTGCAAATCCTTTAATTTTATCTTTTTGACTGGTTAAAGCAGTCATGAAGATAACCGGAATATCTTTCGTTTTTTCATCCGCTTTGAGGTGACGACAGGTTTCAAAACCATCCATCTCAGGCATCATCACATCAAGCAAAATAATATCAGGTTTGAGGTATTTAACTCGCTTTAGGGCACTAGTACCTGTTCGGGAGACCGCAATCTCATATCCATATCCTTGCAGGTACTCGGTCAACACGCTAAGATTGATGGGGATGTCATCTACTAGAAGGATGGTATGGCTATAATCTTTATTTTTAGGTGTAACAAATGTTTTTGGATTTAGGGACATGGTTTTTCCGACTTCAATTTTAAAGCAGATTCCTAATTATAGCATCAACCCCGCAAAATTATAACTCTACTCAAAAGTTTGTCGGTAGTGGTGCAAAGGTAGTGATAAGGAGTGCAAAGCTCGCTTTGCCTGCAAGGCAAGCCTTGCACTCCGGATTTCCCCATCACTACTTGTGCAGGACTACCGTTGTAGCTATTGTTGCAAAATGAGACGGCCTAGAAGCAGTAGAATCTCCTCATCCTCAAACCCCTTTGCCAACTCTTGAAAATGAAGCGCGAACGGCTCATATTCTACGCCGAGCGTGGCAATTTTTCGAGCCTCTTCTTCCAAGGCATACATGTTGCCGATGGTCGCTAGGTCTAACAACTTTTCCAAATATGACAGAGGAGGTGAAACCAACTCCGGTAGGGGATCTTTTTTAGGTGGCATCGGAAGTGGGCTAGAAATATCCGGCGTATCGGCAGATATTATCTCTATCATCTTTGCCGATACCGATTCATCAAGCGGGATGGTGATTTTGAAGGTCGTTCCTTTTCCGACCTTACTTTCAACCGATATATTACCACCATTCTGTTTAACCATCTCTTGACACATAATCAAACCCAACCCCGTACCTTGTTCGTTCGCGGTGCCAATGGTCGTATGGTGCGTGTCAAGTCGAAATAGCTTTTCTATGTCCTCCTCACTAATCCCTATCCCCGTATCCACAATCGACAGTTCGATAAAATTACGCGTCGCCCTATCCTTTTTAAGCGGAGAACTATTCTCAATGATATGGGTTAAAACCGTGACTCGCCCCCCCGAAGGTGTAAATTTGAGCGCATTAGACATCAAGTTCCGCACTGTGGTATCGAGCATATACTCATCAACAAAGACATAAATAGGACGTTGTAGATGGCTTTCTAATATAATTTCCTTATAAAAGGCAGATTCCTCAAGCAGTCGGATATTACGGACAACGATTTCGGTCAAGTTGACCTTTTCTGGCTTATAATCCATACGTCCCATCTGTAACCGAGACCATTGGAGCAGGTTTTCTAAAAGGTTATAGACGTTTTGCGCCGCCCGATGAATGCCAAAACTCATCTCTTGAACCTTATCATACGCGTCCATCTCAATCAGTTTGGGCAACAGTTCCGACATGCCTAAAAGTGGCAAAAAAGGCCCTTTTAGGTCATGGGCCATAATCGACATAAATTTATCTTTGTCGGCATTGAGTTTACTAAGTTCTTGATTGGCCGCTTGCAGGTTGTTGGTTAAATCGCTAATCTTCAAATGGGTATGAATCCGAGCCAGAACCTCTTCTTGGTGTAACGGTTTGGTGACGTAATCAACCGCTCCCGAGGCAAATCCTTTTACTTTATGCTCAGTTTCGGCCAAAGCGGTCATGAAAATAACAGGAATATCCTTCGTTTTTTCATCTGCTTTGAGATGGTGGCAGGCTTCAAAACCATCCATACCGGGCATCATCACATCGAGCAAAATAAGGTCAGGTAAGGCGTATTGGGCTTTATCTAGCCCACTCTCACCGTCTTCGGCTACCAAAATATCAAAATCATAATCTTCCAGATAATCAGCCAAAACTCCTAAGTTTGTTGGACTATCATCAATAATTAAAATGGTATGTGTATCAGTGTTGGCTTCAAAATCTGGTAGCGTAGGTGATTTTATGTTCATTCTTGTATCCCCATATAGGTTTTTATAAATGCTAATACCGCTTTTTCCTTGTAGCCTTTGGCAAGCGCTTCTAGTTTATTTGCAAAAGGGGTATATTGTTCATCTAATGTTTTGATATAAATGATGCGTCGTTTGATTTTTCGCATGTTACCTCGCAAGGCAAAATCAAACAAAATTTCTAATTCCTCTGGGGGAGGGGCAACAATTTCAGAAGTTGCACTATCCAAATCATCAGATGTAGGCGACATCTCGATGAGGCTTGGATGTGGTTTTTCTTCATACAGCCACTCTATATCTAAATTCTTTTCAAAAATTTCCAGCAGTTCGGCAAAATCAATAGGTTTTGCCAAAAAAGCATTACAGCCAGCCAACATAAGCTGATTCTGATCCTGTTTGAATGCGCTGGCCGTGGCCGCGATAATCAGGGTATCCTGTAGTTCTGGCATTTGACGCATCCGCTCGACGGCTTCAAACCCAGTCATAACAGGCATCACGAGGTCGATGATAACTACCTCTGGTTTGTGTTTTAAGGCTTGGGCAACCCCCTCTTGACCATTTTCGGCTTCAAATAGTTCAAAACCAAGCGGGCCAATCATATCCACCAGTACCAAGCGATTGTAATCTTTATCATCCACCACCAACACCTTGTGCCGCTTGCCTTTGTAACCTACCACAATTTGACGGTGCTGTTTGTTTGTCTGCGGGGTCACATCAATAACTGGCAGTTGAATCTCAAACCAAAATTTGGAGCCTTTACCAAGGGTACTGGTGACTTGTAGTTCTCCACCCATAGCCTCAACCAATTTACGGGTAATAGCTAATCCTAAGCCCGTCCCCTCGGCGCGACGTTGGCGATCTCCGACCTGTTCAAAGGGTAGATATATTCGTTCCAGTTGTTCGGAGGTCATGCCCACGCCCGTATCGACCACCTCAAACCGGATGATGACTGTTTCATGGTTTGAATTGGATTGGTTGTTGCTGGCCCACGAACCACCGATTACAGAAACCCGAAACGATACATGCCCCTTATCGGTGAATTTTATGGCGTTTGTTAGTAGATTAAGTAATATTTGACGTAACCGTTTTTCATCAGCATTAACCCCGACAGGTAAATTGGTACGAGTTTCGTAGTTAAAGGTCATCCCCTTTTGTTCGGCTCGCATGCCGACAATGCCGGCCACCCCTTCCAGAAATTGGCTCAAATAAATACTGACTGGATATATCTCCATTTTACGAGCTTCGATTTTGGAGAGGTCTAAAATATCGTTGATGAGGGTAAGCAGATGTTGCCCGCTCTGCTGGATGATGGATAGGCCACGATCTTGGGAGGCGGTTATATTTTTGCCCTGTTTTAGGATTTGAGTATAACCTAAAATGCCGTTTAGTGGGGTTCGGAGTTCATGGCTCATATTAGAGAGGAACTCACTTTTAGCTTGATTAGCGGATTCGGCAAGCTCTTTGGCTTCAGCAAGTTCAATGGCCCGTTGCTCGGTTTGTTCAAACAGTTGGGCATTGCGTAAAGCCACAGAGACTTGGTTGGCTAAGGAGCGTAATAGATTCGCGTCACTTTCGTCAAGCGCGTTCACCTCATTGGCTTGCACATCAAGCACCCCAAGGACAGTGCCCTCGACCAGAATCGGCACGGCTATTTCGGATAGGGTATCGGGTAATAACGGATTGGGTAACCAATCTTCAGTGATGCGTACATCGCCAGCGGTGACAAGTTCGCCAGTTCGAGCCGCTTTAGCCACTAAACTGGTTTTGGCATGGAGATGGATGAGATGCCCCTTTGATTTTAATTCTGTGCCGATATGCCCTACTCCCGACATCATGACCAAATCTTCATTTTCCTCATCCAGAAGATAAACATGCACGTAGTAGTAGTTAAAGGTTTCTTGCACTTGGTGTACCAGTTCGTGCAAAAGATGCCCTAAATCAAGAATGGCATTTAACCGTTCACTAAGATTCGCCACCAACTCTAAGCGTTGGGTACGTTGCAGAACTCGCAACTCTAACATCACAAACGATTCTTTAAGCTGTTTCGCCATGCTGTCAAATGCCCTAGCCAACTCCCCGACCTCGTCAGTTCGATCAAGTGGAATTTTCTGACTCCAATCACCATTGGAGATGGCGGTGGCGACTTTGGTCAGGATGTCAATCGGTTTGATAATTTGGGCGGTAGTCCAAAGAGCTACCACAATTGATATGATAATCATTAGCAAGGCCATCCCGCTACCAATAATAATTAGATAAGAGGTCTCGGCAAGAGCCTCAGATTCAGCTCGTTCAGCTAAAATAGTCGCCTCTAAATTGGGGAGCCACCGATAAACGCCGATCACCGATTCGCCGTGATAGTTTTTGTAAATTCCATGCCCTAACTCAGATTTATCGACCAAGGTGATTTGAATCGGCTTGGTGTTTATCTCATTGTTTGGTACGGGGAAGCGGGTTTTGGTAAGCGGTTGTTTATCGCTCCCAACCAGATAAACCTCATCGGTTTTGTTAGTTATTGTCGGAGTAAAAATCGTTTCTGACAGATAGTCAATATTTAACTGTCCGCCAATAACCCCTATCACTTTCCCAAGTTGGTCTCGGATGGGGGTGCTGATGATAATATTGTTATAATTTGGATTAGAGCGCGGCGGGGAGATATAGGAGGCTTGTTGACCCTGTAGGAAATGGGGGGCATTTCGATGTGATTGGTTCAACATTGCGGAGTCTGTACTTAACACAACTTGCCCATCTAAATTGAGCAAGAATATTCCTTCAAAATAATCATCTTGTGTGACTTCAATTTGAATACGGCGCATCAAATGATTCCGAATAGTGGGTTTCTCATGACCGAGTAAAAGTTGTTGTATCGCCTCATCGTCTTGTAGGTTTGTCACTATAATCGTTAAATCACGATTGCGTTCATTTAGCCAATTGTTAATCGCCTGTTCGTTTAACTCTAATTCTGTGGTCAGTTCATCATAAATTAAATTTTCTATAATATCCTTGGTTAACAGAGTACCTGTCACAAAAAAAGTGATGATTGAGATGACCGATAGCAAAATGAAGGCAGTCATTAGTTGCCCTCTCAACTCTCCTCGTTTGGGAATTGATTTTCTAAAAGAGCTACGTTTATCGGGGTTGTTTTTTGTAGACGAGTGGGTTGGATTTTGCTTCATTATAATTCACCAGAAAATTTGTTTTCGAGGAAGGTTGTCAGGTCAGAATTTATCTGACTTCTATACCTGTCATGTTTTTTAGTATTGGCTAAACTATTATAAAGAAGAATATTGAAGGGTTACGCTATCTTGAAATAGTATGACACAAATAAGGTTAGCACAGCCCTTGATTCTTGTCAATGGATGTTGGGTACTCAAAAGCGATAATCAGCCGGAAATGGAGTAGAGTTTTTGGGATGATTTGACTTAGCACCCGACAGAAAATTTAATCTGAACTAATTAACACAGAGTTTCACAGAAATTCACAGAGAAAAAACGATTTATTTTTCTTTTGTATTACTCTGTGTCACTCTGTGCTTCTCTGTGAAACTCTGTGTTCCTGTTTTAGTCTTCCCTAATCAACTTTGTCGGGTAGTAAGACTATGAATGAAAAAGGGTCTCGTTTCCAACAGGGAACGAGACCCTTTTTGTTTTCACGCTTCACGCCTTTCGGCTTCCAATCACCACAAAGACCGGCTTCACCGTCACGCCTGTATCAGTATCTTGATAAACCACCTCATATTTCTTACGATTGGCCTCATCAACTGCCTCTACAAACAGGCCCAAAGTTATCTCAGATAGACCCAACTTCTGACCATATTTAGCCGCTTGTATCAACCCTTTGTCATACCCATATTGGTTTGAGAAACTCTTTACCTCAAGACCATACATCTTACCAGCATGCTTGATAATCAAATCGATCTTACCATTGCCGGTCGGAAACTCTGGGTAGACATGACTATCATAACCTTGTAGGAACTTCACCAAATACATGTACAGGTTGAAATGATAGACTGCCTCATAGATTCGCAAATCAACCCGATGTGGCACATCCTGCAACAACCAATCTCGGTTCTCGGCTAGATAGACTCCATATCGCTGGAGCAGATTCTCGATATTCAGACTCGTTTCGGTGATGGTATTGCTCATGTCGTCAAATGGGTCGTGCAGTTGACCGACTTGGGGAAATAACTCACGGGAGAAATAGTTGAACAACCGTTTTTGCACAAATGGACATGGATATTTGGCGTATAGACCTTTGGGAGTCTGTTCAACATCAACCACTCCATTGAGATACAGAAAATTGAAATAAGGATCATCATAGCTAAAGGGCATTTTCTCATCAGTGCGAAACATTTCCAGCACTGTGCCTTTGTATGGTTCTTCTCTAGCTTTGCTGATGAGGTTCTGGATGTTGTTATTCGGCAAGCCATAAGTCGCCCACATATACATAAAGTCAAATTTTGCCATCGTGATTGGCTCATCCAAGCTCTTATTGAATTCCTCTTTCTCGGTCAACAACTCGCCAAACCAACAGGTCAGACCCGGCTGTCCTTGTGTCTCGTAGAAGATGCGTTCCACCACATCCGGCTCAATCGGTTGACCCGTCTCCCGTTGATACCAGTCAAACATGCCAATCACCTCATTCTTGGTCAAGTTGGGAATGTGCATGCTCCGTTGCACATTGAAGGGCGAACCTCGTGGATTCTCCACGCCCAACACGGCCCGCACACCAATTAAGGCCACGCCATGTAGCAAATATTGTTTTCCTTGATTGAATTTTTCATTACGACGGACATAGATATTACGAAACGCTTGTACAATCTGTCCAATTACCTCCTCAGACAAATTATCAAATTCATCAAGCACAAAAATCAAAGGTTTTTCTAAATATTCATCAGAAAAAAGATTCTCAAAATCAGTGAGTGTCTCCGGCTGGGGAAGTAGTTTTGCTAACTGATCCGATAAATTTGCTGTAATGTAACCGATTGTTTCCTCGAAGTTCTGGCCCACTATTTGCAGATTGATTTTGACTATATCGAATCTGTCATCTTTCTGCAACTGCCATAATACTTGTCGCATAACCCAAGTTTTGCCAGTCTGGCGCGGCCCCCACACGGTGATGTAGTGTCCACCTTCATCTGGGTTTTCGCCGATCAGTTGGGTTAACCCTCGTTGAATCAATGCCTCACGCGGGGCATGATAATGTGATTCCGGGTTAATCGGCCCATAAGATGAAAATCGTCTCATTGTGTCTACCTCCATACATCTGGTATTATATCTGCGAATGGGCGAATGGGCGAATGATGAATGAATGAAAAATGAAGAACGAAGAATGAGGAATGAGGAATGAGGAATGAAAAAAAGTATGTTAAGCCACAACTCTATTGTTTCGACTTTGGTTTCAATCTGGATTTCAACTTGCCCAATACTACATGGTCATCAGTCAACGTGGCAACACTACCGTCTTTTCACTCCTCTATCCTCTATCCCTTCCGACTCCCAATCACCACAAAGACCGGCTTCACCGTCACGCCTGTATCAGTATCTTGATAAACTACTTCATACTTCTTACGATTGGCCTCATCAACGGCCTCAACAAACAGGCCCAAAGTTATCTCAGATAGACCCAACTTCTGACCATATTTAGCCGCTTGTATCAACCCTTTGTCATACCCATATTGGTTTGAGAAACTCTTTACCTCAAGACCATACATCTTACCAGCATGCTTGATAATCAAATCAATCTTACCATTGCCGGTCGGAAACTCTGGGTAGACATGACTATCATAACCTTGTAGGAACTTCACCAAATACATGTACAGGTTGAAATGATAGACTGCCTCATAGATTCGCAAATCAACCCGACGCGGTACATCCTGCAACAACCAATCTCGGTTCTCGGCTAGATAGACACCATATCGCTGGAGCAGATTCTCGATATTCAGACTCGTTTCGGTGATGGTATTGCTCATGTCGTCAAATGGGTCGTGCAGTTGACCGACTTGGGGAAATAACTCACGGGAGAAATAGTTGAACAACCGTTTTTGCACAAATGGACATGGATATTTGGCGTATAGACCTTTGGGAGTCTGTTCAACATCAACCACTCCATTGAGATACAGAAAATTGAAATAAGGATCATCATAGCTAAAGGGCATTTTCTCATCAGTGCGAAACATCTCCAGCACTGTGCCTTTGTATGGTTCTTCTCTAGCTTTGCTGATGAGGTTCTGGATGTTGTTATTCGGCAAACCATAAGTCGCCCACATATACATAAAATCAAATTTTGCCATCGTGATTGGCTCATCCAAGCTCTTATTGAATTCCTCTTTCTCGGTCAACAACTCGCCAAACCAACAGGTCAGACCCGGCTGTCCCTGCGTCTCGTAGAAGATGCGCTCCACCACATCCGGCTCAATCGGTTGACCCGTTTCCCGTTGATACCAGTCGAACATGCCAATCACCTCATTCTTGGTCAAGTTGGGAATGTGCATGCTCCGTTGCACATTGAAGGGCGAACCTCGTGGATTCTCCACGCCCAACACGGCCCGCACACCAATTAAGGCCATGCCATGTAATAGGTAATCTCGCTCTCCGGAAGACAAATTCAATTGCTCCCCGCGAGCCACATAGATGTTCCGAAAAACCTGCACCAACTGACCTATCACTTCCTCAGACAAATTATCAAACTCATCCAATATCAGTATCAACGGTTTAGCCAAATAATCAGGTGTGAACAACTTCTCAAACTGTTCAATATCTGCCGATAATGGTAATGATATTTTTAACTGGTGGGCAATTTTTTCAATGATATATCGTATCGTTTTAACAAAGTCTTGGCCTACTATTTGCAAATTCACTTTGACCACATCAAATCGCTCATCTTTTTGCAACTGCCATAAAACCTGTCGCATGACCCAAGTTTTGCCGGTCTGGCGCGGCCCCCACACGGTGATATAGTGTCCACCGTCAGCCGGGCCTTCGCCAATCAGTTGAGTTAAGCCTCGTTCAATCAATCCCTCACGCGGGGCATGATAATGTGATTCCGGGTCAACCGGCCCGTAAGATGAAAATCGTCTCATTGTTGCCACCTCCATAATCAGGTATTATATCTGCGAATGGGTGAATGGGCGAATGATGAATGAATGATGAATGAATTATCCCCCTACGGGAGGCTTCGCGCTGAATGAAAAAAAGGGCCTCATTCCCTGTTTGGGAACGAGACCCTTTTTGTTTTCATAATGCGGAGCTTCACATGCCAACACCTACGAGGTGCGAAGTCTCTCGTACTAGCCAGTTCAAAATCAATCACCTCAAACAAACTATATTCACCATTCACCATTGACTCCCTGACCTCTCATACTAATTGAGTGGCTGTGCCAACGTCGCCACGAGTACCATTTTTAATTCATAATTCATAATTGCTTTTCCCTAGACCGTATTGGGCAATACGTTAGGCACTGGGCCAAGACCGTAGTAGGGTGAGGGTGGGTACATACCCACCGAAGTATGGGTGTCGGGCCGCGTGCGTACCCGACACCAGCGAAAAGATGTGTCCAAATTACTCAACCGAATAGATTATGGTCATAATCTCCGGCAGATATTGGTCAAGAGTCAACACATTGGCCTGAATAACATTCTGGATCAGCCTTGTTTCGATCTGGCAACCGCTCAGATCGAGGCTGGTTTTGTAGCGGATTTCGCCATCAGAAACATCTAGCTCGAAGTTGCCAATTGCCAAACCGTAGTTGGTACGGGTTAAATAATTGGCCATGGTCGGGCGTTTGTCGGGAGGGACCTTGAGGGGACAGACTGCGTAAAAAATAAGCTGATTTTGGGTCTCACGAACATGGGCCAAACAGGTTAGCGTTCCATTTTTACCCTCAAAAATCGTCTGTAATGAATGTCGATCTGGAATACGGTGATACCCCCACTCGGCGGCTTTAAAGTAGGCTTGCACCGCCTGCCATAGCGATTCCGGCGGCTGTGTGGTCGGTGTTGATTTTGGCGCAGAGGTAGGCGATTCGGAATCGACTGCGGCCATGTTGGCTAAAATTTCGGCCCAATCTGTATCGGACAGGTTGGTATCGGTTGGAATTAGCTCGCTCAGTTCAGACAGGAGGTCGGTGGCGAACTGACCCGTTTTGCTGAAAAAATCGAGCCATTGGTCAATCCGCAAGGTATGCCAAATCGTCTTGTACTCAACGGTTTTTTCCTCTTGAGTCTGTTTGACCTGAAGTAGCAACCAATTGTTTGTTGAGAGCAGTTGATGGTCACTGTTTTGCTGACCTAACTGCTGGAGATACTCTATCACCTTATTGACCTGCTCCTGTTTGCCAAGCATTTCAAAATAGGCGGGGTTCAGGGTTAGAGTGATATGAATGGGCCTATCCGGTTCAAATTCACCATCCATCTCCTCTAAGCGCATCTCTGGGACCAGATTAAACAGGCTCTCGGTTTCTATCAGGATATGCTGTTCAAAAGTCACTTCTCCTTGCAATCGACAGGCGGTTATATGTTTGTCAGATCGAGTAATATCTAATTCTACGGCTTCTAGGATAAACGCTGTTTTTTGTGGAGAATATAACGAAAGTGGTTGTTTTAATTTTTTATTGGTCATTGGTTTTTATATCTTTTTCTGCAATAAATAAACCTATTTACATAAGTTCACCGACAGTTGCCAAAGCAGGTTGAGGAACAACAATTTGAATCGTTTCAGCAATCCATTTGACAACAGCGCTAATCAGAGCAGTAATTGGCTGACGGACGGCCTCAATAACTTGTTTGATGTATTTAGGTAACACATTAAGACCTAATCGAGAAACAACAAACTTCATCAACTCAGGAAGTCCTTGATCAGTTAGAATATCTTTAACCTGAGTAGCTAAGGTAGCAATATTACCTGTAACAATATCAGAAACTTGGCTAATAACATTGGTTATAATCTCAAGAATATTCTTCGCTTGATTAATAAAGACGGTGACGGTATCAACGACAGCCTGTACACTTTCGAGGGCACCTTTTACCTCACCCGCGTAAGGAACAAGCATGACGATAACATTTGTTACCTTTTCAACCACAAACCCTTTCACTGCATCCATTAAGGCTGACATCAATGACGCGGCAATGCCTCCCAAAGATGGTGGGCCACTCGATTGAGTTTCCTCTTGAGTTGTTTCTGACGAAGTTGGGGTGGCTACTTGGCCCACTGTTGCTTCTGAAGCGGTTGGGGTGGTCTCTTGGGTCGGTGTTGTTTCTGGTGTCGCTTCAGAGTCTTTTTGAGTAAGCGCATACCAAGGTCCATCATCCTTCCATGTAGCCAGTGCAGAGCCACTCACCGATTCCAGCTTATTTGTTGTATCTTCACCAATCACCTCAACAATTTTGCTCTTGACAAACTCATACCCCATACCAAGTACCTCAAAGGCTACGTTGACCAGGGCTTTTATAGAAAACTCTTTAGGCAGGTTCACACTTAGGCCATCAAAGAGCCAATCCCAAATATTACCAACTGCGTTTTCGGCGATACTATCGGCGAATTGTCCAATTCCGCTACCGATCCCTTCAATAGCATATTTGAAGAAGTTGACTGGATGGGTGAAGAGAGCTTTAATCAATGACCAACCATTTTTGACGATATTAACTCCTAAATTCAATATCGCTTTAACCGCGTTGATGACCGCAATCCCTCCCTCTAAAATCGATTTGAGAACATCACCACCTAGGCCAGAGAAGACCTGTTTAATAACATCTATCCCAAAATCAATGACCCACTCAAAGAACCATTTGAGGATACCTACAAGGCCTTGTTCCTTAATCCAGGCAATAAGTTGTGTGCCAAACTCTTTCAGGGCCTCAAATATTTTGGCCCCATATTCCTTGATGGTTTCTAGGAGACTACTTGGCGCATTTCTCAGCAGAGTCCAAATGACAATTCCACCATCTATAATGGCACTCCAGAGATTGCTTGGCAACTCTTTCAACCACTGCCATACCTGAGGGCCATACTCTTGAACCAAAACCAGCATGTTCGAGGGCAACTCCTTAATAAAGGTCCATACCAGAGGCCCATAAGTTTTGATGATGTTTAAAACCTCACCGGGTAACGTTTTAAGCCATTCCCATAGTTCTACACCAGCATTTTTAAGTATATCTAGAACGTTGTTCGGCAGGTTGACTAGCCAATCTAAAAGTTGAGGGCCGTATGTTTTAACCGCCTTCCAAATCGTACTTGGGGCATTCTTTAACATCTCTAAAAGATGTGGCCCAGTTTGGGTTATAAAGGTGCGGACATTATCGGGCAAGGCAACCACAAAGGCCCAAGTATCCTCACTAAAATCTTTTAAGGCAGAAAGGGCTTTATTCGGTAACGTCGCTAACCATTCCTTGAATTTTGGCCCATAACTCTCAATAAATGTAACAACCTTTTGTGGTAGAGTTTTGATCCATTCACGAAGTTTAGAGATACCTACCGCTACGGTTTCACTGCCTTCTTCGATTTTTTCGCTCGCGGTATCTGTAAAACGGTCAATCACTTGTGATAAGTTATCAATATTTTCAGGTAGGTTGGCTAACCAGTCAACCGCCACTTTTCCAGCTTTTTTCAGGAGCGCAACTATTTTTGGCCCATGCTCACCCAACCAGCCCCATAGTTTTGGCCCGCCTTTTACGATTGCCTCAACAAGCCACGAACCTGCCTCACGTAGCCAACCCCAGAACAGGCCGACATACTTACTGATCACCGCGATAACCGTTTTACCACCTTGAACAAGCCAGCGCCAAATCTTAGGACCGTAGGTAACGATAGCGGCGATGGCCGCGCCACCAGCTACTTTTATCCATTGCCAAATCGTCGAAGCATATTTTGAGAACGCCTCAATCGCTACCGCACCACCCGCTTTTATCCATTGCCACACCTTCGGCCCATGTTCTATTAAACCAAGAATCATGCCTTTACCAATCTTAAGTAACCAGCCAAAAATATCGGGCGCGTGTTCTTTAAAGGATTGAATCAACTTCGCCCCCGCCTGAATAAGCCAATCCCAAATATCAGCACCAACTACTGCCACGGCCTGAACAATATACGCGCCAGCCTCTAACAGCCAACTCCAGAACTGTGTAGCGTATTTTTTAATGATGTCTATGATTCCGGGCGTTTTTGGTATTGTAATCCAATCAATAATGGCTTTACCATAGGTTTGAAGTGCCTGAATCATCCGCTTGGGTGATTCTTTGATCCATTGCCATGCTTCCGGTGCTTTTTTAATCAACTCAACAATATAAGTACCTGCTTGAGAAAGCCAAGTTATCGCTTGAGAGCCGCTTTCTACTAAAACATCAATAACCTTCCCGCCTGTCTCCTTAGCCCATCGTAAAAAGTCCGGTAAGCCAATAATGGCCTCTATAATCAGTTCACCACCTTTCTTCAGCCACGACCAAAGTATAGGGCCAGCGGTTACAAATGCCTCCTTAACTTTAGTACCAAGCGCCGCAAGGAAACTCCAAAATTTTTCGCCTGCGGCTTTAACAAACTCGATGAAAACCTGTGGGTTGCGAACCCACTCTACAAGTTGATTTCCGGCTAATTTAACTAAGGTAATTAATTTTTCACCAAGATAAACGAAGAGGTCTCCGGCCAGTCTACCAAGGGTTTTAACCAGCGCCAAGACGATTTTGAAGACCCCCTTACCCAAGGCAAAAATCAATTTCAGCACGCCCTTAACCACAGTAAACCCTAACTTAAGAACGCTCCAGCCTAACTTCGCACACCATTTAATGACCTTGAGAACCCCCAACCCCGTCCCTCTTGCCATCTGACGGAAACTGAAGCTTTCCGGTTGCTCAACGGAAAGTTTTTCCATTCGTTTTGCGCCGAAGTTCTCTCTTTCGGATATTTGGAATAGGTGGTCATATTCGCGTCGTACTTCCTGTCTAAAATATTGCGTTTTTTGTATACGTTTAGGGTCTTTATTTTTCTGAATAAACGTCGTCAGGTTGGTATCAATATCGATTAAGATATTCCATGTTTGAGCAAAATTTTCCCCTTCGGGATCGGTCAGTTTGTGGTATTTCACAAGCAAACTATCAATACTTTTATACTCTTTTGGCCGAGCCTTTAACATGCCCATACCGGTCATATTGTAAAAATCATCTTTACTCATCAATTCGGCTTGAACAACATTATCCGATATGTTTTTTTGTGACACAGTAGGCGGTATCTTCAACGGTTTTTTTTGTAAATTTTTCCCTCCCGATTGCTGAACCGTATGGGTCAACTCATGGGCCAACAACCGTTTGCCCGATCCCGATCCAGGGTCATACTGCCCCGAATTAAAATGAATATCATTGCCATGCGTAAAAGCCTTGGCCCCAATATCTTGGCTCATTTGGGCAGACTCCGCCCCGGTATGCACTCGCACCCCGCTAAAATCAGCCCCAATCTTGCTTCCCATATCGGCTTGGGTATCTTTGGGCAGGGCTTTGCCACCGCCTTTGCTACTGTTTACCCGGCTTTCAAAATCGCTATTCGTCTCAAAACCGCCTTCGCCCATCCGTTGTATCGGCATGGGCTTCATCATCAACTCGTCTTCATCCTCTTGACGCTGAACCGTCGGATTGTCGATTTGCGATTGCCGATTTTCGATTGGCTTCATCATCAACTCGTCTTCATCCTCTTGACGCTGAACCATCGGATTGTCGATTTGCGATTGCCGATTTTCGATTGGCTTCATCATCAATTCGTCTTCATCCTCTTGACGCTGAATCGACAACGGTTTCATCATCAACTCGTCTTCTTCCTCTTGACGCTGGAGGATGGGAGGATGGAGCGTCGAGGAGAGCGGTTTGCCCTGCATGAGCTCCTCATCAAAGTCTTCCTGACGCTGGATGTTAGTGGATAGTGGCTTCATCATCAACTCATCTTCTTCCTCGACCCGTTGCACTGCCGATTCACGCATCACGTTTTCACGTTTCACGTCCGGCTTCATCATCAACTCGTCTTCATCCTCTTGACGCTGAACCATCGGATTTTGGATTTTCGATTGCCGATTTTCGATTGGCTTCATCATCAACTCGTCTTCCTCGTCGACGCGTTGCACTGCCAATTCACGCATCACGCCCTCACGCATCACGTTTTCACGTTTCACTCCTTCACGTTTCACATCCGGCATCTTCATAACCCTATCGGCCACGCTATCCGCCTCCTGCTCATACTTGTCATTGGCCGGGCCGACTTTTAATTTCGGTTGCACCCGCGGAGCAGTGTCTCCCGTGTCCGCTTTTCGGTCGGTATAATAGTCCTCAATCGGGGGCAGGCTTGGCCCATAAAGGTTGCCGGCCAGCAACCGTTGCACGACACTATCATCATATCTATACGGAGGGGCCGACGGGTCTACCACAGGTTGCGTGGGTTGTAGCCAGTTTGGGGCCGGTGTAACCTTCGGTTTTGCGGTCTTTTTTCTTTGCAGGGGGGCGTAACTCATTGAATTACTCCTTTTGTTTGCTAATAAATATGTAAAAGCATCAAAAAAAATCAGTTTGTGGCGAGGAGGCACAGGGAATGGTTTGGAGATATGGCCGCTAATCAACCGCGAATTATTACTCGTAAGAGAACTCTTGAGCCAAAAAGATTTCCCTTTTCAGAGATGACTCATTCGCGTCAACTGGATTAGCAGTTATATTCTTTACCGCCCCAACTATTTGACTCGGCTAACAATCTACCACTATAGAATAGCATTTTTTATTAAACATGTCAATTATTGGGTAAATAGATGCCTCCGCGACGATGGCAGGACTAGAACGTCGCCCTTAATATATGATTGCTACGAACTTGCTACCCGACAAAGTGGATTAGGGAAGACTAAAACAGGATCACAGAGAAGCACAGAGTGACACAGAGTAATACAAAAGAAAAATAAATCGTTTTTTCTCTGTGAATCTCCGTGTTCCTCTGTGAAACTCTGTGTTAATTAGTTCAGGCTAAATTTTCTGTCGGGTACTAAGTTTTGACCTGCCTCTTTTGATTGGTGTTCGTACATTTCTAACTTTCAGAGAGAGTTAACATCTGTTGTGGCCCATGAAGCATCATAACTAACTTATTCAGTAAATTACGCCCTAAAATAATCTCATCCTCTAATTCATCACCAACCACTTCGATAGCTGGAAATTTTAGTTGACCAATTCTAATATCTAAGGAATAAATGGCTACCATCCTATGTTCGCCCCATTGACTGCGAAGATAGCGATAATCATCGATTTGAGTTTGTAATGGTTTCAAGTAGGCCATAGGTATCAGCGATAAATCTGCGCCTGTGTCTATGAATGCCATCAAAGGGCCTTGCGCTGTCGATTCATCGGGCGCACTCAACCAAATTTCAATCGTCGGCGCAGGTGGGAAATAACTTGTATCATAAGAGAATTTCATGATATTTCTCGCTTCCCATAACTTCGTGTTCGGACCCTGATTTCTGGGGTGGGATGTTCCATGACTTGCCGAATTAAAATAGCGGTTTGTCCATATTTAGCTCGGATACGACGATATAGATTTACTCGTTCATCGTCATAATCGACCAAGGTTTGATTGTGGATCGCGACCCATTGACCGAGATGTTTTTCCCGTAACTTAGGGTGTAGCTGTTGGTAGGCCGAAATCTCTCGTTTGATTTTGGCAAGTTGCCGTTGGTGTAAATATTGTTCAAGGGCCTCATGAACAAGTTCGGTGACAGGGCGCGATTCTTCTTGAGCATCCTGCTCTAACCGTTGCCAGACCTCTCGATTGACCATAATTGCTTCCATATCTAAACCCTCCAAAAAAGCTGTACTCCCTATCGATTCTACGTCAGGTTACGGGGCAAGTCAAAGTAGCTACCTATCCGTTCCTTCCCCAAATCCGATGGTGGCCTGAAACGTGAGACGTGAAGACGAGAATCGTGAAAACCTGAACCCACTCGCACCGTCGAACATTTACCACTCACCACTCACCATTCACTATTCACCATTGGAATAACCATTTTTCATTCATAATTCACAATTCATAATTGCTTTTCCTTTCCCTAGACCGTTTTGGGGAGCGTTTAGCCCAGCTTTATCCACAGGAGGCTACGCACCGAGCAAGATGCGGACCTAGACCGCTTATGGCAATACGTTAAGCATGGCTACGGTGGGCCAAGGCTGGAGTAGGGGAATGTATCTATTCGGTTGCAAATCCTGTATGCTTTCTCATTTCAGGAGAACGAAAACCTAAAACGATTTTATCTTTAGGGATTCCGGCTTTCAAGAGTTCAGTGGTCATTCCTGCTTCGGTTCCATCACGCTGAATCCATACTTTAGCACCTATAATGTCGATATGAATAAGACAACCATGAACCCGTTTGACTCCCTCACGTCCTATTATCATCAATAGATAGCGGTCAACTTCTGTATCAAAGATTGTCTGAGATTGAATATCTCCAAAAGCATAAGGTATTTCAGAATAGTCCTTTATTACTTTTCGAATAACTTGACGATACTTCTCTAAGGTATCCATTTCAAAATTATCTCCTTAAATGGGTCGAAAACAATAAGACGAAAACGTTCATTGTCAAGCAAAAGTGTTCCTATTGGCTCTTCAAAAAGGTCACTAAAAATTTCTTCTGGTACGGCAAGATAGAGTTCTCTATCCGGTTCGATTTTTTCCAAAACATCGTGATACATAACATATTGTCCTACTGCTTTTTGTAATTCACTTATTTCAGAATGACCAATAAAACTCTTTACCTCCCACCTATTTTCTGTCCGTTTTTTTCGGCGGCCATAAATTTTTCCGCTCCGAGGTCAACATACATATCCTTTGCCCCCCATTTAAGGTGCATCTGTTCATGGGTAACAATCCAGTCATCTTTTATAAGAGCATTTTTCATATTATCGTGATATATCTTTTGCTGGCAATTTATTGTTTTCCTTATCCTTCTTTGTTGCTTGTTACCCGACAAAGTGGTTTAGGAAGACTAAAACAGGAACACAGAGGAACACGGAGACGCACAGAAGGGCACAGAGGAAAAAATTACTCGCTTTTTCTCTGTGAATCTCCGTGTTCCTCTGTGCGCGTAGCGTCTGTGTTAATTAGTTCAGACTAAATTTTCTGTCGGGTACTAAGATTTGTTGTTAAGCAATATATACAAAAGCCAAAAGCCACCCGCTCATTGTACCTGAACGGGTGGCTTTGAGCCAAAAAAGGGGCGTGAAGACGGGAATCGTGAAGACGTGATCTCCTCCTAGGCGCGTAGCTCCTACGTACCCGAATGGGTATCGGAGGTGTTGGGCGTGAATCGTGAAAACGTAAAACGTGAACCCACCCCCGCACCGTCGATCATTTACAATTCACCATTGGAATGACCGCTTTTAATTCATAATTCATAATTCATAATTGCTTTCCCTAGACCGCTTTAGGGAGCGCATAGCTCGGCTGTTCTACCTTACAGGCACAATATTTCGTAACAACTCTTGTTGACGCACATCAATTTGTTTCGTCTGTTGTGATAGCTCAATCAACAATCGTAAAGCATTGTTTACGGATTGGGCATCGGGAAAGAAGGGATATACATCTGGCTCTAACAAGATTGGTTCAACATCACCATCCTCACTGATGACCAGCGGCAAATCAACTGGATGACCATTGTATCGTCTCAAAGATTGCTTTAAGATAGTGCTAACTATGGTTGGTTGATACTCAAGGGTAG
>JAUCGB010000148.1 GCA_030377895.1 Anaerolineales bacterium HSG24
TTTGCCAACAAGCTGGCTGTTGACAAATATAAGCCCCACGTCCATTAACTTTACCCGTTGGGTCAACAATAAACTCTCCCTCAGGGGTACGAACTATTCGTAAGAGCAGGCGTTTATCTATCTTTTGGCGACATGCAATGCAGATTCGTTGGGGTTGATGTTTCGCCACGTAAATATAAAATAACGAGCTAACGAGTCTACTAAACTAGACTCGCCAACTCGTTATAAATTTATTCTTCGTACTCGTGCCAATTTTGGTCTTTTCGTTTGCGCCGTCGTTGAGCAACCATTTCACCCAAGTCTTCATCAAATATTAAGCGACGTTTCTTTTGCTTTGCTTTTTTCTTGATGCGTTCCCGTTCTATATCAACCACTTCTTCTTCTGGTTTGACATTCGGGTCGGTGAGTATAGCTTCAGCTTTTGTCATCAAATCATCATCTGTTGAAACTTCCGGTTTTGGGGCGACTTTTTCCGGTTCGGCTATTTTCGCGGGTTCCGGTTCGGAGGCAGGTTCCGGTTCGGAGGCAAGTTCCAGTTCGGAACTAATCGTTTCTTCAAGCAACTGTTTAGCCAACTCCTCAGCCGATTCAGTGGCATCATCAGGCTGGCTGGTTGTATCGTCGTCGTCATCATCGTCATCATCTCCTAATAACAGCCCCATTGCTAAATCATCGAGCATAGAATCACTGAAGTCCACCTCTTCTTCTTGTTCGGCTAGAATTTTAGCAGGCGATTTACCAGTCAACAAGGATTCTGCTTGAGCCAACAGATCAATTTCACTACCGGATGATCTTGCAGCTTTAATATCAGCCATAACTTTGGCTTTCTTTTCTCGCTTAACCGACATTTCCGCAATATTTACAATTTCAATAGCTTCACTTAATAGCTTTAGTTCAGCTTCAGTATAGGCTAACGGGTCTTTCTCTTCTTGTATCGCTCGTCCCATGTTAAAAATTTCCATGCGGTGCGATACTCGTTCACGAATTTCAGGGTTTTTCTTGATTTTGGTTAACGCCTCAGAGACCGCTTCGTAAACGCTCTTAATATCGATCCGCCATCCGGTAAGTTTTGCCGCTAAACGGGCGTTTTGTCCCTCTTTACCGATAGCTAGTGAGAGTTGTTTATCTGGGACAACAACAACGGCTGTTTTTCCCTTCTCATCGTATAGCATGACATTGGTAACTTTAGCTGGGCTGAGCGAATTGGCAATAAAGTAGCCAATTTCAACATTCCACTGAACCACATCAATTTTTTCGCCACCGAGTTCATTAACGATATTCTGAATTCGAGTGCCACGCATCCCCACACAGGAGCCAACCGGGTCAATTCCTTCTTGTAAAGCGGCCACTGCCACTTTAGAACGATAACCCGCTTCACGGGCAATTGACTTGATTTCGACTGTACCATTATATATTTCTGGGACTTCAACCTCTAGTAGACGGCGTAACATGATACGATGGGTACGCGATACAATGATTTGCGGGCCTCGGCTAGATTTCGCGACAGATGAAACATAAGCTCGTAACCGTTGTCCCTCAGAATATCGTTCTGTAGGAATTTGTTCGGTTCGAGGTAATACTGCTTCAATATTTCCCAGTGTGAGAATCACCTGATGCGGGTCAACTTTGTGAACTGTTCCGTTGATTATCTCGCCTTCTCGGTCAGCATACGTTTTATAGAGAGCCTCCCGCTCGGCTTCACGAATCCGTTGCAGAATAACTTGTTTAGCTGTTTGAGCAGCGATACGTCCAAAATGTTTAGGGGTGCTTTCGATGGATACTAAACTACCGATTGTCGCATGCTCAACAATGTATTGAGCATCGACCAATGAAATCTCGTTCTTTTCATCGGTTACGGCATTAACCACGACCTTTTCCACAAAAACTTGTGGCGCACCCGATCTCTGGTTAATCTGTGCGGTAATGGAGTGATTTCCAGCATAGTTACGTTTATATGCAGATATAAGGGCTACCTCAACGGCTTCTAAAACAGTATCGAGCGGTAGTTGTCTTTCGTGGCACACTTGGTGTATGGCCACCATAAAATCATTTTTCACGGTTTTTCAAAACTCCTGATAACTTACACAGATTGCAATAAAACTTTGTAAAACTCTGTAGAATAAAGAAAAGTGGGGGTTGCCCACTTTTTCGCTTGCAAATGTATTCTGTGATGATTTTGGGATTATACCACAGAGTAAAGGTGATGGCAAGTGGCTTTTTTAACCGAAATTTGCATTACTTGGTTGGCATAATCATTCTGCGCGTGTTATAATTAGTAGACTGCAATGCAATTGATTACATCTCGCGAAGACGCAAAGTCGCCAAGAAAAGCACAATAACGTTGTGATTTTGCGACTTTGCAATGGATTTAGCGAAAAATCGGTAGTGGTGATAAGTAGTGCAAAGCTCGCTTTGCAGGCAAGGCAAGCCTTGCACTCCGGATTCTGCCATCACTACTTGTGCAGGACGCGAAAAATCAGTACATGTTATCATCTCGATTGTGTACCGATAATTCTTGATGAGAAATTCGTTAACTTAGATGACGCGCCTCTCAGGCTCAAAGCATGAAACCGAGCAATAATAGATGCGTGACCTAAAAAAGGTTGATATATATGGCTACAGAACAAAAATTATTACTTGTTTATGATATAAAGCCCAATCGTGAAGCGGAGTATTATCGCTACGTTTTAGGTGAATTCTTGCCAACCTTGCAGAATATGGGGTTAATGATGGTTGAAGGCTGGCATACCGCTTATGGATATTATCCCATGCGTTTGTTGGTCTTTCGAACTGAGAACGACACCGACTTAAGAACCATCCTGCAAAAGGAACAATGGCAAGATGCTAGGAAAAAGCTCTTGGATCTAATTCAGAGTTACGAAGAGAAAGTAGTTCCGGCTCGAAACACGTTTCAATTCTTTCTCCCGACGGATTACGAAAAGAAGTGAGTATGGGTTCAGAAAAGTTTTGACCCTTCCTTGACGTTTTTTGGGTTTTGAGGAAGGTTGAGTTTTACATAAGATTTCAAGCAGTAGCCCAAGGCCAAAAAAACAGGTTTTGAAACGATGCCGAAAAAGGAGGGCAAAACTCGCTTTGCCCTTTCCATACTAAAGTTTGCCCTCCTTCTCATTTTAACTAGAACTAAAAACTAAGGTAGTCCTGCACATGTAGTGATCACCTACCCGCAAGTTCCAAACTTGCGGGTGGTAACTGACATATATCACTACTTCTGCACCACTACCAAAACTAAAAGTGCCTCCATTATTATGAAATGGAGGCACTTTTGATTCGAATATCGAATATTCGAATCAAGAACACGGATAAGACAAAAATTCAGCGTTTATCTGTGTTCAATATTAGTCATGTTGAGAAACGATAGTTACTTCGGCCCAATCATATTGGCTGGGTCAACCTTTGCGTCAAACTCCTCACCAGTTAATAGCCCTAAATCAATAGCCGCCTGACGAAGTGTGCCATTGTCAGTAAATGCTTTTTTGGCGACTTTAGCCGCGTTGTCGTAGCCGATATGAGGGTTCAAAGCTGTCACCAGCATGAGTGAGTTGGTCAAATAATGGTTGACCTGCGCGTCATTCGGTTCAATACCGACCGCACAGTTTTTGTCAAACGATTCACATGCATCAGCTAACAACCGAATCGAGTTGAGCAGGTTAAAAATCATGACTGGCTTAAAGACATTCAGTTCAAAATTGCCTGATAAACCACCGATATTAACGGCTACATCGTTCCCCATGACTTGCGCGCAAACCATAGTCAGGGCTTCGGACTGGGTGGGGTTGACTTTACCCGGCATAATTGAACTCCCCGGCTCATTGGCTGGAATGTTTAACTCGCCAATGCCGCAGCGAGGGCCAGAGGCCAACCAGCGGACATCGTTGGCAACCTTCATTAATGACGCGGCCAACGTTTTGAGCGCGCCACTGGCAAAAACAATCGCATCATGGGCGGCTAAGGATTCAAACTTGTTGGGTGCAGAGCGGAAAGGCAAGCCAGTGATCTCACTAATCTGTTCTGCCGCCTTTTTGTCAAATTGCGGATGTGTATTTAGCCCCGTGCCAACGGCTGTGCCGCCCAAGGCTAGGTCATACAGACCATCAAGCGCGAACTCAATCCGTTTTAGGTCGTTATCAAGCTGTTGTACATACCCAGAAAACTCTTGCCCTAAGGTCAATGGCACGGCATCCATCAGGTGTGTCCGACCAATTTTGATGACCTCGGCAAATGCTTCTGTCTTGACTTGTAAGGTGTCGCGCAGTTGGGTCACAGCCGGAATTAAACGATGGGTAATCTGCTCTACGGCGGCGATGTGCATGGCCGTCGGGAAGGTGTCATTTGATGATTGGGCCTTGTTGACATCATCATTCGGATGAACTGGTTCTTTACTGCCCATTTTTCCACCGTCCAACTCAATGGCCCGATTCGAGATAACCTCATTACTGTTCATGTTGGTTTGAGTGCCACTGCCGGTTTGCCAAACGACTAGCGGAAAATGATCGTCCAGTTTGCCGTTGATAACCTCGTCAGCGGCTTGCACAATCAAATCAGCCTTTTCGGCGGTCAGCGCGCCTAGTTCTTTATTGGTTAGGGCAGCCGCTTTTTTAAGAATTCCCAAAGCCCGAATCATCTCGCGCGGGAAACGATCCCCACCAATCTTAAAATTTATCAATGAGCGAGCGGTTTGCGCTCCATAATATTTATCGGCGGGGACTTGAACCTCGCCCAAACTGTCAGTTTCAATCCGATATTCCATGATAAAGCTACTCCTTATAAAGGTAAAAGGCAGTAACGCAAAACTCACCTAGTGAGTGGTCTCGTTCTAACGCTCTGTGTTCTAACGCTCTGCGTTCAGGCAACTTTCGCTCTACTGCGAAAAAGTTTTAGGGGTAGTGATGCAAAGGTAGTGATAAGGAGTGCAAAGCTCGCCTTGCAGGCAAGCCTTGCACTCCGGATTTTGCCATCACTACTTGTGCAGGACTACCAATTAATGCACATTCCATTAGCTAAGAGATATTCGTTGATATCCTTCTCGTAACATCTCTTGACCCGCTGAGTCAACCGTTTTTTGATGCTCGCGCAACTGCTGACCCAACGTCACCAGTCCGTTGATTTGGCTGGCATGATATTGTAGTGCCGCTGTTTTTGTCTCATCCACCCCCGTCACATCAACCCACAGATTTGGAGTCTCCGCGTCCCACAGATAAAGCACTTGCGGGGTATGGGGTTCTAATCCTTCCCTGATTAGTTCGGGGTAATACAAGGGACTGCCCACCGCAGGAAACAGGGCATTAATCGCAATCTCACCCGCAGCCCGATGATCCGGATGGTTCAAATAAAAATCCCCCAAATAGTACCGAGTCGGGTCAAAACTGATGACCGCATCAGGTTGATAGCGGCGCAACTCAGCCACAACCCGTTTTTCGATGGTGAGGGATGGTTTTAGCTCCCCATCCGGCTCATCCAAATAGATAACCCGTTTAACCCCCAAATAGTCGGCCGCGGCCTGCTGTTCTTGCCGACGGATGGCGATTAAATGAACGGGTGGGATGGTTAAGTCATCCGTCCCCTTACGCCCATCGGTTAATATCAGATAGGTGATCTTGGTTCCGGCTTTAGACCATAAAGCGATGAGACCTCCACAAAAAAACTCAGGGTCATCAGGATGAGCCACAATCACCATAGCCCGTTTTGGGGCTGAATTCACTGGCAACACTCCTTGATTAAAAAAAAAGCGGGACATTATTTTACTAATGTCGTCCGCTTTCAGCAATTTAGTTGCTTAACAAGTTTGGGAAGTGAAAGGCAACACTATGCTCATTGAGCTAGGCCGCGCCTCGTTGTTCATCCAAATCATAATCCCAATAGCCGGGTCCTTCGGTAAAGAAGGATGCATTAAGCGCTACATCGGCTTCATTTTCCTCAGGTAAATCTTCCTCAGGGAAGATGGCTTCTGGTGGACAAACTGGCACGCACGCACCACAGTCGATACAGGTTTCAGGATCAATGTAGAAGATAGCGTTCCATTCTGTATTGTCTTTTGGCCCGGGGATAATACAATCTACCGGACAAACCTCTACACAATCGCCCTCACGGGTGCATGTACTTGCAATTACATGGGTCATAATAATGCTCCTT
>JAUCGB010000149.1 GCA_030377895.1 Anaerolineales bacterium HSG24
TCATTATAGCCTTATCAAAGCAAAACTTGAAGATAAATTAAAAGTAAAGAATTAAAAATGGAGAGTGGTGATATTGGTGGTTTTGTAGAGGGTTATCGCTTGAGTTTGCAAGCAATTTATGGTGATAAATTGCGTTGCGGAGTTACTGCGTACTATCGGTGGGCTATGACCGCTTGGTGTGGATTAACGATTTATCGTTCTAAACTCGTTCGATACACCGCCACAGTTTGCCGAGCCGTCTCAGTCCAACTGAACCGTTGTACCTGAGTCAAACCTTGCTGGATCATATATTGGACTAATTGTTCATTTTGTAGAATTTGCAACATGGCGGCGGTTAGCTGGTCTGCATGGTGGGCTTCAACCAAACATGCCGCAGAACCGGACAGTTCAGGTAGTGAGGTGGAGGTGCTGGTGATAACGGGTGTGCCGCAGGCCATAGCCTCCAACACTGGCAAGCCGAAGCCTTCGTAATAGGAGGGATAGACAAACAGGTGCGCCGCAGAATAAAGGGCGGGCAAATCCTCCTCCGCAATCCAACCGGGGGTGACGATATGGCCCTCAATCCCTAGTTGTTTTGCCACCGAAATCGGATCGGGAAAGAAGGAACTGTCCTGCTTCGGCAATCGGCCTGCTAAAACTAAGGGGTAATCATTGCCTAACATTTCGCTCACCCCGACATACGCCTGCACCAGGGTTGACACATTCTTGCGGAGATCGTAGCCCCCCACATACAAAATAAAACGGTCAGGCAGATTGTATTTGGCCTTAACTTGGCTGACCATCTCAGCTTCGACCAAACGGAAATGGGGCGCGGGGGCAAGATAAACGGTTTTGATCTGCTCTGTATCGACACGTAACCGAGCCAAAATATCGGTTTGACTGGCCTTAGAATCGGCCATGATCAAACTGGCTCGGCTCGCGGCCTGAGCCACAAGCGCGGTGTAAAGTCGAACTCGTACACCACCTCGATAGGCTGGTAAAACCAAGGGAATTAAGTCATGAACGGTGACTACGGTGGGGATAGTGGTAAAGAATGGCGAACCAAAGTATGGAACATGAGCCACATCAGCCTGTAGCTGATGACAGGCATGGGGAAAACTAATTTGCTCAAACCAGAGTTTGGCGAGGTTGCTTGAGGGGTTAGCAAACGGGGTCGAGACAAGCACCGGTTTAAGCCGCATAGAGGAAGCGGTTAAATGGTCGATGTTTCGGTTAGAGACTAAACTAATTGTCAGAGATTCGGAATCATCCAATAGAGCGGGTAGCAGGTATTTGAGATATTGCCCACTACCAACAGAGGGGTTATCCAAAAACCAGGCATTGATGGCGATGTGCATTGTTATCGGGTAATGGATTATCGGGAGTAATGGGAATAGAGGAAGTAGAGAAAGTACATAGAGGGAATCTCGTGTAGCATCTCCCTACTTCCATAAAAGTCATTCATTCCAAAATAAACCTGTTTAAGACGCAAAAATTAAGTTTTTATGTTGTTTTTCACGGCTTGGCGAGAGTATCACCAGAATTTTGCTGATGCTAACTTTTTCTTTGGTTTAGCCGAAATCAACACTACAACGGATACTTAACTACGGAACGGATGGTTTTCATCCGTATATAATCACTGTAAGTAGCAAAGAAATCTCGTTATTAGCGAAATATATCCGTTGAGTTTTGAAGTATCCGCTGTAGTGTTCCCGCCAAAGATTCCGTTAGCGTCAGACATTTTGCACGGGAACTCCTAGTGAGCCTTAAATGGCAAAACGCCACGCGTAATAGGCTGGGTAACGACGAGCCGGATTACGTAGTTTTATCCTCATCCCCGCCACTTTTTTTGTTACCCTGTTGGGGTTTACTCTCCTTGACCGGTTCCTCTGGTTCAGGGGAGGTGGGATTTTCATCGGTCTGTCCCGATTCACCAGCATCTTCAGTCGAAACTCGTTTGAATAGTTGGCCTACGGTTTGTTTGTCTTTCTCAATCGCTTGTTTAATTTCTTTGACGATATAAGTCTGCCGTTCTTCTTCTGAGGCAAGGAATAGTTCGGGAGGCGGAGAGGCGGTCAACTCTTGGTTAATCAACGCTCGAAACAGTTTTTGGTTCAAATCGGCCTGCCCTTTTTTCAATGGATCCGCTTGCCATGTTCGAATTGCCACAAAAATGTTAATCTCGTCTTGTAACTGCCCCGTTCGCCATAAGGCTAGGCCATGTAAAAACAGCGCATCTTCAAGACCTGCTTTTAGTTCAATATCATTATCAAGTTCATCCTCAAGTAACCAACTGAGGTCTAAGCCTTGTGCATCGGCGAAAGTATCTAACTGGTCATAGAGTTGCAAGGTTTCTTCACTCGATAACCCACCGAGCCAACTGATAAAGGTGTCAACATCGTCGGCTAAACTACCCGACAAATGCTCTTTTTTCGCTGAGGCTACTGCCGTCAACCATGCCTGAATTTTTTGAGACTGCTCTTTTTCTGAATCTTTCCCCATTACCCACTCCTGTATTCCTTGATACAAGTCGGATATATTGGTCGAGAATCGGTTAAAACCTGTTTTGTAAAAATCTGCTTTGACAAACGATGTCATGGTAATTCCTCCATATAGAGTAAAATTAATGGTATGACCGCCGCAAAATGAGACGGAAAAAGTATAGTTTAGTACCGTTTGGCTGAAGTTCTGCCGAGCTGTACTAGTTAGTATTGGTAATCGGTTCGGTGACAACTCCATTTGTCGGTGATACTGATGATGTCTCACCGTCGAGGCCCATCATGGAGTTAGATAACGGTAACAATAATGGAGCGTTGTTTGGAATCAACAATGCTTTTAAGTTAGGCGACAGTTTATTGATATATTGATAGGTCAGCAGGTCATCCTGTTCATTGATAGCTAGGGAGATTTTTTGTAGGGCTTTGGCTTCTGCTTCAGCTTTAACAATTCGGGCTTCTGCTTGGGCCTTGGCATTAATAAGGATGGCTTCCGCCTCACCTCTGGCTAGCTCTTTAATTTTACGGGCTTGCCCCTTCCCTAATAGTTCTAACTGGTCAGCTTCGTACTTCTTTTGGGTCACACCCTGAAAGGCAACCTGTTTCTGCTCAACCGCAGCCGCGTACTCTTTGGTAAAGCCAATGTTACGAAGTAAAAACTGGTCAAAATCAAACCCTCGTTTTTCTAGCAGTTCCTTCATTATAAGATCGATGTCCCTCGTCAAATCTTGACGTTTATTGCTGTTAACTTCATCAACCGTATATTTAGAGACAAAATCACGCACCATACCTCTTGTTAGTGGGCGCACTAAATCTCGGATGTAACGATCTTGCCATTCTTGATGAACCCGCACCGCTTGTTCTTTGTCAACCCGAAAGATAACCGAGCAGTCAATCGCGACCTCCTGTCCATCACTTGTCCGAGCCACAATTGAGTCATCACCCGTGATTTCACCCTCCATAGGCTTACCCGACATGGTATAGGTCTGCCAATAAGTCGGATAACGGATTACCTGTTCAGCTAGAGGAATAATCAATTGCAACCCAGAATTTAAGGGCTGGCGACGAATCCCATCTGGTGAAACAACCGATACAACCACCCCTACTTCTTGAGGCAAGATAAAAACGATGCTCAGACTCAGTAAATTCAGGGCTAAAACCAGCATCAACGGGATTAAAACCCATCGTGAGGCTAAAGCCAAAAACGCGGCTCGAATATTATATCGCTTGGTGATGCGCCAAATTAATGGCACTACAGTCCAAATAACAAACACAATCCAAGCAAAAATCGTCAATATATACAGTAAACCATCTATATTTATTGTATTCATCTAATTATCCTTGGCAGGTACTCGCAGAAATTTTGAAGCTAAAAAAGGCAGTAGGAGAGTTCCAAGAAAATAAGGTAGTGGTGCACAAGTAGTGATGGGGAAATCCGGAGTGCCTTGCATGCAAAGCAAGCTTTGCACTCCGGATTTCATCACTACATCTGCACCACTACCGAAAATAAATCTCCCACGATCAATGGAGGTCGGCTTCTAGCTGACATGTTGGCTGGAAGCCAACTCCGTTTGGGAGGTTTTAAAAGTTGGAACTGCCGAAAATGAACCATGCCAGTAAACCCATCCCTAAACAGAGACCAATTATTGCTAAAAACTGTTGCTGTCTGATTTAGCTTCATACTATAATAGTGGATCTGTTTCTTGTCAAAAACGTTCCTTAAGCACTAATTTGACAAACCCACGTTACGTTGTAAAATGGGCTTGTATTTTTACGGAGATTGAGTCATGAAAGTAAACATAGCTGTTAAATCAGGGCGACGTGGAACACTATTAAAGCATTATCGTTATGGGCAACCATCTACACTTGAAATTCAGCCTCGTAATACTCGATAACCAACCGCTATTTATGTTCTTTTTATAGAAACCAAAAGTAAGGTTATCTCTTTTAATGGCAACTTTTCAAAGAACCAGTATCTCTTAACGGTACTGGTTCTTTTGTTTTGAGTTGACTGGATGTCAACTTTGTTTTTGTGCATTTACACATATAATGCTTGGTAATCCGGCATAACTAACGGATCCGTCTCTTGTCAAGAGAACTGAACAGCCTAATCACTACTTCTGCATCACTAGCCCGGCTTAACAAGGAGGTATAATGTTTAATCGTATTATTTGTCATTCTATTTTATTAATTATACTCACTGTATCCCTACTATCATGTAGTTCTATCTCGCCTCTTCCTGACCCACCCGCCCGCCTAACCGCTTACAATTTACCTGATTTAGCCGGAAAAGAGATAAAAATAGCACTCGACAACTCTTTTTTGCCATTCAATTATATACCTCTTGGCTCAGAGCGACCCGGTGGCTGGGATTATGAGGCTTGGCGAGAAATATGTATTCGATTGAACTGCACGCCTGTTTTTGAGGAAATCACTTGGGGCAAAACTATTGAAGCAGTGCGCCGAGGGCAAGTTGATGTCGCGACTGGTGGCATTACCATCAGCGAGGAGCGAGCCAAAATTGTTGATTTTTCTGATGCCTATTTTAACGTCCAAGTACGACTACTGACCCATAACTATGAAGATCGCTTTACCAACCATAAAGATTTTGCTGATAATCCTGACTTACTTCTTGGGGCACAGTGTGCTACTAATAATTATAGTTTAGCCAAAGAACTGGTTAAAATTAACCGAATAATTGCTAAACCGAACTTAAATACTCTTATGCAGGCACTTATCAACAAAGAGATCGATGCGATACTTAGCTCTGAAATCGCTGGGCAACGCTACACGGGGCAGTTTTCTAAGAAACTCAAACTGGTTGGCCCACCTTTCCACACCAAACAACTTGGGTTTGCTTTCCCAAAAGGGAGTTCGTTGCTTGAACCGATCAATCTAGCACTTGATGATATGGCCCAAGATGGAACCCTTAACAAGTTGTCTGAAAAATATTTCTCACCTGAATTTGATTTAACCTACGATGATATTGGCCCAGGAGCCTATGCCGCTTCAACCGCGCCCCTACCGGATTTCAAGGGACGCGTTATCAAAATTGGGATTGAAGAAAATCTGGCACCATTTTATTATACTGACCCACAGACAAATCAAACAACCGGGTGGGACTATCAAGCATGGCATAATATCTGTGAGCGATTAAACTGTACGCCAAAATTTGTCAATGTCGAATGGAAGGGACTTTTTGACGCGGTCGCGGCAGGCGATTATGATGTCGTTGCGAAAGGCATAACCATCACTGACGAACGGGCTAAAAAAGTCGATTTTTCTGACCCATACATTGAACTCCAACAAAAACTGATTGTCTATTTTGATGAATATCGCTTTAATTCGGTTCAGGACGTGATTGAAAATAGACAATTCAAAATTGGAGCCAAAGAAGAATCGAGTAACTATAATACCGCCGTACAGTTATTTGGTATCGAGCGTGTTAATGACTATAGTTCAGTCCGCATCGCTATTAAAGCCCTGATTAACGGCAAGATTGATGCCGTTGCCGTGGACGAACTTACCGTCTACAGTTATATCGGCCCACATATGGATGAAATCAAACTACTTGACGGTTCATTATCCAATGACCAACTCGGCTTTATATATCCACCCGGTAGTG
>JAUCGB010000150.1 GCA_030377895.1 Anaerolineales bacterium HSG24
ATCATCTTTTTGTGAATAATATCACGCATAGGGTGTACCATTATGAGATACACATTTGTTATAATGCCAAGAGTATTACTATTAGGTCTGATAATCTGCATCATACAGACCCAACCTGTTCAGGCCGATACCCCCCTCATTCCTGATAATGAGGCTTGTTTAACCTGCCATATCAACCCCGATTTGACTGTCACCTTTGCTGATGATAGCACCATATCGGGCCATGTGAGCCGCACTGGATACAACAATTCCGTTCATGGTGCAGAGGCCATGACCTGTGGCGGTTGTCACCCCGACCATGCCGATTATCCCCACCCAGAGCTAAAAACAACCGATAGTCGCAGTTTTGCCTTAGAGTTGAATCAAGCTTGCCTCGATTGCCACCCTGACCAAGATAGACATAACCAAGATAGTAACCATGCTCGCGCCAGAGCCGAGGGAAATCAAGATGCCGCTGTCTGTGTCGATTGTCATGGGGCGCATAATATTCGCCTTTTAAGCGAGTCTCGGGTTGAGATTGCCCGCACTTGTCAACAATGCCACGCCACCATCTACGATGAGTATAGCCAGAGTGCCCATTCCAAAGCCTTGGTTGAAGAAGATAATCAGGATGTGCCAACTTGTGTCGATTGTCACGGCGCGCATATAATGGAAGAGCCACACACCACCCAGTTTCGGCTAAAGTCACCGAGCCAGTGCGCTACCTGTCATGCCGATGAGGAGTTGATGGCAAAGTATGGGGTTTCGACCAACGTTTTCGATAGTTATGTAGCTGATTTTCACGGCACAACCCTAGTCCTATTTGAGAAACAATCCCCCGATGCCGTCATCAACAAGGCCGTTTGTTATGATTGTCATGGCGCACACGCCATCCGAGCCGTTGATGACCCAGAGGCCACTGTTATCAAAGAAAATTTACTGGAAACATGCCAAAAATGTCATCCCGATGCAACCAGCAACTTCCCTACCAGTTGGACCAGTCATTTTCAACCAACCTTTGATCAACAACCCTTGGTAGCCCTTGTTGAGCTGTTTTACACCATTTTGATACCTAGTGTACTTGGTTTGATGGGGGTTTTTGTTGTCACCGATGCGGGCCGACGACTGGTTAATCGAGCCAAAAACAGAACTAATAAGGATATATCATGAATCAACCACAACACTATCTCCGCTTTAGCATCGCCCAACGGATTGAGCATTGGGTTTTGGTTATCTCATTTACGATTTTAGGTGTAACCGGATTGCCGCAACGGTATGTCGGTCAGATTTGGGCCGAAACCATGATTGAAGCGATGGGTGGCATTGAATTTGTACGGAATGTCCATCGTTATGCCGCCGGAATTCTATTACTCTTATCTATCTACCATGTTATTGTCGTGGCCTATAAAGTTATAGTAAAACAGGTTGAGTGGAGCATGTGGCCTCGGCTGAACGATGCCAAAAATTTGTGGGAAATGTTCGCCTATAATATTGGATTGAATAAGATTCATCCTCGCATGCCTCGATATAATTTTGAGGAAAAGGCCGAATATTGGTCGCTGGTGTGGGGAACGGCGTTGATGGCCTTGACCGGCTTTATGTTGTGGAATCCCATCATCACCACCAAACTTTTGCCGGGATCATTCATTCCCGCGGCAAAAACGGCCCACAGTGCAGAGGCATTGCTGGCCGTGTTAGCCATCATTGTCTGGCACATGTACGGTGTGCATCTACGCAAATTCAACAAAAGCATCTTTATCGGCATGTTATCCCGTCAAGAGATGGCCCATGAACATGCTTTGGAGTTAGCCCAAATTGACGCGGGAACAATACCACCTCCTCCCTCACAAGCAGAACAACGCCAACGATTGCGGTTATTTATT
The DNA here is from genome assembly GCA_030377895.1 of Anaerolineales bacterium HSG24. GTDB lineage: Bacteria > Chloroflexota > Anaerolineae > 4572-78 > J111 > JAUCGB01. The sequence goes on from JAUCGB010000150.1 coordinate 1,863, forward strand.
CCACTTGCCACTGTAATCACGCTGATTTTTGGTGTCAGCCTCTACCTCTTCCTCACGTTTGAGGATACCGCTCCCACCGAGGCGTTGGCCGCGATGTTAGACAATCAGGCCGAGTCGTTTCAGGTCGCTGAGGGTACTGTACATAGTGGCCTGACGAGCTATCAAGGCCCAGAAAGTTGTGCCACTGAGGGCTGTCATTCGGGTGAGTTGGATAATATAATGGTCGCCAAACACAGTCAGCGTATAGCAGCAACTGGCCCATCTCCATTGGTCTCCCGCCTATTTGAGAAGGAGAAGGTTGAGAACAAAGAAGATCAAGATGGGAATGTCACTCTCGATTGTTTGATCTGTCATGCAGAAACGTATCAGCCTGATGATTTGTTGGCCTCAGCCCGAACCATACAGGTCGCAGGTGGGCAGACTTGTCAACGGTGTCATATTGATGGACATTCGGCAGATAACGTTCATGCAGAGGTTGGGTTGTCCTGTATCAGTTGCCATACCTCGCAAGCTCATGAGATAAGTATGGAGACTACCTGCGAATCGTGCCACAATGCCATGCCACACGACAATCCGTTGATTAACAGTAATCATCAGCGACTTGATTGTCGAACTTGTCATGAAAGGAACGATTACAGACTATTCGTGGATGTCAGCCAAGCCGAGCAGAATGTGGAGACGGGTTTATATAGACCAACGGTTGATACTCAAACAGCCCTGCCCAGTTATATGTGGCAATCTGAGCCGCCCAAAATCGTCTCAGTTATCTCGGTGACGGTGTTAGCTCCAACGGATTTTGACCCTATAGCATTTTCAAAAACGGGTCAAACAGGTGACTCATTGCAAGAACAGTCGTATGATTTAACGCTCAACGGGCATAACGTCTTCAGAGATCAAGCTCAACAGTGTGACGATTGTCATGGCCCCGATAGCCAGTTTGATTATCTCAGCTTGAATCTTGAAGCATCGTTATCAGCCGTAAAAGAAAAGGAGGGAGAATGAACATTGTGGCATGGGTTTCAGCCTGTGCCGTACACAGCCTAAAAAGTACAACAACATCGTAGTATACACAGTCTAAAGACTGTGCTACAAATTTCTAACAAATTATATTGATGTCGTTCAAAATACCTTAAAGGTATAACTTGAGCCACGCGAACAAAACTGTTCGTTTTATAAAAAGGAGTATACCATGTTAAAGAAAACCCTATATATTATGACGATTTTGGCCATGCTTAGTATGGCCCTCACCGGTGTTATATTAGCCGCTAACGATGTGCAAATGTCGGCGGATACCTATTTCAGTGGTGGAACAAAAAATATTGCCGCGGCTGATTTGTTTGATAATCTGAACGATGGGGACAGTAGCAACGACCCCTTTGTAATTGATGTACGTAACGCAGAAGATTATGCCTTGGCTCACGTTCCCGATGCGGTCAACATGAGTGTAAAAACCATGTTCAGCGAATTAGCCAACATTCCCGCAGATATGCCAGTAGTCGTTTACTGCTACACTGGACAAACCTCCAGTCAAGCCGCTTCCACATTGAACATGTTAGGATACGCGGCCCAAAGTATGAAATTTGGTTTCCCTGCGTGGGCCAATATTGATGGGCTTACCGGCCCAGCCGCATTTAACGTCGCTGTAGACCAGCATGACTATCGAGTCAGTACCGAGTCAACCGAAGCCACAGAAACGTATGACGTTCCGACACCGTTGGGCGATACCGTAGTCGCTTCCGCCGAAGCCTACTATATGAATGGGACAAAAAACATCAAGTCCAGTGCCTTGTTTGACAATCTGAACGATGGGGATACCAGCAACGACCCATTTATGATTGATCTTCGTAGCTCTGAAGATTATGCTATATCCCATATCCCGGGCGCGGTCAACATGAGTGTAAAAACGATGTTTACCGAAGAAAGTTTAGCCACAATTCCGACAGACATGCAAATCGTGGTTAACTGCTACACTGGACAAACCGCTAGCCAAGCCACCTCTGCTTTGAATGAATTGGGCTACGATGCCACGAACCTTAAGTTCGGTTTTGCCTCATGGTCTCCAGATGGTAAATACGCTTTTAATGCTACCGAGTCACCAAATTATCGCTTTGATGGTACCGGCACGGTTGTTGAAGAATCTGCCATGATGGAAGAATCTGCTTTCGCAGAGGAAATAGAAGACGCTACTCCTGTAGAGGAAACCATAGTGGAAGAAGCTACTCCTGTAGAGGAAACCATAGTGGAAGAAGTTGCTCCTGTAGAGGAAACCATAGTGGAAGAGGCCGCACCTATAATGGAAGAGACCGTCACCGAAATGCCTGCAACAGGTGGCATACCCTTCGACCCGACCTGGATTTACATACTCATCGGTAGTGGATTGTTAGGCAGTGGTGTATATCTGCGCCGTAGGTAGCTTTTTGGCCTGTCAGCCAAACCTTTAATACCCATGAAAAAGGAGTGCAATAGCTTTCAGCTATTGCACTCTAACGTTATTACACACTTGTATGTGACACGTACAAGGTACTATTTGGAGATTTCCCCATGTTCCAACAATTTCGTTATTTCAAACTAATCATCACAATTTCGCTTATTATGCTCATCTCTGGGCTAATAATGTCATGTAGCTCAATACCTACACCAATACCTGCCACTCCCACAAAAAAGGCTAAGGTGGCAGCTGTTCCTCCCCCGACCCCGACGACACCCGCCATCCCGACTCCGACACCAGCTATCCTTGCCCCTGACGATAGTTGTGTTAATTGTCATTCTGATGAAGCACAATTAGTTCTTACCTCCACCAAAGAAGAAGTAGAAGAGGAACTTTCTGAAGGTGAGGGCTGAGGTGGCTCTGTCCCTCCGTTGGAGGGCTGGGAGAAAGTTATTCTTAGTGATAAGGAATTTGCTGAGACTATCCATGGGAAAATGGGCTGTATCACCTGTCATGGTGGTAATGGTCTTTCTGACGACAAGGAAATTTCACATATTGACATGCGTACCGACCCGATAGCGGCTGAGGCATGCGACCAATGTCATACCGATACACACAATGATGCACATAGTATGCACTCCAACTTAACTGGCTACCAAACAGTTTTGCAACAACGCACCAGTGACGAAACTTTGGCTCTTATTAATGAGGAAGCCTTTGGCAATCATTGCGAAAGTTGCCATACCAGTTGTGGGCAATGCCATGTTAGTCGGCCTGCTAGTGTGGGGGCTGGTTTGAGTGCGGGGCATAAGTTCAAAAAGATTCCACCTATGAATTTAACCTGTACCGGATGTCATGGTAGTCGGGTTGATATGGAATATAAGGGGAAAAACGACGACATTCCGGCAGATGTTCATTGGACACAAGAGGGTATGCCCTGTTTCCAATGTCATACGGCTGATGAAATGCACGGCAACCTCGACTTTGAACAGAGTCATCGGTATGACGGGCCACAGATGCCCAGTTGTTCTGAGGCAGACTGTCATGCTGATATGACGGATGATGGTTCGGTTGAGGGTCATGACGAGGATCATTTTGGCCTGATGGCCTGTGAGACCTGCCATGCCGCTGAATACAAAAATTGTTACAGTTGTCATCTGGAAAAGAGTGATGAGGATGTGCCGTATTTCAAAACTGAGCCGTCGATGATGGGAGTTAAGATTGGCTACAATCCCATTAAGAGCGATGATCGTCCTTGGAAATGGGTTGTCTTGCGCCATGTGCCAATCGACCCAGATAGTTTCGCCTACTACGGCGAGAATCTACTGCCAAATTTTGATAATCGTCCAACATGGGTCTATGCCACCCCCCACAATACGCAACTGCGCGGGCCGCAAGCTCTCACTTGTAACGATTGCCATGGTAACAAAGAGGTCTTTTTAACGAAGGATGATCTGCTGTCTTACGAGGTTGAGGCTAATCAACCTGTTGTGGTTGAGGAGGCTGATATTCCGGCCTTGATCGAGACTCAATCTCCGTAGCATAAATTATGCCGAGACTAAAGAGTTTATATAAGTACAGGACAAAAAAATTGATGCCCAAAACCGCCCCGAAATAAATTTCAGGGCTATAAAACAACGCCTGATAAATCAGGCTAGGGCGGCATAGTAAGCCCTATTTATAGGGCGCAGTTCTGTAG
>JAUCGB010000029.1:0-14468 GCA_030377895.1 Anaerolineales bacterium HSG24
TGAGCGGATACTTGACCGAGTAAACTTGCCGGGACGACCCGCTCAAAAACGTTCTTGTCCTCAACCGAAAGTTTTCTTGACTCAGCCCGCTACTTGAGCCTTTGGCCCAAACGAAGACCATAGCCGAATCATACTGTTGATAATCTGCTAATTGGTGAAGTTTATCCTGATAATTCCGCAGATTGTTGAGTAACCCGTTCAAGGTGTTTAGATTTTCCATGTGACAATCCTTTCTGATGAATATGACGTAAAAATGCCTGTTGCATGCGTTTGGCGGTTGGTAGATAATCAAAATAGAGTTTGCGGGTCAATACCTCAAAAGCAACCCGGACATCCTCATCACGTTGATAAAGCAGAATCCCCCGTTGGACAACTTCCCCTCGCACCATCAAGGGCGCGTTGTTGATGGTCCGCACATCAAAATTGGCGAGACCGCAACCATCCTCCAAAGCGGCTTGAATGGCAAATTCAAGGTATAATATATCCTTTCCTGTCGCCGGAACCTCACGCAGAATCAAGGCAATATCTATATCACTGGTCGGAAGTGGTCTTTTCCGAGCCACAGAGCCGTACAGATAGGCCATGTCAACCGGATAGGTTGCCAAAATAGGTGGCACCTGTTCTTTGAGTTGGTTGATGATTTGATTTGCTCTTTGTTGACGTTCTTGTTGATAGTGGTTCATTTGTCATTTGTCAAACTCTCGTTCTAAAATATCAGCAATTTGTCCCTGTAATTCAGGCACACTATCTTTTGCTGTGGCATATACAATAGAAGTATTGACCGAATAGTAAACATGAACCGCAATATTCCGAAACCCAACTATGCTTGTCCATTCAATATCAGGGTAACGTTGACGAAATTCGTGAGGAACATGGGCACATGCTTCACCAATAATTATCAACTGATGTAAAATGGCACTCTGAGTTATTTTATCTTTCGTGAAACTCTTACGGTCAACCCCACCCATAAACTCATGAATGACACCTGCCGCTTCAACAATGTCACGCAAGTAAAGTTCCACGCTACGCATAAATCACCTCAGAATTCGACAGAATATCCTGTCGAATTGTTGGTTTCAAACCATCGCGGAGAATTAAATCAACCGGACGTTCAAACAGGTCAGACAACTCTTGTTGAATACGTCCCAAGATTATGAAAGTGACATAGGCATCGGGTACAAACTCAATCAGTATGTCAACATCACTGTCGGGTCTAAAATCATCACGTAAAACTGAACCAAATAGGGCCATCTCTCGTACTTGATAGCGTTGACAGAGCGTTGCTATTTTATAGACAGGGATCGGTATTTTAGGCTGAAGTTTATTTTTTAACTCCTCAGGCATGACAAACTCCTTTCAATTGTCTTTTTTTATTCACCACGTCTGCCGGGGATGAAAATTGGGGCTAACTCTAATAATTGATCTCGTTCTGTTGTTAAATTCATAAATTGGCTTCCTAAAAAATCAGACTGAATTATATGTAGATGTGTTAGACCTGATAGGTTTGCCTAAAATCTTCTGATTCTATGATAACATGGGGCGAATCAACATCAACATCAATATACCAATTTTCATCAATAAACGCCATCTTTGGGTTGAGGATAAGCAACATCTGACCAAATTCTTCATCATCCTGAACAAGCAAAAAGGTCAGTTTAATTAAACATACTTTTCCCTGCCCATTTGTACTTCTACTAAGGCCAATATTAATCCTGTCGCTGTAATTCAATAATTTTTGACATTCTTCTCGACTCAGGCCAATTACCTGCGACGACGAGATGGGGCAAAAATAATGGTAAGTTGCTTAGAACTCAAGGTCAGTTTTTCAACCTCGGTCATGGCCATAATCAGCTCCAATCATATCAACCGTAGCTTCAACTTCCTCAAAGGTGAGGTCACATCCACCATAAATTGGAATATCCCGCTCATGCAGAATATCCATAATGTGCCACCTGTTCGTACCAGCTAACTCGGCGGCCCGGCCCAAACCGCACTTATCAGCCAGATATAAGCCAATCGCCTCGTGGATGGTGGTATGGGTCGTATAATGAACATACTCTTCCACACTAGTTCCCAAACTGAGTTTGGGAACTAGCTGTCCCTTTGGGGCATCAGGCAGGTTGGCCAAAATCCCAGCCTGTTCAAGTTTGGTATTCAGGTGTTCTATCTCTGCCCGGCTGTGCTGTCCATACCGCGCCAAGAACAGGTCACGCTCAGATACGGTTTCGAGCAACTGCTCACGCGTAACCTCGGCCAGTTGGGCCGCTTCTTCTGAGTTGCACTCATTGACAATATACCGTTGAATCGCCTCATCAAGGGTAATCGTTGCAGATGGTTGTTCAGCCTCATTCAATCGGCTCAACTGTTCAATCAACCATTGCCGATCTGCCGAGGTGAGAATTTGGGCTAACTCTAATAATTGATCGCGTTCTGTTGTTAAGTTCATAATATTTTCCTGTTCGGATTAATTCTGTCGCTATAATTCAATAACTTTGACATTCTTCTCGGCTCAGACTGTTGTAACAAATTACCTGCGACGACGAGACGAAGCAAAAATAATGGCAAGTTGCTTAGAACTCAAGGTTAGTTCTTCAACCTCGGTCATTTTGTTGATGATGACCTTCACCTCATGTTTGGAAATTATACGGCGTGTCCACAGTAAACGTAAGATGTCTACCAAATCATTTGCCAGTATACCATATCGGTGGCAGTAACGCACAGCTTGTTTGTCATTACTTAAAAAAAGAAGTTTTCTGTTCTGTGCTAAGGCTATTCCTTCCCGTTCACCTATCTTTAGGTTTTTAGGTAAATTTTGACTGAACTCCTGTTCGTTGGATGATAGTGGTAAACGTTGTATCCTGTTTTCAAAAATCTCTTTTAAAGCGATATTAAGGTGTGTTTTACCATACTTCAACCCAACTTGAAGTTCATCCTGTACCGCAGGTGGGATACAAATTTCGGAACGTGAAAACAAACGGAACAGTAATGGCAATGAATCACATGCGGCAAAGGAGCTGAGGATATTGGTATCGCTGATGATAATCATAAATATCCTTCTCGTTCCATTTTTTCAGCTAAATCATCTATCTCTTCAGCGGTGTGATGGTTATAAACCATTACCGGAATATCCTGCTCATGCAGAATATCCATAATGTGCCACCTGTTCGTACCAGCTAACTCGGCGGCCCGGCCCAAGCCGCACTTATCAACCAGATATAAGCCAATCGCCTCGTGGATGGTGGTATGGACATACTCTTCCACACTAGTTCCCAAACTCAGTTTGGGAACTAGTTGTCCCTTTGGGGCATCAGGCAGGTTGGCCAAAATTCCGGCCTGCTCAAGTTTGGTATTCAGGCGCTCTATCTCTGCTCGGCTGTGCTGTCCATACCGTGCCAAAAACAGGTCACGCTCAGATACGGTTTCGAGCAGTTGCTCACGCGTAACCTCGGCCAGTTGGGCCGCTTCTTCTGAGTTGCACTCATTGGCGATATACCGTTGAATCGCCTCATCAAGGGTAATTGTTTCAGATGGTTGTTCAGCCTCATTCAAGCGGCTCAACTGTTCAATCAACCATTGCCGGTCTGCCGAGGTGAGAATTTGGGCTAACTCTAATAATTGCTCGCGTTCTGTTGTTAAATTCATAAATAGTCTCCTTAAAAATTGGGATTATATACCTCAGTACCCGACAGAAAAGTTAGCCAAAACTAATTAGCACAGAGTTTCACAGAGAAAAAGTGAATTATTTTTTCCTCTGTGCCCCTCTGTGCGTCTCTGTGAAACTCTGTGTTCCTGTTTTAAACCACTTTGTCGGGTAGCAAGATTATATACCTGTCCTTGGTAAATGTTCAGACCGGCTCAACTTGGCAACGGCAACATACCAACCATTGAATCCTGTTGAATCTCTTTAGTCTGAGCAATCTGCCTATTATGTCTAATTCCAGAGATAATATCTTCCAATGTTAGGTCAGCAAACAGATGCTCTCGTTCTGCGGTATAGTCACCGTAGCCGGTCGTAAACTGGTTAATAAATCGAATTGTATTGACCACGCCAATTTCCTGGCATAAAATTTTAATTGGTTGCTCTTTATCGTCCAATGGTCGTTGGATGCTACATGTATCAAGATATATTCTCATAAGTATCCTTCTCGCATCATTTTTTTGTCCCCAAAGTGCGTCATAAGAATTATGCAGGGTGAAATGAAATTATAAATGGTAAATGGTGAACGGTGAATGGTAAATTACGTTTTGTCGCCAAGAACGGTTGGGATATTTGGATACTGGCCCTGAAAACACGATAGAGTTGGTCACATTCATTCATAATGCCGCTTACACTCATTTACCATTTATAATTCACCATTTACCATTTATAATTGGTTTTGGCTGATGCTAACCTCACTCCAAAAACTTTTCCACAAACAGCAACAGGGCCTCATCCTCAAACTGCTCGGCCATAAGATGCAGTTTATCAGCAAAGGGCTTGAAGGCTTCATCCCGCTCAAGCAAATGGGTCGCTTTGGCTTTGATGCCTTTCATGTCGCCCATGGTCGCCAACTTAAACAGATGCTCTATTTCCGGCATGGGCGGAATCGGGAAGGTCTCTCCAACCTGCGACTGGTCATAATCAGCCGGAATAACAGTGGTCAGGTTAGGGAGTTCCATGTCCTGCTGATGGTTTAAGGGAACGGTAAACTTGATCGTTGTGCCTTCGCCCAGTTCGCTCTCAACCGATATGTCCCCCCCGTTTTGGTGAACCATTTCCTGACAAATAATCAACCCCAAACCCGTACCACCTTCTTGAGCCGTGCCTCGAGTGCTGTGTTGTGCCTCTAAAATAAACAGGTTCGCCAAATTCTCTTGACTCATGCCCACGCCACTGTCAATCACCGACACCTCGACCAACTCGGTTGAGTCCGTAACATGTGGTTTGGTTACAATCTCGGCGCAAATAATAATCCGACCGCCTCGATTGGTAAACTTGAGGGCGTTGCTAGTCAAATTCCGAATAACAGTGTTGAGCATGTTTTTGTCCGCATCAACAAACAACCCCGCCGAGACATGATTTAGGAGGATAATCCCTTTTTCATCGGCGTTAATTATCAACAATTCTACAATTCGGTCAATCATCTCCTTAATATCAAATACCTCTGGATTATGGGTCAGATGGCCGCGCTGGAGTCGAGACCATTGCAGAAGGGTCTCTAACAGGTTGTAGACATTTTGAGCCGCTTTGTTGATACTTCGACTCATGGTCAAAATATCCCCACGGGGTGCGCTGTCTGCGCTTTCGACCAGCAGGTCAGACATGCCCAAGAGTGGGGTAAAGGGACTGCGGAGGTCGTGGGAAACGATGGAGAAAAACTTGTCTTTGCTGGCGTTCAGGGCACGTAGATTGTTCAGTTGCAGATGGGTCTGAATTCGCACTAGCAGTTCTGCTTTGGAGAAGGGCTTAATTAGGTAGTCGTTTGCGCCCGCTTCAAAACCGGCCACCAGATCATCAACCCGATTTTTGGCCGTCAACATAATAATCGGCAGTTCCGTGGCCGGATAATCTCGGCGAAGTTCTCGACAAACCTCATAACCGGACATGCGGGGCATCATCACATCTAACACGATTAAGTCGAAATGCTGACCAGCCTGAATCTGCTGTAAGGCCTCCAAACCGTCCGCCGCTTCGACGACTCGGTATTGCTGAACCGAAAGATGATTGACCAACACCTGACGGTTAATCGGCTCATCATCAACCACCAAAATATCAAACTGGTCCGTCTGCGTCATTAGACTATTGAGGTCGATGGTGATATCGGGATCGATGAGGGAATGTTTGAGTAGCTCCGCCTGCTGGTCAAGCGAGATTGCGGGAGTCTGCTCCTCATCCACTAATTCGTCAGAAATTGCCAAGGTAAAAGTAAATGTCGTGCCTTGGTTAAGGGTTGAATCGGCCCAAATTTGCCCGCCATGTAGTTCAATTAGTTGCTGCGTAATCGCCAAGCCTAACCCTGTTCCGCCATAAATCCGAGCCACCGAGCCATCCTCCTGCTCAAACGCCTCAAAGATTGTTTCCAACTTATCCGAGGCGATGCCGACTCCGGTATCGGTAATGTGCACAGCCAAATACTGTTGTGCGGGCTGGTCTGATGAAACAGTGATTGACCGATCCTTCTTCGGGCCAAGCACCTCGGCGGAGATGGTGATGGTTCCAGATTCGGTGAATTTGATGGCATTACCGATGAGATTATGGAGAATTTGCTGAACCCGATTCTCGTCCCCATAGACGGCGGGCAGTTGGGGGAGCAAGTCGTTAACGAAAATGATGGGTTTATTTTGCAGTAACGGGTAAGAGAGGGTCAGCACCACTTCGACGAGGGTTCTAATCCGCAACGGTTTGATGTTAAGGACGAGCGTTTCGTGCTTGAGTTTGGAGAGGTCGAGAATATCATCAATCATGCTTGAGAGTCGTTTGCCGCTGGTGACAATCATGGCTAAGTTTTTCTGTTGGATATTGCTAATTTGGCCGGCCGCGCCATCAATCATCGACTCGGCGATACCGATAATACCGTTCAGCGGGGTGCGTAGTTCGTGAGAAGTGTTGGCTAAAAACTCATCTTTTAGCCGATCCATACGTTGCAGGGCTTCGTTTTTCTCCTCCAACTCCACCGAATGAGCCTCTAACTGCTTGGACAACTCTCGATATTTGGCTTCAGATTGACGTAACGCATCTTCGGTGCGAATCAAATCATTAACCTGCTTTTCCAAATCGGCAATCGACTGCCGGAGTTGGTTGGTCATGCTGTTAAAGGCTTGGGCTAACGTCCCAATTTCACCCTGACTCGTTTCATCGGCGGTGAGGTGATGTCCACCGGCGGCAATATTACGGGCGGTGTGGGTCAATTCAGTTAGCGGTGTTGTAAGCAGTCGGCGGGTCACAAAAGAACCAACAAGGATAGCCATGATGGCCGCACTAAAGGCGATAAAGGCATTACGCCGTAAAATCGCATACGTCGGAGCAAACGCTTCAGCTTCCTCCTGTTCAACCACCAAAACCGACTTTAGCCGCGGCAACCAGTGGTACATGCCTAATACTCGTTTATTATGATAGTTCTCATAAGTCCCAGACATACTACCCTTTGTGTCGAGGATGGTATTAATTCCCACCGTTTCTATTTTTTGAATCTGGATACCGGGCAGTTCGGTCAACAAAAATTTGTTTCTACCCACCAGATAAGTCTGTCCTGTTTTACCTAATCCGGCATTTTCATCAATTAGCTGATTCAGCATGTCCAGATTGGCTTTTCCCGCCAACACCCCAATCACCGTTCCATCATCATCATAAACTGGACGCGCCGCTACCACAAAGTTATATTTGGAGATAGTCGCCAACGATAGTAATTCGGTATAAGGCCCTTCTAAAGCTGGCTCAAAATAGGAGAGATAATAAATGCGAACAGGAATGTTCTCTTTTTCTTTTATGGTAGACAAAACCGTGTTATGATTTACGTCGAGTAATAAAATCTCCTTAAAAAGGTGACGCTCATCAATTTGTAGTTGAAACAGACTTCGTAAGGCAGGTCGAGAAAGAGCATTGGGGCGATCTTGCAACAAGACTCTGACTTGCGAGGTAAAGGTCGATTTTCTTTCTAAATCGGCCAGCGATTCATGGAGCGCGTCCACCCACAGGTTAATACTAGCCTCCTTTAGGGTGACAGCCGAATAGAGTTGATTAAGGATTTGGGCTTCACTTCCCTCAATCTCCTGTGTTCTCGTATCCATAGTGATGATCAAGGCTGGCAAAACCGCCATGAGCAAAATCACGATGATTAGCTTGATGCCTATCGAAATTCGTTTTATTTTAGGTATTTTATCTATTACTGACATGTTAATGGTGAATTATAAATTATAAATTATGAATGTTGCTCAGGAATCGGAATTAAATAAGGAACAGAATTTTAATAACTTGCGCGTTTACGTCGGAGATTATGGTAGGGGCTAGGCAGGGCGGTCTGATTTTGGAACGTGCGGCCAAATCCTCTCCGCCCCTGCCTCGCCCGTCATTCCATAGTTTCAGGGCGAGGCAAGGCGGATTGGAGTTCTGATTTCAAACCAACGCTACACCGCCTTGCCTAGCCCCTACGATTGCCAAACGCGCAACTTATTTAGGACTCATTCCTATACCAATAAATTGAGTACTACGAACATACCTCATGCTAACTGATAAATCTGCACCGGCTCGATCCGTCCTTTGACCAGCACACCTCCTAACGAGGTAGCATCACCGTCGAGGTCGGGGGCGATGGCGATTTTGACCGCTTCGGAGATGAGCAGTTGGGCCTGAAACTGTTTATTCAACTGCTCAATCCGAGCGGCAAGATTGACCACGTCACCGATGATGGTGTACTCCTTGCGCTCTGTCGAGCCGATATGTCCGGTGACAGCCTCGCCTGTGTGCAGGCCGATACCGATTCGCGTCGGAGGGAGTTGGTTGGTTTCGCAGAATCGGTCAATAAGGTCGATAATCTCACGTGCCGCATTGACTGCGTTACGAGTGTCATTCCCTGTTGAGAGGGGCGCGCCAAACACGGCCATGAACCCATCGCCCAAAAACTTGTTGATGATGCCATGATGCTGATTGATGATTTCAATCATGGGGGCAAACAGATGGTTGAGGTAATCGACCACCTCAGCTGGATTTTTATCCTCAGAAAAGGTGGTGAAGTTGCGAATATCAAGAAACATGACACAGACGGGGCGAGTCTCGCTGGTAAACTCGGTGGGCTGGCTCAAGAGTTTATCGACCACCGCCGGAGAGACATGTTGTCCGAACATGTTGGTGATGCGGTTTCGCTCCTCGATAGATTGGAAACTGTTGAGCATGCGCCGCTTAATTTCCAAGCCAACCACGCCACTCATCATCCCGGCCACTATCAGCATTTCAGCCTTAAGCAAATGTTGGGTCGGCGAGAAGAGAATGTGTTCAGCCGGCAGAGATTCGGTAGGCTCGATCAAAAACATCACCAATAACAGATATTGCAGGGCCGCCACCATGCCAGTAAAAAGGGAGATTTTGAAGTTAAGGCGTAATATTCCCATGATGATGAACAGAAAGTAGAGAAAGACGGGCGGCATCAATAAGGCATAAATTGGCTCGATGATTTGACAAAAGAGGATGATAAATATGGAAGGGAGACTAATTTCTTCAATCGCGTTTAGGTATTGGAACAAAATCAGTCGCTGAGGGGCATACCGCTCAAAATAGGGAAAGATCAGCCGTATCATCGCTTCGTAAAAGATAATAAGCAAGAAATATAACAAAAACCAGTAGACAAACTGTAGCCCGTATAAGGTATAGGTAAATTCAACGGGGAGAAGATAAGGCACAAACAACCACACCCCTGTCATAAAAATGAGGGCAAAACCAAAGCCGACTGTCAGCACTTGCCCGCGTAATTTTTCGCTGATAATCGTCTCATGCCGAATCTGGGTCTCGTAGGCGCGCTCTGCGGCCCGAAATTCTTGTAATCGAGTTGACCAATTCATAATTTTCCTTAAAAAAGGGTAATAAACGAGGGAAAAACATCAAAGGAGGCGATAAACTAACAAGACTTTCCTGATTGGCTAACAGAGGTATGGAAGAGCCAAGTTAAGCAGGGTTGCTTGAAGAGAGGAGAAACAGTCAAGAAAAGAGAGCGGCTTGCCTCAATGATAAAGAGCCGCTATGATTTCGCAAAGAAGATTGGGCACCGCTCCAGAAATCCCATTTCATTCAGTCCCCTTGTTCCCAAACAGGGTTTGGGAACACAATTGCTCAAGCAAACTCTGTTTGCGACATGCCAGAAACAGAGTTTCTATGGCAAATACGTTCCCAATCTGGAGATTGGGAACGAGGGGGCTGAAATTCAAGTCCAACCTTCCCGCAAGTTTAGAACTTACGGGAAGGTGACTCTGAAAATTTTATCTAAAAAACTATAACTGATAACTGAAGCGATGCCGAACTTTAAGCCGATTTCACGGCCAACATATCCTCAATTTTGGTAAATTTAACCCGCGGCCGGCCTTGCTCTTTACCCTTCGCCAGTTCAGCCTCATCCAGTTTTAGCCAATCTTCGTAAGTGAAATATTGGGGCTGTTGTTGTTTGACAAACGCCTCGGCCTCTGCCGCGGTGGGGTGGGCCGGGGTTAGCGTCTTGCCTGCCGCGAGGTCTTCCATCATCAGTTTGACGGTTGCCACAGCATCCGGTTTGTTCGTACCAATAATGCCACTTGGGCCTCGTTTAATCCAACCGGCGGCATATTCACCCGTTATAACGGCTTTGGTCTCATAATCAACCACTCGCCCGCCATCGTTAGAGATGATGCCCCAACTGTCGTTAAAGGGAACTCCTTCTATCGGTAAGCCACGATAGCCCACCGAGCGGAAGAGCAAGTCCACGGATAGGGTCTCAAATTGTTCCGTGGCCCTAGGGCGTAACGAGCCATCTTTGCTCTGATAAAGTTCATTTTTGACCAAGCGCATCGCTTTAAGTTGTCCATTTTCATCCCCAATTAGCTCGACGGGGGAAGCTAAAAATCGAACGGTGAGGGCTTGGGGTTTATCGGTGCGTTTATTGGGGATAAAACTTTGGATAATTTCAACCTTCTTCTTGGTCATACGGTCTGTACTCTCATCCAAGAGTTGTTGGCTGAGAGCATCGAGTTGGGCTTCTTCGGGAACGACAAACGCATCCGCCGCAGTCAATTCGCCCAACTCGCGTATTTCGGTATTGGTGAACGCGGCTTGAGCTGGCCCACGTCGCCCAATCACGTAGACCTCTTTGACCTTACTGTTTTTGAGGGCTTCCAGGGCATGGCTGGCAATATCAGTCTTCATCAACTCTTCCTGTGTGCGACACAAAATCCGCGCCACATCCATCGCCACATTACCAATCCCGATAACTGCCACCCGTTCTTGAGACAAATCAAACTCATAATCTCGATAATCTGGATGACCGTTATACCAAGCTACAAACTCGGTGGCGGTGCGACTACCAATTAAATCTTCGCCCGGAATGCCTAATTTACGATCACTTGAAGCCCCGTAACTGTAGATAATCTGATGATAATAGTTTCGTAAATCGGCCACGCTGACATCTTTGCCTAGCTCAACATGCCCAAAAAAACGAAATTCGTCCTTTTTAGCGGTACGGTCGTAAGCCTTCGTGACCGATTTGATTTTCTGATGGTCGGGCGCAACCCCACCGCGTACTAAACCATACGGGGTCGGTAAACGGTCAAACATGTCTACCTCGACCACAACATCTTTATTTTTGAGTAGCGCGTCCGCGGCATAAAAGCCTGTTGGCCCAGCCCCGATAATTGCTACTCGTAATGGATTCTCTGTTGTTCCGATTGTCATTTGATGCTCCTAAAAAATTATATGCAATATTTGAGTTTTTTTGCTTGTAGAACTTTCGTCATGGAGTCCAAACCTTTAGGTTTGAGCTACCAAAACCAGCCAGCCTAAAGGCTTGAATTCCATCTTCCCATCCATAACTTGACGGATTGACAAACCTTTGAGTCCGAATTTTACTATAAAAGCGAGGCAAGCACAAAATCTAGGGTGGTTGGGCAATAGCAAGGGAAAGGGGTGACTCTGTGGTCTCCTGATTATGGTACTAAACATCTGTTGATGGATAATCATTCTCTTCGAGTAGTTGTTGATAAGCTCGATTGACATTCCGAAATGTAGCATAGACCTCATTATAGTTTAGATAAACGACAATAAACACCGCATAAGCCATAATCCCATAATCCATTATATTGTTGATAGTTTGGGTAAAATATAATATCAATAGAAATGAAAGTATAATTCCCTGCACTGACATGGCGTTGAGCCATGCTCCGGGCCAGAGACGAATAAAGCCAAACGCGGCAACCAAGGTCAACAGAGATAATGGAATAGAGAGAGAGCCTATAGGCGCGATACTCATATCGGTTGCGCCTGCCAACAGATGTTGGGAGGTTAAATATATATCCTCATACAGCTTAAATGAGCCAGTACTGACCAGCGCAATCGCCTCAATTACTAGAAGTATGGTTAAGGCCGTAACCGACCACGGACGTTTTTTGAATTCCATAAGTTAGCTCCTGTTCTGTATTACGGACAAAACGTCACCAAGTCATTTCGACCAACGTAACCGTTCCCCCCGGATCCCCCCTCGTTCCCAATCTCCAGATTGGGAACGTATTTGCCATAGAAACTCTGTTTCTGGCATGTTGCAAGTCGCAAACAGAGTTTGCTTGAGCAATTGTGTTCCCAAACTGAGTTTGGGAACAAGGGGGAACAGAGTTTTGAGCAATTGTGTTTCCAAACCCAGTTTGGGAACACGGGGGATTACTTTTTGTCCTGTACTTAGATTATACAAGAGTCCACTGAAAAAACCATGTTCTATCTTGCTACTTGCTACCCGACAAATTGGTTTAGGAAGGCTAAAACAGAAACACAGAGGGGCAGAGGGGAAAATAATTCGCTTTTTCTCTGTGAAACTCCGTGTTCCTCTGTGTACCTCTGTATTAATTAGTTCAGGCTAAATGTTATATCGATACTAAGAAAAAATATAGGTAATAAAAAAAGAAGGCAAGGTAAACACCTACCCTCTTTTTGTTACGATTAACGATTATTAAAAACCGCGTTAAGCCGCTTTATCTAACAGGTCATCCACCGACTGATCATGCGAGTCGTAATACTTCGGTTTGGCGTTCGTTTCAAACACATCAGCGGTGATAACACATTTTTCGACATCATTGCGAGAGGGAATTTCATACATCACATCAAGCAGGGCTGATTCGATAATTGTCCGTAGACCCCGCGCGCCAGTTTTTCGGCTCAGGGCCAAATCTGCCGCGGTAGATAGTGCCTCATCGGTGAAGACCAACTCCACCCCATCCATAGCACACAAATGTTGAAATTGTTTGGCGATGGCGTTGCGCGGTTCGGTTAAAATACGCATTAATGCTGAATGGTCTAACGGATTAACCGTCACCGTAACGGGTAAACGTCCGATAAACTCAGGGATTAAGCCATAGCCTAACAAATCGTCCATGGTGAGTTGTGACAGTAACTCCGTTTGATAGGCCGTAGCATAGCGGTCTTTTTGGCGTTTTTGTGATTTGCTTTGCCTACCATTAAATAGAGTAATTTCCTCTAAAACTGGCTTAGATTTCGATTTTCCAAAGCCAATCCGCCCTTTTTTGCCCAGTCGTTTTTCGATAACCTTATCGAGATCATCAAAAGCACCGGCACAGATGAAGAGGATGTTGGAGGTGTCAATTTGGATTACCTCTTGCTGAGGATGTTTTCGGCCACCTTGCGGAGGAACGTTGGCTTTGATGCCTTCAATAATCTTGAGGAGGGCTTGTTGGACTCCCTCACCAGAGACATCACGGGTAATCGAGAGGTTTTCGCCCGATTTACGAGCAGCTTTGTCAATCTCATCAATATAGATGATGCCCTGCTCGGCCCTCTCGACATCATAATCTGCCGTCTGCATCAGCCGGAGCAAGATATTTTCTACATCTTCACCCACGTACCCCGCCTCGGTTAACGAAGTGGCATCGGCAATACAAAAGGGAACATCCAAAACACGGGCTAACGTTTGGGCTAACAGAGTTTTACCACATCCGGTCGGCCCAATCAATAAAACGTTACTTTTGTACAACTCCACCTCATCCGTCCGAAGTTTGTGTTGTTGTTGCTTTATTCGTTTGTAATGATTATAAACCGCAACAGAAAGGACTTTTTTTGCTTGATCTTGTCCGACAACCCATTGGTCAAGGTAATGGACAATCTCTTTGGGGGACAGAACCTCTCCGGAAATACTGAACCGAGAACGCTCTGCAAATGAGGGGTCATCCTCTTCAAGAATATCTCGACATAATTCCACACATTCGTCGCAGATATAGACATCATCGGGGCCTGCAATTAACCGATAAACATCCTCTTGAGTACGCTTACAAAAAGAACATATCTGAGTGTTAGACCGAAATCTAGGGGCCATTCGTTGTCACCCTTGCTATGGAATTTTTTAGGCTTGGTTAGGGAGTAGGGAGATGGTTTTGTAACACGGCCTTTAGGCTGTGTACGGGACAGGCTAAAGCCTATCTTACGTGTCTACTCCCTACTCCCTACTCCCTACTTCCTACTCTTCTTCGACTTGAACTTGGTCGCCGAGTACTTGGTTAGGGAGATGGTTTTGTAACACGGCCTTTAGGCTGTGTACGGGACAGGCTAAAGCCTCTCTTACGTGTCTACTCCCTACTCCCTACTTTCTACTCTTCTTCGACTTGAACTTGGTCGCCGAGTACTTGGTTAGGGAGATGGTTTTGTAACACGGCCTTTAGGCTGTGTACGGGACAGGCTAAAGCCTATCTTACGTGTCTACTCCCTACTCCCTACTCCCTACTTCCTACTCTTCTTCGACTTGAACTTGGTCGCCGGT
>JAUCGB010000029.1:14566-39652 GCA_030377895.1 Anaerolineales bacterium HSG24
TAGGGAGATGGTTTTGTAACACGGCCTTTAGGCTGTGTACGGGACAGGCTAAAGCCTATCTTACGTGTCTACTCCCTACTCCCTACTCCCTACTTCCTACTCTTCTTCGACTTGAACTTGGTCGCCGAGTGCTTGGTTAGGGAGATGGTTTTGTAACACGGCCTTTAGGCTGTGTACGGGACAGGCTAAAGCCTATCTTACGTGTCTACTCCCTACTCCCTACTCCCTACTCTTCTTCGACTTGAACTTGGTCGCCGAGTACTTGGTCAACAATGCCATACTCTTTGGCGGCAGTCGCATCCATCCAGCGGTCTCGTTCAAAATCATCCGAGATACGCTCCGTGGATTGTCCGGTATGTTTACTGATAATCGTAAACAGTACATCTTGTTGACGTTTCATCTCGCGATATTGGATTTCAACATCAGTGGTGTACCCTTGCGCCCCACCACCGGCTTGATGCATGTGAATGGTAGAATGTGGGAGCGCGCACCGTTGCCCTTTTTCACCTGCTAACAGCAGTACTGTCCCCATGCTTGCCGTAACCCCGATCCCGTAGGTACTAATAGGGGCTTGAATCTGTTGCATGGTATCATAAATTGCCAATCCTGCGTAAATCACACCACCGGGGCAGTTGATATACATCTGAATCTCTCGCTCCGGGTCTTCTCGGTCAAGATAGAGCAACTGGGCCACGATAAGGTTGGCAATCTGATCATTAATCGGGGTGCCAAGGAATATAATCCGCTCTTTGAGCAACAGAGAAAAAATATCATAAGCTCGCTCACCACGGCCACTCGTTTCGATGATCATGGGAACCATTGCTTGTGGAACATTCGGTATCATTAAGTTTGTACTCCTTTACGACTAATTATGTATGTAAGCATAAATTCTGCGGCAGACCCTAAAGATAATCAGAACCTTTAGGGTCTAAATATTTCGCAAAATTTTCTGGCTCTCTTCATTACTATTCTGTTTTGGTAGTGGTGCAGATGTAGTGATAAGGAGTGCAAAGCTTGCTTTGCAGGCAAGGCAAGCCTTGCACTCCGGATTTTCCCCATCATCACTACTTGTGCAGGACTACCCTGTTTTTTCCGAGTCAGGTGCATCGGCAGAAACTTCGTCTGTTGATGCAGCCTCTACATCAGGTGTATCTGACACTTCTGCGACATCCGTATCGGCAGAAACTTCGTCTGTTGCATCTGACACTTCTGCTTCCACGGCATCGTCAGTAGTTGATGCTTTGGCAGGGACATTTCCCCTGGCAACTTGCGCTAAAAAGTGGACAACTTTATCACTCAGCAGAGTAATTTTGACAGTGTCTCGAGTTTGTGGGGATTCTAGAAACTGTTTCCGACCAGCCTTGTCTAACTGCATCGATTGAAGCATGACTTGTGTTTGACTCGAAATCTCCTGTTCAGAAATATATATATTTTCCTGTTCAGCGATTTCGCCTACTACAAAGCTCGATTTAAGGTTTGAGGCAATGATTTTTCGAGCCTCATTTTCCCACTCTTTTTTGGTCGTTTTTTGAATTTCGAGATAATCTTCAAAACGCAAATTACGTTGTTCGAGCAGTAATTCTTGTTCTTTGAAGTATTGTTGCAAAGTTTGCTCCTCAAACAATGGAGACCAACTCGCTTCGGATAGTTCTATCACCTTGTGCAAGATTTCTTTCCCTATAACCTCATCTTGCTCACCTTCTCGTTGCTGTTCTATATTGGTTCGCAACATAGTTTTTAACTCATCAAGGGTATCGACATCTGAAACGGTTTGAGCCAAATCATCATCAACTGGGTCAAGCTCTTTAACCTTAACCCCGCTGATTTCAATGCAGGTCGTAATATTTTTACCTGAGTACATGGGGTTACTGAAACTTTTCGGATAAGTGATAGTAAACTCTTTCTCCTCTCCTTCTCTTAACCCTATCAGGGCCTCAGTAAACTTATCATCCGGCGTTGGATTTCTATTCGCAGCTTCGGACAGAAATAAGACATAGTCCGCCGATTCATTATCGGTAATAACGGTATTGCCGTCTCGTTCTGTAACCAAAATCGAGACTGAGTCACCCACTTCGGCCGGCTTATCTGACGGAACCCAAGTAGCATTCTGTTCTTGATACTGAGCCAGAAGAGTGTGAATTTCCTCTTCCGTAACTGGCCTAATCGGTTCAAACTCAAGCCGAATATCTCGATAGTTGCTGGCTGTAACCATCGGAGCGGTCGGTAAGCGTAACTTGATGACTAGCGGATCCCAAGTAATATTCTCAAGGTTAGCTTGACCATAGGCCTCAACTCCTGAAGTTTCTAAAATTTTGTTATACATCCGCTCCCCGTCTTCTTGGAGAGCATGGTCACGGAGGGTGTCGATACCCAATCGGCGAGCAACCACTTGGTATGGCGCTTTGCCCGGTCGAAAACCAGGGATTTTATACCCCCTAGACAATTTTCGAGCGGCTTTCTGATATAATTTTTCTACTTCCTTGTTGCTGTATTCAGCAATGACTAACGTTTCGCAACGTTCAAGTGCTTCATTGGTAATTTCCACGAAAATCAACCTCTTTACGGATTTATTTTTAACGATGCATCATAACATAAAGGGTCATGTTCGTCAACTTAATGATTTCATCGCTTACAAACGTTGCTCCCTAGTTCCCAAACCCAGTTTAGGAACACAATTGCTCAGTTTGCAACTTGCAATATGCTAGAAACAGAGTTTATCTGGCAAATACGTTCCCAATCTCCAGATTGGGAACGAGGGTGGTGAGCGGTTACAGACACCATAGTTTGATGTTTACATGCTTGTTTACATAATCAGGCCACTTTGAAATGATACCTACATTACGATATTATGTCAAACTAATTTTGATAAATTCAGCCGAGCATGCAAGTTAAGGAATGAGCCCTAAATAAGTTGCGCGTTTGGCAATCGTAGGGGCTAGGCAAGGCGGTGTAGCGTTGGTTTGAAATCAGAACTCCAATCCGCCTTGCCTCGCCCTGAATCCACGGAATGACGGGCGAGGCAGGGGCGGAGCGGAGATGGTCGCACATTCCAAGTCTAGACCGCCCCCCTACGGGTAGCCCCTACCATAATCTCCGACGCAAATGCACATGTTATTTAATCCCGATTCCTTACTCAACCAACGCCTCAACCAACTGCCCCAGATAACTCAGTAAGGCCGTCTCGATTTTGCGAGGGCTAGGCTTGGCTCCGGTCTGTTGCTGACTGAGGGCATGGAGCAGAGCGGAGGCAAAGTGGGGTAGGTCGTCTAAGGCGGCCCGGCTGATAATGAGGCTCTGGTGGGTGTTGTCCCACAGACCCAAGGCGGGGTTGATTTTGACCGACCACGCCTCGGAAACACGAACAGGGGGACTGTCGGCCTGATTAATCTGTAGCAGAGTCAATATCTGCCCATGCTGATTGTAGACGGCTCGTTCTGTCTCGGTCAAGTCGTCTGGCTCGACAAATTGATAGCGGGGCTGGTCTTGCCTTTGTTGGGCGAAACTGTCCAGCGTGCCAGCTTTGGGCGCGCTGGATTCGGATCGTGAGGCAGTGGGAAATGAGGGATTGAACAGTTCAACCTGATAGCCACTTGTTTTCTCATGCACGGTTTGCTCAATTTGAGTCAGACCTGTTTGCGCGGCCAGTAAGCGGTTAGCTTTGGCCTGTACTTTGGGCCACTGGAGTTCGTCCCGCTGGTCGTCCGGAGTGGACAGTTTGGCTTGTTTGATGAGGACATTCTGCACGGCCTGAGTTTTTGCACTAGTCAGCATGGTTTGGATACGAGGTCGGTAAATACTCGGCTCAACAACAAAATCGATTTGATTCAGCTTCCGTTGCATGCTCTTGCTCAAACTGATAATATTATAGGAGAATAGATAGTTCGGCTCGGTACAGACCAACACATGGTTCAAGTAGACTCGCCCTCCGGCTTGGCTACGCGCTAAAATCTCGCCATACCGAGTCTGCTCGACGAGAGTTTCAGTGGCATATTTGCGGAAGAATTGGCGGGCAGTGACCAAGTCAGCCTGAGTGATGCCTTGCAGAACCACATCCGTGCCTTTGAGCGGTTGGGAGCGGTCATCGTGTATCAGATGGAGGCGGTTGGTGGGGTTGTTTTCGCTCATTGTGCGACCATGATTAAAGCGATACACTCCAAACGGGGAGTAGATGAACGTTTCAACCTTGTGCCGTTGCAAAGTCAACAAGGCTATTTTGAGGTTTTGCCCCCGACGGCCCATCGTGTCCGCGAGGCGCAACTGTTTTTCTGCTGAAGTGGTTTGGCTGAGATGCTCGGCTTGTAAGCCCCGTCCAAAATCACGGATGTGCCAGTTGCCCGTTTTGTCCTTGTACAGCTTAATCGACCTAGTGCCGGACAACACCTGCTCGTCGAGGGCGTTGGCGATTAACTCCCGCAAGGCATGGCAAATCTGCCAATCTTCGGGCATACTTTCAAGAGTAAAGGACAACTGTGTGGTAGCCATAATAAGGAATTTTAGCCGTTTTTGGGGAACTGGCAAAGAAGAGGGTTAACGATTGGTTTATTTGCTTGATTGGACTGAGGTGGGTATGCTGACAGGAGTTAAAAATGAGGGCATGGTTCATTCTCCGTTAAGTTTGCTTTACAAATAAAACCATTGTAGGTGACGCTTGTAGCGTCACTAGTTGCTAAATAAACGCCGTAATACCTCAGCAATACAGGCAAACGATTATTGTCACGCTACAAGCGTGACCTACATCGTCTCAGTCGAAGTCTTGTCGAAGGCGATTGCCAAACGCGCAACTTATTTAATTCCGATTCCTAAACTCATGCTCATGCAACAACTTTTAATTGAGTTCATCGCTGGACTACGCCAAGCCGGAGTCCGAATCTCCATCGCCGAGAGCGAGGACATGTTCCGGGCCGTCAACTGTATAGGAATGTTAGAACAAGCAGGATTTAAAGAAGCGTTACGAGGAACATTGATCAAGTCGCACCGCGACGAGACCACGTTTGAAGCGTTATTCGATCAATATTTCCAACCACCAGAAACATCAACGGTCAACCTGCTTGAACTGTTATCACCCCATGAGAAAAAACTGCTCTTTCGAGCCGTCAACGACCTGTTGGGGCAACTCAAAACACAAGAAGAGAAGCGCGATCAGCTATACCGCTCCCCTACCGATTTACCGGGTAGTCAGGTAGAACGGCTGGAGCAACTCCTCAACGGCATGCTCGAAGGTCAACCGCTCGACCCAACCACGTTCGATGAAGTGGCCGAGCAGGTCATGCAGAAAGTTGGCCCCTCCGCCTCCGTAGCGCGGGTACATGATTTGACCATGAATCAGTTGGGCAATCAACTGCTGACCAATGTCGAGAATCGCCTGCCCAACTTGCTCCGGCAGAATAACCTCCAGCCTCAAACCGTGTCCGAAATTATGGCTGGACTACAACTCAACCAAGAGGCCTTGCAGGAACAGGCTACTCAACAGAGTCAACGAGGGGCGGCCAATCGATGGGCCAAACAACAAGGGACGCGCCTGAATCAGGCCGAGCAGTTGATGGGCCGCTCGTTACAGCAGTTGAGCGAGCGAGAAGCCAACCTGTTACGACAACAGATTCGTCGCTTGGTGGCCCAACTCCGCAGTCGGATTGCCCTGCGCCGCAAACGAGCTAGGCGCGGCAAACCGGATATCCGGCAGACGATTCGGACGAACCTGCGATATGGCGGAATACCGATTCGCCTCAAGTTCAAAACCAAAAGCCGTAAACCCCGCCTCCTCCTGCTGTGCGATATATCTCACAGTATGCGAAAAGTGATTGAGTTCGCCTTACGTCTTGTCTACGAACTACAAGACCAAGTGACCAGCGTCCGCACCTTTACCTTCATTGACACCCTTGATGAGATTAGCCAAATTTTTGCCCAATCCCCCGCAAATGAGGCATTGGCTGAGGCCGCGACTCGTTTGCGTCCCAACCATGCTAACACCGATTTGGGAACATGTTTAGAGCAGTTGTTACAGCAACATCGGGATTGCCTGACCCCACAGACTACAGTTATCATCGTCGGGGATGCCTGCAACAGTTGGAACGACCCCCGCCTCGACTGCGCGGCCAAACTGCAACGTATGAGCAAACAGGTAATATGGCTCAACCCTCGTCAGCAAAACGAGTGGAACAGTAACGATTGCGACATGCTGAAATATCTGCCTTATGCTGATGCGGTTTATCAGGTTGGCACTATGGCTGAGTTGGCGAGCGCGGTTGATAAATTGTTGACGCGATGAGGGGAGTGGTAGCCATGTTATTCAGCCCCCCTGTTCCCAAACTCCAGATTGGGAACAAGGGGATAAACGGTTACAATAAGTTGCGCTCCCCGTGAAATTCAAATTATCAGAGAACAAGGTTAGGTAAAATATAATTTTAATGTATCGAACAATCTTATTATTGATACTGTTACTGCTGTTAGTTGGCTGTAACCAAACTGAATCCGCCCAAATCAACCAGTCTCAAATTATGGAATTAGCTGATGATTGGCAATATCGCTGGGGCGACTCACCGATTAATGAGGCTGGCTTGCGGCAGTGGTTGATCGACCCGCCAGACAGCCCCGCATGGCAATCTTTGCCCGACATAAGCGAGCCGCCAGATCGAGCCGATAACCGGATATTATGGCTTCGGCGGACGTTGCCCAATCAACATTGGAACGACGCGGCCATTTTTTTAGATGCGGTTGACCAAGGCATAGAAATTTACTTCGACCAGACCCTCATCTATCAGGCCGGACATGTTGACCGTCAACCGGGTGACCAAGCTCTAGGCACACCCCATCACCTCGTCACCCTCCCTCCTAACTATCAAGAACATACAATCGCCTTACGCATTTACTCCGAATATAACTCAATTGGGCCGCGTAACGGGGTATATATTGGCTCTCGGGCCGACCATATCATAAATATTATCTATAAAGATATTGACCGATTTATTTTGGCCTGGTTGTACAATTTGCTTGGTTTGGGAGCATTGGCCTTTTTCGTGCGCCGTCCTGAACGAGCCGAGTTTTTGGGGTTGGCTGTTTTTACCCTAAGCGCGGGCATTTTTACTATGTTCCGCACCCAACTGATTGAACTGTTCACCACCAATTCATACCTACAAGAGTACAGTAAAATCGGAACGGTGATATTATTACCAATGGGGTTGATTCTCTTTTTTGAACAGGTTATCGGTTCTGGACGCTGGTCGATAGTACGTCGTTTGTGGCAACTCCATCTGACCTATTTCTGCCTCACAATTTCGTTGGCCTGGTTCGGTTTTATCCCACTGTTGTCGATAGTTCTTCCCTTTGAACTGCTGGCGGTAGTCAGCCTGTTGATTATTATCAGCATGTCGATTCAAGCCGCGCTCCAAGGTAACGTTGATGCGCGGTTGTTCACCTTAGGCTATGCTTGGATATTGCTAACGGTCATCATCACTGTTGTTGACGATTTGGGATATATTGCCTTACCTCGTCGTATTTTACATTGGGGGGTGTTTGGCTTCATTATCATGCTAATGGTGATTCTGATTCGTCGGTTTGCGGAAACACAACGTCAATTGCGCCAATATTCCCACGATCTAGAGACAAAATCAGCCGAATTGAAGAGTAAAAATCAAGCCCTCTCCCAAATGGATCGGCTCAAAGATGAATTTTTAGCCAACACCTCGCACGAACTCCGCACCCCTCTAAACGGAATTATCGGCATCGCTGAATCGCTGATTGATGGTGCAACCGGAGAGCTTCCGCCCCCAACCCGCTATAACCTGTCGATGGTGGTCGCTAGTGGGCGGCGATTATCAAACCTAGTCAACGATATTCTCGACTTCTCCAAACTGCGTCATCAAGAGATTGAGCTAACGAGGTCTCCCGTTGACATCTATGCCATTGTCGAGGTGGTGCTGAGTCTGTCTCAACCCTTGATAGGGCAAAAATCGCTCCAACTAGTCAACAACATCCCCCTGAATACCCCCTTTGCCCTGGCTGATGAAAATCGGGTTCAGCAAATCCTGCATAATCTCATCGGAAATGCCATCAAATTTACTGATAGCGGCACTGTCACCGTTGATGCTAAACTTATCGAGCAAAACCAGAACCAAAATCAGGTAAATTCTGCCTACCTAGCCATCAGTATCACCGACACCGGCATTGGCATCGACCCAAGCCATGTCAATCGACTGTTCAAGTCGTTTGAGCAGGCCGACGGTTCGACCCAGCGAGAGTACGGTGGCACTGGCTTGGGATTGGCTATCACCAAACAACTGATCGAACTCCATGCTGGTCAGATATCCGTCGAGACTGCGGCGGGGCAAGGCTCAACCTTCAATTTTACCTTGCCCCTGTCTCAATCAGCTGCCTTGCCAGAAAAATCATTCTTGACTGAAAGTTCGCCCTTGACTGAGGAGTCGCCCTTGACGGAAGAGTCGCCCTTGACGGAAGAGTCACACTTGACTGAAGAGTCACACTTGACTGAAGAGTCACACTTGACTGAAGAGTCGCCCTTGACGAAAGAGTCACACTTGACTGAAGAGTCACACTTGACTGAAGAGTCATCGAAAACAATCGCACCGGATGCCACCTATCATCAGCCCGACTCGGTCAGCTTATATATGAACGAGTTTCTACAGACAACAAACAAATCTGATACCCCAATTAACATTCTGATTGTTGATGATGAGCCGGTCAATTTGCAGGTCTTAAGCAATCAACTAAAACTACAAAATTATAACATCACCCAATCTCAAAACGGAATAGATGCGCTAGAAATTATTAAGACTAAGTTTCGCCCCGACCTAATTTTGTTAGACGTGATGATGCCTCGCATGTCCGGTTATGAGGTCTGTCGGCGGTTGCGACAACATTACTCCCTCTCTGAACTGCCCATCTTGATGCTGACGGCCAAAAATCAGGTCAATGACATTGTAGCCGGTTTCGAGGCCGGAGCGAACGATTATCTGACCAAACCGATTAACAAACGGGAGCTTTTAGTGCGGATTAACACCTTGCTGATGCTGAAACAGGCAGTTGAGGCTAAAAGTCAGTTGATAGCCCTGCGACAAGAGCTATCTATCGCCCATAATATCCAACTGAGCCTCTTGCCCATCGAACAGCCGGATTGGTCGGATATTGATGTGGTCTGCTACAGTGTTCCGGCCCGCGATGTCGGTGGCGATTTCTACAGCTACCGCGCCTTTAATCAAAGCAAAACGTTGAGCGTTGCCAATGATCTCGCCCGCTACGTCCTAGCTGTGGGGGATGTCTCTGGCAAGGGCATGCCCGCCGCGCTCCTCATGGCCATCAGCTTGGCCTCCTTTCAGGCGGCAATCGGTCAAAACCACACTCCGGCCAAACTCCTGCGCCAATTGGACAAAATGTTGCTCCCCTACACCCGCACCACGAATCAAAATTGCGCCTTAACCTATCTGGAAATCACCCCTCTGCCCACCAAAGGGGGCAAGATAATCGGCTGTGTGGTTCAAGCCGCGAACGCAGGTTGTATTAGCCCCATCATCAAACGACAGCAGGGCGACATAGAGTGGGTTGAAATAGGCGGTTTGCCGCTTGGTACGGGGCTTGGAGGGCAGTTAGGCTATCAAGAAGCTCGTGTCAGCCTCTCAAAAGATGACATCATCATTTTGGTGAGCGATGGTGTGATTGAGGCCAAGAACATGGCCGATGAGATGTACGGTTTTGAACGGTTTGAGCAGGTGATTGCCGACGCGCCCAATACAAGCGCATCAGCCATGCTGGCCTATATCAAACAGTCTGTAGCCGACTTTATCGGTCAGGCCGAGCCGCATGACGATGTGACGATTGTGGTGGTGCGGGCGTAGACAACGCGCATGATGAAATTATAAATGGTAAATGAGTGGCATTATGGATGAATGTGACCAACTCTCTTGGCGACAAGAATGAGTGATAATTCGCGAGTTTTTTGATTGACAGTCATATCCCTATCCGGTAGCGGTGCAGAAGTAGTGATATAGGTCAGGGAGTTCCAACTCAGTTACCTACCCGCAAGTTCCAAACTTGCGGGTAGGTGATCACTACATGTGCAGGACTACCCCCTATCCTTCGGGCCGTTGCGATTACATAATCGCAACGATCACGGTTCACGGTTCTATTGACGAAAGACGAAAGGAGAAAACAATGAACAGAACAATTCCCCCCGCGATTGCGGCCATTGCCCCAGACGGCAAACTCACTCCGGCCCAAAAGCGGCATCTTATCATCAATTTGTCTCTGAAACGGGCCAAACCCGGTACGGGTAGTTGCCATGAATTTTTACGAAGGAGGACAGCTATGAAATTATGGCCTGATTTACGTCCTATTTTACAAGACATCACTTGGGTGATTGTCGGTGATGTTGCCACCCGAGCCTATATGCCAGAACGGGAAACCAAAGATTTAGATATCCTCGTTCATCATGAGGATGGTGAGGAAACGATAGAACGTCTACAGGCGGCAGGTTATCGCATAATTTCCCGTTTGGCGGTGCCGGGATACTTGTTGATGTCACCGGAAGGGATTCAATTGGATGTTATCTTTGGCGATTACCCTTGGCTTAAGCAGGCATTGCAGAATCATCATCAAGATAAAGCTGACTATCCGGTGCTTGGGTTGTCTTATCTGGTGTTGATGAAAACCGTCGCTGGACGAATTCAAGACACAGCGGATGTCTCTCGTATGCTTGGTCTAGCCACTGATGAGGAGTTAAACCAAGTCCGGGCCGTGGTGAAACGTTATGAACCGGAGGCAGTGGATGATCTGGAATCGATGATTTATTTGGGACAACTGGAGATGCAGTTTCCTGATGATCATGTGAATTGAGGTTGAAGATAAGCCAATGTTAAACATCGCCCAAACAGCGTAAATATTTAGTGAACTCGTCAGAAACCCGATTTCTTTGAGAAATCGGGTTTCTGGGGTGGCTTTACTGAACTTTTACACTCTCCGGTAGTCCTACCCGCAAGTTCTATGCGGGTAGGACTACCGAACTCTCCAACCAGTGAGCATCATCACTCCAAGCAATGCCATTCTCTTGTAAAAAATCAAGTGTATTACCATGAAACCCAGCAGAGGAAAAGACAAACAAGATCGCCTGCTCTACCTGCTCCAGACGTATCAATTCGGTGGCTTTCTTCTGAAACTCCTGGGCCTCTTTTAATGAGAACTTCGCCTGCCGATGTTTCACCTCACCAATCAACGAAACTTGACTCGGTTTGGCTCTGGCAAAGACATCTATCTGAAACTGTGGTTCATGTAACGGGAATGTATGGTAGGGCAATACAGTTTGATATAAGACAAACTCAAAATTAGACGGTAAATTATAGAATATCGAGTGGTACAAGGCTTGGTCTTGATGCGCCTCAAGCCGCAAACGCTGGATAACCATGAACTCAGCAAACGCCCCCTTGTAGCGGTTACGCTCCCCGGAAAGACTCTTATACTTCTCTTTCAATGCCTCAAACAGAGCTTTATACTCGTTACGCGCCCCCTCTGTGACAAACTGGTCAATATCATGCCCATACCGACCACGGAATACCTTGTCGAAAATATTATCCTGCACCCCTCGATATTGAAAACGCTCCTCTTCGATAATGTCACTTAATAACAGAGCATCCATTTTTTTGTCTAACTGGTAATCGGGCATATCAAGCCCCAAAGCTTCTTTCAGTTCCCGACGTGGCACAAACCGATCTCGATGTTTGGACAAATATAGCACAATATCTTTAGCATACTGTTCGTTAATGCGAGGAAAGGCCGAGTTGATATACTCTAGCCATGTGCCTCTGATTTCTCCCGCTCGATATAAAGTCTCAAATTCTAGGGTTTTTAAGACCCCTTCCTCAGTAGTGAAATCTTTGTCAGAATACATTGAATGGAATAAGCTACTGATATAAAAGGGACTGCCCTCGGTGATGTTAGCCATCAGATAGGCAGTTTCCTCAGTCACAGGTACACCAACAAGCAAAGAGTAGCGATATATCATCTCGATTGCTTCATTTTGGGGAATATCTTCCATATAGTAGGGCTTGAAACGTCCCGGCAACATGCTGATTAAATCGCTCATCAGCCAACCGACCCAACTACCGGAAATCAACATGGGGGCATTCCTGTATTCGGCAGTATGCAGATAGCTTCCGGCAAGGTTATCGGCTCTATTTTTTTTATGTTTATCCCAAAAAATGAACCGATTAATAAACTGAAACTCATCAACAAACTGTACCACTCGCTCATCATGGTAGGCCGCAACGGTACGCGGTGCATCTCGGACTATATCCCATAATAAATCGACCTGTTCTGTCTGTTGTTTAGTCTGAACATCTGCAATAATATCGACTAGATAATCCAATTTTTCAGCCTTAGCAATCTCAATTGCCCGATTAAACGACTTGGGTACACCTAAGATATAGATCGGTTTTCTGGTCTTAAAAGCAATATATTGGTAGATGAACGTCAGAAAAAAGCTCTCGCTAAAGCTAACAATCCATTGATCAGTTTCCTGTATTTCAAAATAAAATGGCACCAAGCCCTCATTTCTCTCAAAGGTGAGGTTATACAACCGTTGCAACAGAGCCGACTTGCCCGTCTTCCGACGGGATAGAATCGCTGTACTCTTGGAGGATTTTTGTTTGATGCCATTTATCCAATTTAAAAAATGGGTTATTTCTTTCTTACGTCCTGTAAATAGGTCAGGGTTGCCGATTTTTTCTTCTAGGTAGATTCTCATACTGCTGTTCCTTTTCGCCTCACGATTTGCGATAATGACAGCCGATGCTAGTTTTGTTTGTCCAAGCCGCGTTAGCGACGATGATGGATGCTTGCACGGCATTTCGTAGGCCGAGCAGACCGTCGGTCAATTGGGTTTTGCGGTAGAACTCCTCGATTTCGATTTGTAAATGGCGCAATTCTCGGGTGGCACGGCGCAGGCGGGTGGTGGTTCGCACGAGGCCGACATAGTTCCACATAATATGCTGAATCGAGCGCATATCCTGCCAAACCAGCACTAAATCAACCTGTTCAAGTCCTGTATTTTGCCAAGGTGGAATATCGTCGGCATGGCGGATTGATGCCTCAGAGAGATTTGCGCTAATATCACGCGCCGCCCGATCCCCCCAGACCAGCCCCTCCAACAACGACGCGCTTCCTAGCCGATTCGCCCCATGCACGCCCGTACACGACACCTCACCAAGGGCATAGAGGTTTTGCACGGTCGTCCGTCCCCACCCATCAACCCACACCCCGCCACAAAAATAGTGCGCGCCCGGCACAACCGGCACTAAATCTTGGGTAATATCAATCCCATACTGCTGACAGCGTTGGTTGATGTTCGGAAAGTGATTTTTGATTTTGGCGGTCGGGATGTAAGACTGCAAATCAAGATAGACGTTGGTCACATCCTGCTTGACCATCTCCTGATGAATACTGCGCGCCACCACATCACGCGGGGCGAGGTCACGCCACTCTTCATTATAATGTTGCATGAACGGCTCCCCATCAGCATGAACCAGCCGCGCTCCCTCACCCCGCACCGCCTCCGAAATCAGAAAATGGGGTGCGTTTTGATGATGGAATGTGGTCGGATGGAACTGCACAAACTCGCAATTTATTGCCCGCGCTCCGGCTCGATAGGCCATGGCCAATCCATCGCCCCGCGATCCAAATGGGTTGGTGGTGCGGAGGTAAATCTGCCCCAATCCGCCCGTCGCCAAGACCGTCTTTTTGGCTAAACAGGTCATCACCTCTTTCGTCTTCTGATTAAGCAGATAAGCCCCCACACAGGAGGGCAGCTCATAAATCGCCAACCGATTTTGCGAATGATGAGTCGAGGTCAGCAGGTCGATGGCGGTATGGTCGGTCAGCAAGGTGATGTTGGGATGGCGCTGTAACTGCTCAACCAACGAGATGGAAATGGCTCGCCCGGTGATGTCAGCGGCATGCAGGATACGGGACTTGGCATGCGCGGCCTCGCGGATGACCACCAGTTCGCCAGTGTCGGTACGCTCAAACGGCACGTCAATCTTATCAACCAGAATTTTTCGTACCAAGGCCGGCCCTTCCTCGGCCAAAATCTTGACCGCCTCGGGATGGCCATGCCCCGCTCCGGCTCGCAACAAATCCTTCTCCAATAAATCAGCCGAATCCCCGTCACCCTCGTAGATAATGCCACCCTGAGCATAAAAGGTGTTCGACTCATGTGGGTCGGTAGCTCGTGTCACCAGCATGACCTGTATCCCAGATTCTGCCAGTTGTAAAGCCGCTGTGCCTCCGGCGATGCCAGAGCCAAGAATTAAAACGTCGGTTTCTATTTTGTTATTCATGGTATCTCCAAATATATGAGAAGTAATGAGAGTAGAGAGCAGGGGAGTAAGAGAAATCCCTCGTGTAGTATCTCCTGCGCTCTACTCCGCTTATTGGTAATGTTGCAGAAGTACCTATCTTGACAATGTCATATTTCATAATATCATACTGAATTTTACGAAGTATCCCCCATGATGATATTTTTGGGTGGATTCTTCCTCTCATCAGTCGTCAGAATGACATGGTAATCCTCACTTAAACGCTAACGTGACATTGTCGAACTAATATAAGGCGTAAATCGGAATTAACATTAACAAAGCTCCAACAATTCGTCCGATTCCTCTTCTCACCGCGAGACCGTTTGTTACCGGAGAAAAACTTCCTTTTGTAACGATGGCAACCTTAAATACTATCGCGGTGATTCCAATATAAGTTAAATGCCAACATATCAATAATGCCCCCCACCAGAACCACCAGTTGATATTAAGGAATGTTTGTAATATGCACAATAGAACTAATATCCAAACTGGCAACGTCGCTAAAAATTGAGTGACAGCAACAAATTGTTGTAGTTGGTTTAAATCAGAGGCTTGGATAACCTTTTTGAGTTGATGAAAAATGTTCAATATCATCACAATGATAAAGATTAAGGCAATGGTGACCGTCCCAGTCATAATAGATACCCCTTTTAAATGAATTGACAATGTTAGATTACAACATGTCACTCTGAACGAAGGGAAGTGTCCCCCATTCTGCTACTTTAGAGTGGATTCTTCGCAAACCACGCTCAGAATGACATACAAGAAGGCTAATGTAACATTGTCAAGCTATGGAATCGGAATTAAATAAGTTGCGCGTTTCGACAAGACTTCGACGCAAGCTCAGTCGAAGTCTTGTCGAAGGCGAACTATCAGCATGTATATGTTAATTAATGCTCATTCCTATGCAGGACTATCACCAAATTTTGTTTGAGTTATCCAATCTCCAGCATGCGTTGCACCGAACGCTCGGCCCGCACCCGAATATCTTCAGGGATTTTTATCACATATTGGGTGAGTTGCAATGTTTTTAGGGTATCTTCGAGGGTGATTTGGTTCATGTACGGGCAACGCACGCTACACAGCCGGAGCATCTCTTTGTCGGGATTGGCAGCGGCGATGTTGTCACCCATAGCACATTCGGTCAACAGGAGGTAGTGGGGGGCGTTAGTCTGTTCGACTTGGTTGATCATGGCGGTAGTGCTACCGGCATAATCAGAGGCAGCGACCACTTCGGGGCTACATTCTGGGTGAGCCAGAATCAGCACATCGGGGAACTGTTGACGAATATTGTTGATGTCGCCCACAGTGAACTTGTCGTGTACCTCACAGCGACCATGCCAGCCAATCATCTGATAGTCGAGAGTGGTACTCTGTTCGGGATTTTGGCTTGGGTCACGGGTGGGGAAGATGATATGTTTTCCGGTTTCATTTGCCACATTTCCGGCCAGATACTCATCCGGCAAAAAGATAATCGTGTCGGAGCCAAACGACTCGACGACGGCGGCAGCGTTGCCGGAAGTACAACAGACATCACACTCGGCCTTCACATCGGCGTAGGTGTTGACGTATGTGACCACCGGCACGCCGGGAAACCGCACTTTCAGGTCTCGCACGTCTTGGGCAGTGATGCTGGCAGCCAAGGAACAGCCTGCCTTCTCTGCCGGAATGAGGACGGTCTTGCCGGGGTTGAGAATCTTGGCCGTTTCAGCCATGAACTCGACCCCACAAAATACGATAATATCCTTGTCTGTCTCGGCGGCCCGACGGCTCAGGCCCAGCGAATCGCCGGTGTAATCCGGCACCGAGTTGAACAGGGCTGGCTCCATGTAGTTATGGCCTAAAATCACCGCATTTCGTTCTTGCTTTAACTCGTTAATCTGGTGCGCTAACTCGGCCTTGTGGCGTAGCTCAAAATCAGGCACAATATTATTTAATTTAGTCTTCATATCTTGATAAATCTGTTCGATTGACATCATAGTCTCCTAAAGAGGGAGTAAGGGAGTAGCGGGATTGGAACAGCCTTACTCAAACAAAAAACTAATATCGAGGGCGGTAACCGAATGGGTCAACTGCCCGACGGAAATATAATCAACGCCCGTTTGGGCAATCTCTAACACAGTGCTTAGGTTGACATTCCCCGATGCCTCCAAGGGGATACGTCCGTTGCTGGTTGCGACGGCCTGCCGCATGTCGGCCAGACTCATGTTATCGAGCATGATCCGATCAACGTTGAGCGGTAAAACCTCTGCCAACTCAGTCAAATTTTTGACCTCCACCTCGATGGGGCGATTTTGCTGGTCAAAAGCCCGCACCCGCTCCACTGCCTGCGTAATTCCTCCGGCAGCGATAATATGGTTGTCTTTGATGAGAGCCATGTCGTACAGCCCAATCCGGTGATTCTGACCACCGCCCAACTGAACCGCCCACTTATCGAGCAGGCGCAGGCCCGGCACGGTTTTGCGGGTATCGAGAATGACCGCCCGCGTGCCGGACACCGCCTCAACAAACTGCTGGGTCATGGTGGCGATGCCGGACATGCGTTGCAAAAAGTTGAGGGCCAGTCGCTCGGCTTGCAGAAGCGACTGGCCCGCCCCGTAAGTCTCAGCAATTGTCTGCCCCGGCTCGACCCGCGCCCCATCACCGACGAGGGGCTTGAACTCGATGCTGGCATCCACCGCCGCTAAAGTCAATTGCACCACTTCCAATCCAGCCACTACCCCCGTCGCTTTGGCTATAAATCGACCGTCACAGATATGATCAGTCGGAACGGTGGCTAAACTGGTTAAATCGCCAGGGCCGATGTCCTCGGCCAAGGCTTGTTTGATAATCTGTTGTATCTCAGTTTGATTGTTCATGACCTGCTTTGTCAAATAAATTGTGAGACCCTAAAGGTTTTCAAAACCTTTAGGGTCTAAATTAGGGTCTAAAAATTCAACACGATTTTTGTTTGGTACTTAAGTTTAATAGTGTATTTGTTACACTAAGTATAAATCATAAAAAACACCACCTTGAATGTGGAGGCATAGAACCGTTGGGAGAGTAGCCGAGTGGAGCGTAGCGAAATAAAAAACCTCTTAAATGCTGATATGGATCATGTTAAGAAATCGCTCCCCGAACCATTTCGTGTGCCTGAATATGGATAGAGACAAGATAGTGTAAAATTGACACTAATTATAACAGGCTTAAGCAATGATGTCAACCATCAAAGCGCGAGCGTTACGTGTTTGGGACAGGTTGCATATCAAAAAAAGGAGGACAAGGTAGTAATTGTGTCCTCATGATTCTAGTCAATTATGTTTGAGACGCTTTTCCATTCATAATTCACAATTCATAATCTTGTAGCTTGTCATGAAGTTAGGTATAATCGCTTGGAGTTATTTCTGTTGCCGGATAATGTTTTAGCTTAGACTAATATAAACAATGCCAATAACTCAATAAATTTTTGACAAACTACACAAGGAGCT
The DNA here is from genome assembly GCA_030377895.1 of Anaerolineales bacterium HSG24. Lineage (GTDB taxonomy): Bacteria > Chloroflexota > Anaerolineae > 4572-78 > J111 > JAUCGB01. Next base: position 32,388 of record JAUCGB010000029.1, read on the forward strand.
TTTATCATGAAATTACCAAAAGTACTGTTTTATTTGTTTGCGTTGATGATTTGTCTGGTCGTTCCAACGGCTGGACGATTGCAAGCCCAAGCCGGGCCGACTTATTATGTCGCCAACGGTGGCGCTGATACCAACGATGGACTCAGCGAAGCTACGGCATGGCAAACTTTGGAAAAGGCGAGTAACACTCGATTGGAAGATAATGCGACTCTGCTATTCAAGCGGGGTGATATTTTTAGAGGTAAACTTTCGCTTTACAAAACGCCCGTCGGCGTGACGATTGGGGCGTATGGGACGGGTGATAATCCTGTCATCGCTGGTAGTGTGGCAATCACTGGCTGGACAAAAACAGGTCACGCTTCATTAGATTCAACGAATGTTTACGAGGCCGATGTATCAGCCTTTATCGTGGAAGATTCAAAAGGAAACGAGAATACAATTCAACATCTGTTTGCCGAGGGCGAACTTATGACGATTGCCCGTTATCCCAATGTTGACTCCCCTTTGGATAAAAATTGGCTGATTATTGATGAAACTGCCACCGGTGATGCCTTCAAGGATGCCGTGTTGACCGATTATGGAAAGCCGAATGATTATTGGAATGGAGCGCGACTCCGGATTCGGAACTATAGCTGGACTTATAAGGTGCTTGAAGTGACCGACTATGTCGCCTCTACGGGTAAAATTGTGGCCGATGGATTGGGTGGGCAACTGCCAGAATGGGGATATTTCCTTGATGATAAGTTAGAAGAAATTGATTATCCTGGGGAATGGTATTATGACTCAACCAGCAAGAAGGTTTATCTCTATCCCAAAGATGGCGTTGACCCAAATCAAACTCTGATTGAAGGCGCGACCTACGCAACCGGATTGAGTATCGGCATGGATGAAAATCAGACGACAGTTGAGAATCTGACCTTCAAACATTTCACAGGAAATGGATTACATATCAGCCAGACGCAGGGTGTTGTGGTAAAAAACTGCCACTTTGATTACAACTTGGTTGGTCTATCAACATGGAACTCGAATGATGCACTAATCAGCAGTAATCATTTTGATTACAACATGAAATCAGGTATTGGCCTAAACGCAAAATCGGATTATGATGTCGGAACGAGTACAATTGAGAAGAATCAAATCAGCAACTCTGCCATGATCCCAGTTTATGGGAGACGGTATGAGGGAACCTATAACGGTATTGGTATTTCTGTTTTTGGTAAGGCTTACACCGTGCGCCAGAATACGGTTGAAAATACCGGTTGGATTGGCATTTATCTGAAAGATGGTGGGCATCATATTGTAGAAAACAATGTGGTTCGCAAATCGTTGCAACTGCTAAATGATGGTGGTGCGATTGGAATTGGTTCGGATGGTAACATCATTCGAGGTAACTTTATGTTGGAATCGCTGGGCAATGTGGATGAATCGAATGGCTGTTCTAGCTCCAATAAAGACCCTTGTTCTAGACATTCCACTTATGGCATGGGGTTGGCCGCGGACAGTAAGTTTCAGGATAATCTGATTGAAGAAAATACTGTGGCGAACAATCCTGATATGGGGATTCGATTAAATTCTTTTGTCAATACGACGGTTCGTAACAATATTTTATATAATAATGACCCGAATATCGTCGTTCAGGATAAAAATGGGCCATCCACAAATAATACGGTATCCGGCAATATTATTTACGCACTCGGCCCAGAACAGATTGGCCTCTCGTTGACCAATGATACCGACCACGGGACGTTCAAAAATAACAAATATTGTAATCCTTATAGTAAAGTGGCTGTTTTACGAGACGGGCGGCGATATTCGCTGGCACAATTCAAAAGTGACTTTTCGGATGGTGTCGGCTCAACATGGTGTGATAATCAGTTTGATGAGTTCATCGCCTCCCAAGTGGGCCAAAATCTGATTAGCAACTCGATCTTTGATAATGATGTGTCCGGTTGGTCTCCCTCCAGTAAAATTGTTTTTGACCCGAATAAAACAGGCATGGACGGAGGCAGTCTGCGGATTGAGAATCCGGGTGATAGTAATTTTAATCTGATTCCGAATACCCTCTCTATCACGCAAAAGCAATGGTATCGGTTAAAATTTAGCTTATTGGGGGATGGATTTGGCACGATTCGTTTACGGAGCAATCGTACTTCACCTGATTATGAGATTTTGGAGACTCGCTACTTCGCTTATGATAAGAGCCGCACCGATTACAGCTATTTCTTTCAGGCTTCGGAGACGACTGATTCGCTCAAACATCTTTTCACTACGCAGGAATATGATGCCAACTATTGGATTGATAATGTCACATTTGAGCCAGTGACAGCCGCGCTCAAAGATAAACAGGCTCAATCGGTACTGTTCAGCAATCAAACCGATGCTGAATCTACGGTTGATTTGGGTGGCAAGACATATTATGATTTAGCGGGTCAACAGGTGACAGGTAGTATCAGCCTACAACCCTTTAGATCGCAAATTTTGATAACTGATTGTCAAGACGATTGTCCGGTCGTCACACCTACGCCGGAAACCACTGCAACATCAGTTCCAGACACACCCGTACCGACAACTGTTCCAGACACACCCGTACCGACAACTGTTCCAGACACACCCGTACCGACATCTGTTCCAGACACACCTGTGCCGACATCAGTTCCAGACACACCCACACCGGCACCTCCAACCGCTACCCCGATTCCTTATGACCTTTCGATTAAGAAAAATATTCAGGGTTATGTTCAGGCTGGTTCTACGGTAAATTATTATATTCGTTACATTAACAAGAGTCCTCATGCCGTCCGTAATCTGGTGGTGGTTGATGAATTGCCGGAGGGTATGACCTATCTTTCAGATAACAGTGCAAAATTTGGATCGGTTACTGTTGAGGGCAATCAAATCAGTTGGCAGATTCCAACAGTTCAGGCTTATAAATCGGGAACAATACGTCTAACGGTTCAGATTAGCGACAATCTCGCCCCAGGGACAGAATTGATAAACCAAGTCACGATTTCTGCGGAGGGTACGGATAATAATCCAGATAATAATACAGCCACGATTAAGACGACCATTAACGAAACATCCGGTAGTATCAGTGGTCTCGTAACGGATACGGAGGGCAATCCATTAGTCAAAGTTGGCGTGCGTGTCTTCTATAAAGATGAAACGGATAAATTCCGTTGGGCGGGCAAAGGTCGAACGGATGAGCAGGGTCAGTATCAGGTTGATGATTTAGCTTCGGGAGATTATTATCTCAAATTTGTCCATTGGCCGCGCCAATTTAAGCCTGAGTTCTATGATGATGTGACGCAACAGAATGAAGCGAAAATTGTTGAGGTTCAATCGGGGCAGATAACCAAGAATATCAATGCTCAACTTGAGTCTGCTGAATCGCCTAAAATTACCGCACAGACAGAGGCTGGACGGGTAACAAATAATCCGACGACCGGTCAAGTGCGAATTTCAGTGCCGACTGATAATCAGCGGGAGGTGATAATTTCGAGTCAGGGCAACTGTGCCGACGGTTCAACGCCTGACCAAGTTTCGCTAACCTTGACTCCCAAAGATGGCGAGCCGATTATATATACCATGAAAGGCACGAATGATACTTTTTCGGCGACAATTCCGGCTGACCAGCTTGATAAATTACAGTCGGGCTTAGGCAATCGCACCACACTGGAAGTCAGCTACAGTTGCGCTGGCGAGACGGAAACCAACAAAGTGGGATCGTTGTTGATTGACCCCAGTGGTTATATCACCGACGCGCGATCCGGCGAACCGATTGAAAATGCTCAAGTGACGCTCTATTATCTGACCGATTGGAGTATCAAGAGCAGTGAGACTGATACAACTGAGGATAGTTGTCATACGGTTGATACGAAGGGTGACACGGCATGGAATGACCTAGCAGACGCGCCTCAAATTGGTCGCTTGGCTGACCCAGACGCGGATCCGCAAGAGATTGACCCGCTGGAAAATCCACTGTTGACTACCGAAAATGGCTACTACGGTTGGAATGTTAAAGATGAAGAAGGCTGTTGGTATGTGGTGGTTGAAGCAGATGGTTATGAAACTCGCGCCAGTCCAGCAGTTGGTGTTCCCCCCGAAGTAACAGATTTGGATTTGACATTGACATCATTGAAGGATGATTCGGTTTATATCCCGATTATTTTGGTGAATGAGTAGAAATATAGCTTTGAGAACAATCTATCCGCAAGTTCAGAACTTGCGGGTAGATGACTTGATTATCATGTGGATGTAACTGCACTCGTATCAAAAGAGCGCCCGACTCATCGTGTAGGACGCTCTTTTTGGTTTTGAAGCTTTTGCACGCCTTCCTTTACTTTATTGAAGACTCCGCACAATTCAAATAGTCCACAATATTTATGCTATTTAGAGCAGAATTCACAGGATAAGAGAATTTTTATTCTCCTATCCTGTAAATTCTGCTCTATAATAGTCATTGGATGAGTTCTGCGTAGTTATCAGTACTTTATGAAAATACTCCTCCTAGAACCCTACTACACCGGCTCCCATGCTGAGTGGGCCGACGGTTACGCTCGGCACAGTCGCCATCAGGTTGACCTGCTGACCCTGCCCGGTCGCTTTTGGAAATGGCGCATGCATGGCGGTGCGGTCACGTTGGCTCGCCAGTTTTTGGCCTTGCCGACCAAACCTGATCTGATTCTGGCTACCGACATGGTTGACTTGACCAGCTTCTTGGCTTTAACTCGACCCCACACCGCTCATATTCCGGTGGCACTTTATTTCCATGAAAATCAACTCACTTATCCGTGGTCGCCCACTGACCGCGATGTGGCTCAACAACGAGACAAACATTACGGCTTTATCAACTACAGTTCGGCGCTCTGTGCCGACATGGTGCTGTTCAACTCCGGCTATAACCGAGACAGCTTTTTAGCCGCCCTGCCCAACCTGCTCAAACATTTTCCCGATTTTAATGAACTGCCATCAGTGCAACAGATTGCCGACAAAAGTCAGGTGTTGCCCTTGGGCTTGGATTTGGCTCGGTTTGATTCTGCCCTCCCCCTAACCCCCTCCCAAAGGGAGGGGGAACTAGCCTCCCCCCTTTGGGGGGGATTGAGGGGGGGCGAGTTTCCATCCTACCCGAATCTTCACTCCCCCTCATCCTGTGGGCGCACCGCTGGGAGCATGACAAAAACCCCGCCGATTTCTTTAGGGCACTAACTATCCTTTCTGAGCGTGGCCTATCGTTCGAGTTAGCCGTCTTAGGCGAGAATTTTAGTCAGCAACCCAAGGTGTTTTTGCAAAGCCAAACTCGTTTGGCAAAACATATTGTGCAATTTGGCTATGCCGATTCGTTTGCTGACTACGCCCACTGGTTATGGCGAGCCGACATTCTGCCCGTCACCTCCAATCAGGATTTTTTCGGCGGCACGGTGGTCGAGGCCATCTACTGTGGCTGTTTTCCCCTCCTGCCCCATCGCTTGGCCTACCCCTATCTGATTCCAGCCGAATATCAGCCCCACTGCTTTTACCATACTTTTGATGAACTGGTCAGCCGTTTAGAGCAGGCCATCACCAACATTGAGCAGACTCGGCAGTTCAGCCTGCGCGATGTGGTGGTGCAGTACGACTGGCAGATTCAGGCCGAGGGGTATGACCGCTTGTTTGCCGAGTTGGCGGGACGGTTGGTAAAAGTTCAGTAAAATAGCCCTAGAAACCCGATTTCTTTGAGAAATCGGGTTTCTGACGCTCTTTCTGGCGAGTTCACTGAATATTTACCTGAAATCACTGGCTGGCTCGATATATCTCCTCACCACCCAAAAGGGTAAGCTAAACCTTGGTCTGTTTGATCTTGGCAAACCTGAAGGTTTGGACTCTGTGTGCCACTATGTCTCAGCAGGGAGGGTAAACAAAAACTGACTACCAGATATTCCGTCACTTTGTGCCCAAATCTGACCACCATGCCCCTCGACAATATGTTTGGCAATGGCTAACCCTAGCCCCGTACCAGAGCGATTATTACTTCTGGCTCGGTCAGCAGTATAAAATCGTTCAAATAATCGCTCGATATTGTCAGGTAAAATGCCAATTCCGGTATCTGTCACCTTCACCAACACCCAATACTCAGCGTCTGATTCTCCAATTTTTTTGGCCGTCTTTGCCGTCAGCGGAGAAGCAGAGACAGCTATCTGCCCTTCTTTGGTGAACTTCATGGCATTATGCAGTAGATTACTCACCACTCGCTCGATCATGCTTTGATCAATCAAAACCTGTAACTGATCCGATACCTCAATCGTTATCTTGAGCCGTTTACGATTGATTTGCGGCAATAATTGCTCGATTTGGCTTTGGACAAGTTGCTTTAAGGGGCAGTTGGCTAAACGGAGCGGAGCGCGCCCCGATTCAATGAGCGATAAATCTAGCACCTCTTGAGCTAATTGACTGAGGCTGTCGGTTTGATCGGCGATTTTCGTAACTAGTTCATACCTTACGTCAGGGTCATCCAAGGCTCCATTTAGTAATGTTTCAGTTAACAGGCTAATAGAGGTGATGGGAGTTCTCAACTCATGGGATATATTGGTCACGAAGTCTCGTGTTACTCGAGTTAAGCGATGTATCTCGGTCACATCATGAATCGCTAAGGCTACCGCGAAAACTGCTTTGGTCTTTTTATTTTTGATGGAACGCGCTCTAGCCACTAAAATATTATCATTGACGGTCAGGTACAATGAGGGCATTTTAACCCCCTTAAACACCTCTTCCACCAATTCTTGTAACTCATGTTGCTGGGTCCATTGGATAAAAGAAATGTCCTCAGAAATGCCCCCAAACAATCGCCGGGCCACTTTATTGGCGCTGGAGATACGATACCCTTCCTCAACAATAATCAGGGCCTCGGTTGAGGCCGCTAATAACCGTTTCCGTCGAGTCCGAACTTCGGATAATTCTTGCTTCTTGGCGACCAACTCCGGCTCAAGATAAGAGATTTCGCGCCTAGATTCCGTCAACTCCTCTTGAGTGCGACGATGCTTGACATTTTGAACCGCCAAGACAATCAGTAATCCGATTATGATAAATATAGTAATATAAATAGACATAGACATAATGATAAGAGATGAAACGTGAGGCGTGATTCTAAGTACTGATTACTTAGTACCCGACAGCCTGAACTAATTAACACAGAGTTTCACAGAGGAACACAGAGTTTCACAGAGAAAAAGCGAATTATTCTTTCCTCTGTGTTCCTCTGTGCGTCTCTGTGAAACTCTGTGTTCCTGTTT